>NZ_QLTL01000004.1:0-358218 GCF_003269045.1 Pseudomonas sp. URMO17WK12:I7 | reverse complement strand
CGAAAGTTCGCAACGAACCACAACATCACATATCCGGATTCGCTGGGCTGTCCATCTGGACATTCTGGCTACAGAATTTCTTGACGACCATAGAGCATTGGAACCACCTGATCCCATCCCGAACTCAGCAGTGAAACGATGCATCGCCGATGGTAGTGTGGGGTTTCCCCATGTGAGAGTAGGTCATCGTCAAGATTCATTTCGCAAAACCCCTATCTGCACATGCAGGTAGGGGTTTTGTCTTTGCGGGCCGAAAAACCATCAACCCCGGGCAAGTTCCGCCAGGTGAGCCGTAGCTTCTTCGCTCTTGAGCACCAGCACGTCGCCTTCTAGAGCGTCCAGTACGACTTCCGAGGTATTGCCGATCAGGGCCCCGGAAATCCCGGTGCGAGCGACCGTGCCCATGACCGTGACCACGGCATGAAGCTGCTTCTCGAAATGGGGGATCAGCACATCCGCAGGCCCCTCCGCGACATGCAGGCGATCTTCACTGATATCGAATTCAGCCTGGAACGCGCTGCAGGCTTCCCGGTAACGCTTTTCGATGGTCTCGCTCAGCTGATACACAGGATCAGACGCAGACAGCATGGGGGAGGGGTGTGCACTGATCACGTGCAGGTCGCCTTTGGCCAATCCGGCAATGGCATAACCATGGTCGATGATGCTGGCATGCAGCCGACGATGATCTTCGTCCTGGTTTTCCACATCCACCGCCGCGAGGATCACGCCTGCGGTCCATGGGCGTTCGCTTTTGACCATCAGTACCGCGCACGGGCACTGGCGCAGCAGTTTCCAGTCGGCAGGTGTCAGCAAAGCCTTCTTGAGCGGGTTATCAGCTCGGTGTTCCTTGATGACCAGCTCACAACCCTCGGCCTGCTGCACATAGATGATCGACTCGTGCAGGCTCTCCTTCCACTTCTGCTCATGGGTGACGTTGTCATAACCGTCGTCATGCAGCTGGCTGCTGAGCAGGCTCAGCAAAGCGCTATGGTCATGTCTCTTGTCACACATCAACAGGTGCAGGCGCGCACCGGTCACACCGGCAATCAGCTTTGCCCGGGTGAGTGCACGGCTATGGGCATGGTCGGGGTCAAGGACGACGAGGATGCTGCGGACGGCTTGCATGGCGTGAACTCCCTTCAAAGGTGGCGAGCAATGCCTGACTATAGTCGGCGCCCCTCGCGTCGCCGCTTGATGTACATCAAGCATAGTCACTGGTGCTACCCGTCGCCGTCGGTATAATCGCCGGTCTTGCCCGTTCAGTGTGGTTGTTCGCTTATGTCCCTGATCCCCGAAATCGATGCCTTCCTCGGCTGCCCGACCCCAGATGCCTGGATCGAAGCGGCACTCGCCGACCAGGAAACCTTGCTGATCGACCACAAGAACTGCGAGTTCAAGGCAGCCAGCACCGCCCTCAGCCTGATCGCCAAGTACAACACCCACCTGGACCTGATCAACATGATGTCGCGCCTGGCCCGTGAAGAGCTGGTGCACCACGAGCAGGTTCTACGCCTGATGAAGCGCCGCGGCGTGCCGCTGCGGCCAGTGTCGGCGGGGCGTTATGCGTCGGGCTTGCGCCGCCTGGTGCGGGCCCACGAGCCGGTGAAGCTGGTGGATACACTGGTGGTCGGGGCATTCATCGAAGCCCGCAGCTGCGAGCGCTTTGCGGCCTTGGTGCCACACCTTGATGAAGAGCTTGGCACCTTCTATCACGGCTTGCTGAAAAGCGAAGCACGCCACTATCAGGGCTACCTGAAACTGGCCCACCAGTATGGTGACGAGGCGGACATCGCCCGCCGCGTCACCCTGGTGCGTGAAGCTGAAGCCGAACTGATCCAGTCACCGGACCAGGAGCTGCGTTTCCACAGCGGTATTCCGATGGTGCAAGCTGCCTGACACTCAGTAGCGGCGCCCCAGCAGCAGGCCGATCACCAGGCCGAAGCCTGCGGACACCGCCACCGTCTGCCATGGGTGGCCACCAATGTAGTCCTGGGTGGCATCGACCACCGGTTGCGCCTTGGCGCGTACCTGGCCGGCGGCCTGGCGTGCCTGGCGCAGTTTCAGACTGACCTGCGCACGCAGGGTCTCGGCTTCTTCGCCAACCAGAGCGGCGCTTTCATCGAGCAGCTTTTCCGATTCTTCGATCAATGCCTGCAGTTCACTGAACATTTGGTCCTTGATCTGATCACTGTCGGCCAGAGCGGCGTTTTTACGGGCCATGAACTCGTCCTCGTTGATGGAGTGGTTTGAACAATGGATGCCTGCGCGCCGGGAAAGTTGCGACGGCTTTGCCGATGATGCGACGCCACGGTGTAAGATAGCGGCCATTTTCAACAGGCAGGTACTTTCATGAGTTTCAATCTGGCCAACATGAGCTTCGAGGAACGGGCGCAGATCGAGGCAGAAAAGGCCCGGCTGTTCGAGATGTGGCAGAACAACCTGGGCAAAGCCAAGGGCGAAGCCGCGCGGCTGATTTCGGAAAAATCACGGCGTAAAGGCAAGTGGGCAGAGTGGGTACGTGCCGAGCTGGAGGGCATGTCGCCACCAGAGTACGCCAACATGGTGCGCAGCGAAGTCAACAAGATGATGGCCGCAGCCAGCGCTAACCGCTGATCTGGCGCCTCACCAATACAGGCTGCCATCCTTGGGCAGGTCCAGCGTGCCCTCGTCGCTGAAGCGCACAGTGCCCAGGGGGCCCCCGGCCAATTTGCCGCGCAGCTTGTAAGGCATCCCTTGCAGCGAATCGAGCTTGCCCAGGCCATATGCCTGACGCAGAAAGGCGAACGCCGTGATGCTTACCGGTACCACGATCACGGCTTCGTCGTAGCGGCCGATGTGCCCTTTCTGGTCACTGACCCCAGCTGCCAGTGGTTGGCCGTTGACCTCCAGGTTCAGCGCTACACCGTTGTAATCGATGGCCGACTCGTTGGGGTTTTGCACCCGCATCTTCACCGCCATGCGCATTTCCAATTCCTGCCCCGGCAGTGGCTCGATGCCGATCACACTGATATTGAGCGGGTCGCTGGCCTGAAACAGTGCACAGGCGTTCAGCCCGCCTGCCAGTAGCAGGACCAGAAGCAAACGAACGTAGCGGCGCAAATGGGCAACCATGGAGAAAGACCTTGCCGGCGAAGTTGAGACTGGAGTGTGGCAAATGCACGGCAGCGTTGAAAGTGTCGGGCCTAATGAAAGATACTGTTTCTCATTAACGCCCGATAATCCCTCTTGCTGGCAGTGTTTTTACCCAATGCTGACGTCTCCCGTGTCCGGTCTGCTGGCGAGTTTCCAGGAGCACTACGACGACCTTCTGCAGTTTCTTACCCGGCGCATGAACGACCGGCAGCGTGCCGCCGACGTGGCCCAGGAGACGTACCTGAAGCTGGTGAAGATCGACGAGCAAGCGGTACCGGTGCTGCATGCACGCAGCTTCATCTTCCGTGTAGCTGGCAACCTGGCCATCGATGCACTGCGCCGCGAGCAGCGTATCGCCGCCAGCCATGAGGACAGCGAAGGGGCAGGGGAGGTGGCCTGCCCGGCGCCCGCCCCGGAGGCAACGTTGCTGGCCCGCGAGCGACTGCAGATACTCGACGAGGCCCTGCTGCAGTTGTCCAGCAATGCGCGTCAGGCACTGTTGCTCAATCGAGTCGAGGGCCTGACCCAGGCGCAGATTGCACAACGACTGGGCGTTTCCGAGAGCATGGTGGCAAAATACATCGGCCACGCCCTGCGCCATTGCCGCGATTGGCTCAAGCACAACCATGACTGAAACTTCTACCATGCACGCGCCCCACCCCATCAGCGACCTGTCCGACGATGCCCTCGACTGGCAGGTGCTGTTGCACTCGGGCCATGCCAGCGCAAGTGACCTGGCCGGTTACCAGCGCTGGTGCCAGCTGAGCCTGGCGCATGCCGAAGCTGCGCGGGAGGCTGAGGCACTCTGGCAGGATCTTGGCCATACGCCGACTGCCCAAGTGTTCCAGGCAGCGCCTGCGCGGCGCAGCAAGTGGCACTGGGCATCGGGCATCGCCGCCTCACTGGTGCTGCTGGTGGCAGGCTACAGCGGTTGGCAAAACGTACCGGTGTGGCTGGCGGACTATCACACGGGCGTTGGCGAGCAGCAGCGCGTTACCTTGGCAGACGGTACGCGTGTCGTGCTCAACAGCGGCAGTGCCCTGAACGTGGCCTTCAGCACCAGCGAACGCAGGGTGACGCTGCAGGCTGGCGAGGCGCTGTTTGAAACCGCCGATGATCCGCGACCCTTCGTGGTCGAAACCGCCGGTGAGGCTGTGCAGGGCAGTGCGGCCACCTTCAGCGTGCGCCGTGACGGCCATGTGGTGCTGGCCAAAGGTGAAGCCTGGGTGGGTGCACAGCACCTGGCCATCGCCGCCGACGCCGACGCGCAGACAGCCTGGCAGCGCGGCAAGTTGATCTTCAATGGCAAACCACTGCGCCAGGTACTGGCCGAACTCGAGCGCTACCAGCATGGCCGTATCGTGCTCTCCGACAACAAGCTCGCCGCACTCGAGGTCAGCGGCGTGTTTGACCTGAACGATCCGCAGGCCCTGCTGCGCACGCTGGAGCAGCGTTACGGCCTCAAGGTCACTTATCTGCCGTGGCTGGCAGTGGTGCACTGATTCTGTAAAAAATAATCGAAATATTTTTCATTTGGCGCTGCAAGTTCGTGCAGGCCAGATCGTCGTAGTGGGACTGATCAGCAACCCTTCTCAATCACGACTTGTCTGGAAGCTCATTCGTGCCTCTTTTGCCCAAGCCTACCCACCGTCGCGGCGGTCGCCTACACCATGCCTTGATGTCTTGCAGCGCCCTGGCAGTTCTTGCCGGCCCCCTGCAAGCATGGGCCGCCCCAGATGCGCAGGCACACATGCAGGCCCGCCAGGTCCAACTGGACCTGCCGGCACAACCCCTCGATCAGGCCCTGACTGCATTTGCCGACCAGGCCGGCCTGCACCTGCTGTACACCACGGGTGATGTAGCAGGCCTGAGCAGCCCGGCGCTGCAAGGCAGCTACAGCATCGAACAGGCGCTGCAGCTGCTGCTGGCCGGCAGTGACATGGCCTGGCAGTTCAGCGATGCCCGCACGGTTACCCTGCGCAAGGCGGGGCCAGCAGGGCAGGCGGTCAACCTCAAGCCTATCGAAGTCAGCGTTGCCTCGCGCACCAGCACCGCCATCAGCGAAATCCCCGGTACGGTGTGGGTGGTAGACCAACAGCAGCTGCGCGAACAGATCGACAGTGGGGTCAGCCTCAAGGAGGCCATCGGCAAGCTGGTGCCGGGCCTGGACCTGGCCCCCGAAGGGCGCACCAACTATGGCCAGAACATGCGTGGGCGCAATGTGCTGGTGATGATCGACGGTGTCAGCCAGAACAGCTCGCGTGGGCTGTCACGCCAGTTCGACAGCATTTCGCCGTTCAACGTCGAACGCGTCGAGGTGCTCTCCGGCGCTAGCGCCATTTACGGCGGCGGTGCCACCGGCGGCATCATCAACATCGTTACCAAGAAGGGCGAACCGGGCCCGGCACGCTTCGAAACCCAGCTCGGTGCCAGCAGTGGCTTCAACAACAGCGACGACCTGGCCACGCGCTTCGCCCAGTCGATCAGTGGCGGCAACGACCGGGTCAATGCGCGCCTGGGGATTTCCGGCGAGCAGAACGAAGCCTTCTACGACGGTGCGGGCGAGCAGATCTTCATCGACAACACCCAGACCGACCTGCAGTACAACCGCACCCTCGATGTGCTGGGCACTCTGGGCCTGAAACTCACCGATGAACAAAGCCTCGACCTGCTGGCCCAGTACTACGATTCCGGCAACCACGGCAGCACCGGTATCTACTTCCCCAACCTGAACTACAACGCCCCCTCCGACCTGGAGGACGCCGAACTGCGCAGCGGTTATTCCTCGGGTCTGGAGCCTCGCACCCGGCGACTGCTGCTCAACGCCAACTACCACCATACCGATGTGCTGGGCCAGGACTTCTACCTGCAGGCCTCGTACCGCAAGGAAGACGACAATTTCTACCCGTTCCCGTACTACAACCGAGCCACGCCGACCGGCTCGCGCGGTGTGTACTTTGCCGCTTCGCAGCAGAATTTCGAGGTCACCAGCCTCAAGGGACTGTTCGCCAAGCAGTGGGACACCCTCAAGCTGACCTATGGCGTCGACCTGGATCGCGAGCGCTTCAATGCCGACCAGACCACCTTCGATGCCCTGACTTCATCCGAGAGCGGCGGGCTGGACCTTGAAAAAGAGAGCAAGGCGCCGCGTTATCCCAGTTACCGGGTCGACGGTGTTTCGGTCTACGCCCAGCTCGACTGGCATGCCACTGACAACCTGACCCTGTCCGGTGGCGCCCGGCGCCAGCAGATGGACGTGGATGTCAGTGATTTCAAGGGCGTGCCCGGTGGCAGCAATGACTATGAGGTCAACCTGTACAACATTGGCGCCATCTACGACTTCAAGAACGGCCACCAGGTGTGGACCAACTATGGCGAAGGCTTCGACCTGCCGGACCCGGCCAAGTACTACGGCAAGCCTGGGCTGAGCGTGGCGGACAACCCGCTGGCTGGCATCAAGAGCCGCCAGGTCGAACTGGGCTGGCGCTATGCCGACCTGGATTGGGACGCGCAGGCGGCGCTGTACTACATCTGGTCGGACAAGATCATCAACGTCGATTCGCAAACCCTGACCATCAACGTCGAGGACCAGAAGAGCCGCGACTTCGGCTTCGAAGGCGCGCTGACCCGGCACTTCCAGACGGGTTGGGAAGCGGGCGGTACCGTGCACTTGACTCGCTCCGAGGAGGAAGGCGCCAACGGCGACTGGATCAAGCGTGATGCCCGTTATGCCTCGCTGTCCAAGGCCACCGCGTTCGTCGGCTGGAAGGGCGATGGCCGCAGTGCGCGGCTGCAGGCCAACCATGCCTTCAGCCTGAAGGATGATGCCGACCATGAGATCGACGGTTACACCACGTTTGACCTGCTGGGGAGCCAGGACACCGGTTTTGGGACCTTCAGCGCGGGGATCCAGAATTTGCTGGACAAGCAGTACAGCACGGTCTGGGGGCAGCGGGCCACGCTGTTCTATTCGCCGACCTATGGCCCGGCCTATCTTTATGACTACCAAGGCCGGGGTCGTACCTACACCCTGACCTGGAGCATGGCCTACTGAATGCTCCGGCCTCTTCGCGGGAAGGCCCGCTTTCACAGGTATTGGGCAACCTTCAAACCTTGCGCGATCCCTGTGGAAGCGGGCTTGCCCGCGAAGAGGCCGGTTTAGGCAAACGCCACCAGCAAATCATCCATGAATGCCGCCTGGGCCTCTCCAGCTACCTGTCCCCTATGCCGGGCCAAGGTGAATGGCACCACAAAATCCAGCCCCGGATCCAGCGCCCGCAACATCCCCTGAGCCTCCCAGCTCGCCGCGCAGTGGCACGGCAGATAACCAATGTGCCGCCCAGAGAGAATGAGCGTCAGCACGCTCTCGATCTGCTCCGCCACCGCCATGCTGCGCCGGCTCTGAAACGGCTCGCCGCCCTTGAGAAAGCGGTACGGGTGACGTACCTGATCCGCCTCCAGCAACTGCTCAAGCGTCACCTCGGTCGCATCGAACAGCGCATGCCCTTTGGCACAGTACAAACGCTGGCGCTCCTCGAACAAAGGTTGATAGTCGAACGCCGCCTGGTTGCCGGAAAAGTAGCTGATGGCGAAATCCAGCCGTTGTTCCAGCAGCAGCCGCTCCAGTTCCGCCGGAGGCGCGCTGATCAACTCCAGTTGCACCGATTCATCGCGTAGGCGAAAACGTGAAATGGCCATCGCCAGGCGCAGGTTTACGGCCGCATCCTGGTTTTCCGCAATGCCCACCCGCACCGTCCCCAGCAAGCGCCCGGCCACGCCGTTGGCCTGTTGGCGAAACAGCTCGATGTTCAGCAGCAGGCTACGTGCCGCCTCCAGCAGCAGCTCGCCCTTGTCGGTCAGGCGAAAGCCGCTCTTGCCGCGGCTGCACAGGCGATAGCCGAGCCGCGTTTCCAGCTGCGCCATGCGCTGGCTGATGGTGGGCTGGCTCAAGCCCAGCACGCCCTGGGCGGCACTGAAACCGCCGGCCTCTACTACAGTGACGAACAGCCGCAGCAGGTGCAGGTCAGGGTCGTGCAGTTGTCCGAGCATCACATTGCTCCTGAAGAATGTCAGCTTTGTAAACTTGTCATTCTTGCAATATTACCCGGCTGGCATGCTGGCGGCATCCACCCCATTTGCCGAGGTGTCCGTCATGCGTCGATCGTTGTGCCTGTTGTCCCTGATTCTGGCCCTGCCGCTGCAGGCCGAAGAAAAGGTCGTCAATCTTTACAGCTGGGCCGACTACGTTGCCCCGGAAACGCTCAAGCGCTTCGAACAGGAAACCGGCTACAAGGTGCGCTACGACACCTTCGACACCACCGAGGTCCTGGAAACCAAGCTGCTCACCGGGCGCAGCGGCTACGACGTGGTGGTGCCCTCAGCCACCGTATTGGCCCGGGCGCTCAAGGCCAATGCCCTGCAACCGCTCGATGCGCAAGGCATGCCTGGTTACGCCAACCTCGACAAGGACCTGCTGGCCAAGCTGGCCGAGACCGACCCAGGCAACCGCTACGCCGTGCCCTACACCTGGGGCACCCTGGGCCTGGGGGTGAATGTCGAGGCGGTGCGCCAGCGCCTGGGCGATGTACCGCTGGACAGCCTCGACCTGTTGTTCAAGCCCGAGTACGCCAGCCGCCTGAAGGCGTGCGGCATCGCCATGCCGGACTCGCCACAGGAGGTGATCGGTGTCGCGCTCAACTACCTCGGCAAGGACCCGTACAGCCAGGACAAGGCAGATCTCAACGCCGCGCAGAACTTGCTGAACCAGCTGCAACCGTCGATCAGCTATGTCGCCAATGGCCGGCAGATCAGCGACCTGGCCAACGGCAGCGTGTGCCTGGCGCTGACCTACAACGGCGATGCTGCCATGGCCGCCGACCAGGCTCGCCGCGCCGGCAAGCCGTTCGAGCTGATCTACCGCATCCCCCGTGAAGGCACGCTGGTCTGGCAGGATAACCTGGTCATCCCCAAGGACGCCCCGCACCCGCAAGCCGCCCGTGCCTTCATCGCCTTCATGCTCAAGCCAGAGTCGGTGGCAGCGCTGACCAATACGCTGTTCTTCGCCAATGCCAACCAGGCAGCGACGCCTCTGGTCGATGACGCCGTGCGCAACGACCCGGATATCTACCCACCTGCCGACGTGCGTGGGCGGTTGTATGCCGACCGCAGCATGGCGCTGTCCGACCTGCGTCAGCGCAACCGGCTGTGGACGGCGTTCCGCAGCCGCCAGTGACCGACAACCACAAAGGAGCCCAACCGTGGAACAAGCCCAGAACAACGACCAGGCCATGACCCGCGGCAGCCTGTACGGTACCGCAGCGGAAAGTACCTACGCCGGCATCACCAGTTTTGCCCGCCGGCGCTACAGCCGCGACTTGCGTGGGGTGGATGTGGTGGTCAGCGGAGTGCCGTTCGACACCGCCACCAGCAACCGCCCTGGCGCACGCTTTGGCCCGCGCGCGATCCGCGCTGCCTCGGTGCAGCAGGCTTGGGCGCGCCACTGGCCCTGGGCGTTCGACCCTTTCGACCACCTGGCCGTGATCGACTATGGCGACTGTGCCTTCGACAGCGGCACGCCGCAGTCGGTACCGGGCAGCATCCAGGCCCACGCCGAGCATATTCTTGAAGCGGGTTGCGCCATGCTCACCCTGGGCGGCGACCATTTCATCAGCTACCCCCTGCTCAAGGCCCATGCCCGCCGCCATGGCCCCCTGGCGCTGATCCATTTCGATGCGCACAGCGACACCTGGCCGGACGAAGAGGGGCGAATCGACCATGGCACCATGTTCTGGCATGCCGCACGGGAAGGGCTGGTCGATCCGTCCTGCTCGGTACAAGTCGGCCTGCGCACCACCAATGACGACAGCCAGGGCTTCGCCATTCTCGATGCCCGGCAGGTGCATCGCCAAGGTACTGAAGCGATCATCGCGGCGATCCGCCAGCGGGTCGGTGACCGGCCGGTGTACCTGACCTTCGACATCGATTGCCTCGACCCGGCCTACGCGCCCGGCACTGGCACCCCGGTGTGCGGCGGCCTGAGCACGGTGCAGGCACTGGAAATCCTGGGCGGCCTGCGTGGCATCAACCTGGTGGGCATGGACCTGGTGGAGGTGGCACCGGCCTATGACCATGCCGATATCACTGCGCTGGCCGGGGCCACCCTGGCCATGGAGATGCTGTGCCTGTACGCGGCGCGGCACAAGGTCAACGCAGTGCAAGGCCAATAGTGCCCGGTGATCGGCGAGCCGGATGGCCAACGCCATCAGGCCCATACTGAAACATCAGGAATCGCATTCACACTTTTGCCGCGAACCCTTCGCGCCTTAGGCTATCCAAACGCTCAAGGCGCGCTTTTTCGTACAGAGGTGAAGCATGAATCTTACATTGCCGACCCTGGCCATCGGTTTGGTGCTGTGCCTGCCGGTGCAGGCAGCGCCCATGCAGCCACTGCAGCTCGCCGCCAGCAACAACAATCCGTACAACAGCCCGATTCAGCGCGCCAACCCCAATAGCCGCCAGGGCAGCATGCCGGCCACGCCACCCGTGCGTGGCCCGTCCACCCAGCCTGTGTACCGCACGCCAAGCCTGGATAACCGCGGCATCGGCAATGGCGACAACCTGCGCCGCCAGCAGCAGGCGCCGAACCTGGAACCCACCCGGCCGCCGCGTGACACCCAGCGCGCGCCTTGAGCCCCACTCGCGAGAAAGGAATTTTGCATGATCAAAGCTACCTGGCTGACAACCCTGACCGCTGCTGCACTGTTGCCTTTGATGGCCCATGCCGCCCCCGAGCAGCAGTTTCCCAGCGAGGAAGGGCAACTCACCGTCAGCACCTTGACCGACGGCCTGCGCAACCCCTGGGCGTTGGCATTCCTGCCCGGTGGCAAGGACATGCTGGTCACCGAGCGCCCCGGCAACCTGCGGGTGATCAATGCCGAAGGCAAGGTCGGCCCACCCATCAGCGGTGTGCCCAAGGTCTGGGCCGAAGGGCAGGGTGGCTTGCTCGACGTGGTGCTGTCGCCTGAGTTCGCCAAGGACCGTACGGTGTACCTGTCGTATGCCGAGGAGGGCAGTGATGGCAAGGCCGGCACGGCGGTGGGCCGTGGCCAGCTGTCCGAGGACCGCGCGCGGCTGGAGAACTTCAATGTCATCTTCCGCCAGCAGCCCAAGCTCTCGGTAGGCAACCATTTCGGCTCGCGTCTGGTGTTCGACCGTGACGGTTTCCTGTTCATCGCCCTGGGCGAAAACAACCAGCGCCCGACCGCCCAGGACCTGGACAAGCTGCAGGGCAAGATCGTGCGCATCCTGCCCGACGGTGAAGTACCGAAGGACAACCCCTTTGTCGGCAAGCAGGATGTGCGTCCGGAAATCTGGTCGTTCGGCCACCGCAACCAGCAGGGCGCGGCATTGAACCCCTGGACGGGCAAACTCTGGACCCACGAGCACGGCCCACGGGGGGGCGACGAGATCAACATTCCGGCGCCGGGCAAGAACTATGGCTGGCCAATCGCAACACACGGTATCAACTACTCGCTGCTGCCTATCCCCGAGGCCAAGGGCAAGCATATCGACGGCATGGTCGACCCGCACCATGTCTGGGAGAAGTCGCCCGGTATCAGCGGCATGGCCTTCTATGACAGCCCCACCTTCAAGGCCTGGGACCACAACCTGTTCATTGGTGCGCTGGCTACGCAGGAGCTGATTCGCTTGCAGCTCGATGGCGACAAGGTCGTCCATGAAGAGCGCTTGCTGGGTGAGTTGAAGGCACGCATCCGTGATGTGCGGGTGGGGCCCGATGGCTACCTGTATGTGCTGACCGATGCCAAGGATGGGGCACTGCTGAAGGTGGGGCTGGGCGAGGGCTGAGAGCGTTGTGGAGTACCTGTGGGAGCGGGCTTGCCCGCGAAAGGGCCAGTGCAGACAATGGAGCTCCAACAGGCCAAGCCAGTGACCATGCCCCTCGATCCGCAATCCCTCTATCAGCAGGCTTTAATTGAGCAAGGCTTCGCCCATGACCCGGCTCAGGCCCAGGCTGTCATGGCCCTGCAAACCTGTTTCGACGCCTTGGAAAATGGCCATGCCACACAGGGCCTGTACCTTTGGGGGCCGGTCGGTCGTGGCAAGACCTGGCTCATGGACCTGTTCCACCGTTGCCTGAACGTCCCGTCCCGGCGCCAGCACTTCCATCACTTCATGGCCTGGGTCCACCAGCGCCTGTTCCAACTCAACGGCACTGCCGACCCCTTGCAGGCACTGGCCCGGGAACTGGCCGGGCAGATCCGTGTGTTGTGCTTCGACGAACTGTTCGTCAGCGACATCGGCGATGCGATCATCCTCGGCCGCCTGTTCCAGGTGCTGTTCGATCACGGTGTGGTGGTGGTCGCCACGTCCAACCAGCCACCGCAGCAGCTGTACCGTGATGGTTTCAATCGCGAGCGCTTTCTGCCAGCCATCAGCGCCATCGAGCGGCACATGCAGGTGCTTTCGGTGGCCGGTGAGCAGGACCATCGCCTGCACCCGGGGGCACAGCACCAGCGTTACTGGGTGGCCGAAGCGGGGACCGAAGGCGGTGCGCTGGCCGTGGTTTTCCAGCAGCTTAGCCCGGACGACCCCGGCAGCAGCGCAGCACTGCAGATCGGCTCGCGGCAGATCGAAGTGATCCGCAGCAGCAGCCAGGCCGTCTGGTGCCGCTTTACCGAGCTTTGTGAACGCCCCTTGGCCGCCATGGAGTTCATGGCCTTGTGCGATCGCTTCCCGGCGATACTCGTCGAGGGTGTGCCGGCCCTGGGTGGTGAACAGCGGGCCGGGCGTATCGCCCGCGGCACCGAGGATGGCGCGGCGCGTGTCGCGGCAGGCGACCGCGAGCTGCCGATGCTGTCAGCCAAGGACGACGCCGTGCGTCGTTTCATCGCCTTGGTCGACGAATGCTATGACCGCCGGGTGGCGCTATACCTGGAGGCGCAGGTTCCCCTTGATGCCCTCTACACTCAAGGGTATCTGGCGTTCCCGTACCAAAGGACCTTGAGCCGGCTACGGGAGATGCAACTGCAACGCTTCGCCTGAAGGAGCCGAACCATGGAGCCGCTGTCGCATCATCTGCTGACCCAGGCCTACAACAATGGCTGGGCCAACCACCGCCTGTACAAGGCCTGCCTGCAACTGACCCACGATGAGTTCGTGGCCCCCCGTTGCAGCTTCTTCCCGTCGATCAAGGCCACCCTCAACCACCTGCTTACAGTGGACTGGTTCTACCTCGACATGCTCGAGTGCGAACAGCGCGGTGAGGCGCCGCACCCGGATGGCGAGCGCTTCTTCGAACCGGAGCAACCGTTCGCCACCTGTACTGACCTGCATGCCGAGCAGGCCCAGGCCGATCACCGGCTGATTGCCTATTGCAGCCTGTTGCAGGACGCCCAACTGGAGCGTTACGTGAGCATCGTGCGGCCGCAACGGATTCAGCGCGAACAGCGGCTACGCCTGCTGGCACACCTGTTCGAGCACCAGATCCATCACCGTGGGCAGGTGCATGCGATGCTCAGCGACACGGCGGTACGGCCACCGCAGCTGGATGAGTTTTTCTGCGAAGATGAAGCCGACCTGCGGGCGCTGGATTTTGCCGAGCTCGGCTGGACCGAGGCGCAGGTCTGGAGATTGTAGGGCGCCGCTGTGCGGCCCTTTCGCGACACAAGGCCGCTCCTACAGGAGCATGCGGTCCCTTGTAGGAGCGGCCTTGTGTCGCGCATGGGGCGCAACGCGCCCCCATTCATCGGGTCAGCGGCCGAGCCACTCCACCAGTGTCCGGTTGAAGCGCCGTGGCTCCTCGATCTGCGGCGCATGCCCCATGCCCTCGAAGGTTACCAGCTCGCCCTGGGGAATCAGCTTGGCTACCTGCGGCCCCAACACCTGGTACTTGCCCAACTTCGCCTTCACCTCCGGTGGGGCGATGTCGCTGCCGATCGCTGTGGTGTCCTGGTCGCCGATCAGCAGCAGTGTGGGCATCTTCAGGTCCTTGAACTCGTGATACACCGGCTGGGTGAAGATCATGTCGTAGATCAGCGCCGAGTTCCACGCCACCGCTTCATGCCCGGGCCCCTTGTTCAGCCCCACCAGCATCTGCACCCAGCGCTCGTACTCAGGCTTCCAGCGCCCCGCGTAGTAGGTCTTGCGCTCATACTCACGCACGCCTTCGGCATCGAGCTTGAGTTCGCGGGCATACCACTGGTCCACCGTACGATACGGCACGCCCAGTGCTTTCCAGTCCTCCAGGCCGATCGGGTTGACCATTGCCAGGCGCTCGACCTGCTGCGGGTACATCAGTGCATAGCGGGTAGCGAGCATGCCCCCGGTGGAGTGGCCGAGGACGATTGCCTGCTTGATGCCCAACTGCTCGAGCAGGGCGTGGGTGTTCACCGCCAGTTGCTGGAAGCTGTACTGGTACTGGGCCGGCTTGCTCGAAGTGCAGAAGCCAATCTGGTCGGGGGCAATTACCCGATAGCCCGCCTGGCTCAAGGCGTCGATGGTGGTCTCCCAGGTGGCGGCGCAGAAGTTCTTGCCGTGCATCAGTACCACGCTGCGGCCATTGGCCTGGCCTTGGGCCGGCACGTCCATGTAGCCCATCTGCAGGTGCTGGCCTTGGGACTGGAAATCGAAATGCTTGAGTGGGTGAGGGTAGCTGAAGCCTTCGAGCTGTTTGCCGTAGGTGGGCGATTCGGCGGCGATGGCCGGGGCGCCGACGAGGCAGGCCAGGGCCAGGGCGGTTGCGCGCAGCATGGGGGCACTCCGTGTAGGACCATGTAGGAATTGGCGACTGTAGCAGTCAGTGGACCACCTTAAACGTTAAAGGTGTTACCAGGCGTGAAACCCGCCCAGGGTAATCATCGCCACGATGATATAGCGCCCTGCCTTGGCCAGGGTGACCAGCAGCAGAAAGCGCCAGAACGGCTCGCGCATGATGCCGGCGATCAAGGTCAGCGGGTCGCCGATCACCGGCATCCAGCTCAGCAGCAGCGACCATTGCCCCCAGCGTTGGTAACGTTGCTGCGCCCGCTCCAGTTGGCGGGTGCTGAAAGGGAACCAGCGCCTGTCACGCAGGTGCTCGATGGCCCGGCCGAGCAGCCAGTTGACCACCGAGCCGAGCACATTGCCCAGGGTGGCGACCAGCAGCAGCGTCAACCAGGCTTCGGGCTGGCGCAGCAGCAGGCCGACCAGCACAGCCTCCGATTGCAGCGGCAGCAGCGTGGCGGCACCGAAGGCGCTGAGAAACAGCGCCCAGAGGCTCAGCATCAGTAGCTGGCGACCACGGTGTCCTGGCCATCCTGGGTCACGCCGATGACCTGGTAGGCATCCTTGTGGTCACCCATTTCCATGCCGGGCGAACCCATGGGCATGCCTGGCACGGCCAGCCCCTTGAGGTCGCTGCGCTTGGCCAGCAGGCGTACCTGCTCGGCGGGCACATGGCCTTCGACGAACTTGCCGTCGATCACCCCGGTGTGGCATGACGCCAGGCGCGGCGCCACCCCCATGCGCTGCTTGACGGCGCTCATGTTCGGCTCGACATGGTCGTTGACGGTAAAACCGTTGTCGCGCAGGTGGCTGATCCAGGCCTTGCAGCAGCCACAGTTGGGATCGCGATAGACATCGATGGTTTCGGCAGCCTGGGCCAGGCCGGTGATGGCCAGCAGGCCGAAGGTGATCAGGTGTTTACGCAGCATGGTCAAACAACTCCTTAGAAACGCAGGCGTATGCCCGCCACCAGGCGGGTCTGGCCGAGGTCTTCGCCATCTTCACGGGCCTGGCTTGCGCGGTTGCCGTGCAGGCGCTCGAAGCTCACCCCGACATAGGGCGCAAAGCCTCGGGTGATTTCGTAGCGCAGGCGCAGGCCGACTTCGCTGTCGGCCAACCCGGCACCTTGTTCACGGCCGGCATCGTTGCGGCCAAAAAAATTGGCTTCCAGGTTCGGCTCGAGGATCCAGCGGTTGCTCAGCAGGATAGCGTAAGCGGCCTCCAGGCGCAGCGCGCTCTGTTGTCGCTCGCCGGCATAGGCTGTGGCTTGGAGTTCCAGGCCGTACAGCGGGGTGCCCTGGATGCCGAAGGCGGCCCAAGCCTGCCCGCTGCCCGGCTTGAAGTCTTGACGCAGGCCGCCGACCAGCTCCCACCATGGGCTGATCGCGTGCCCCCACAGCGCCTGCAACTCGGCCTTGTGGGTCTTGCCTTGTTGCCGTTCGCCCTCGGTGCGAAGCCACAGGCGATCAATGTCGCCGCCGACCCAGGCCGTGGCGTTCCATTTGAGGGCGCTGCTGCTTTCGACATGCTGGTATTCCAGCTGATCGACGATCACCGCCCAGTTGATTGCGTGGTCGTGCACCTGGTGGCCGGGCAGGGGCGGGAAGGCGGCCTGGCGGTCGGCGTCGTTCAGTACCGGGAGCGGCGTACGGGGTTGGCTCGGCGCACTGGCGTGGTTCATCTGACCATGGCTTGTCTGACTGTGTTCCGTTGGCATGGCGTCATGGTTCATGTGCGCCATGCCGGCGGCCATGGCCCGTTCGCTGGCCAGCAGCGCGGCCAGGGCGACGCCGGTGACCAGGCGCCGGTTGTTGAGCTCATTCATCGACCCGTACCTCGCGGAACATGCCGGTCTCCATGTGGTAGAGCAGGTGGCAGTGGTAGGCCCAGCGGCCCAGGGCATCTGCGGTGACCCGGTAACTGCGGCGGCTGCCGGGCGGGATGTCGAGCGTGTGCTTGCGCACCAGGAAGCGCCCGTGCTCGTCCTCCAGGTCGCTCCACATGCCATGCAAGTGGATGGGGTGGGCCATCATGGTGTCGTTGACCAGGGTGATGCGTACGCGCTCGCCGTAAGCCAGGCGCAAGGGTGCGGCATCGCTGAACTTGACCCCGTCGAACGACCAGGCGAAGCGCTCCATGTGCCCGGTCAGGTGCAGCTCGATTTCCCGTGAGGGTTCGCGACCGTCCGGGTCGGAGTAGGGGCTGCGCAGGTCGGCGTAGGTCAGCACCCGGCGACCATTGTCACGCAGGCCGATGCCTGGGTCGGCCAAGTTGGGCCGGGGGGCCAGGGTCTGCATGTCGACCAGCGGGTTGCCGGTTTCGCTGGCCGGGTGCTGCTGCATGGCCATCATCGCTGAGTGATCCATGCCGGCCATGTTGCTATGGTCCATGCTCGCCATGCCGCCGTGGCCCATGTCGGCCATGCCCAGCACCGGCCGGGGGTCGGGTTGCGGCACTGGCGCCTGCAAGCCGCTGGCGCGGGCCAGGGTTCCGCGGGCATAGCCGCTGCGGTCCATGCTCTGGGCGTACAGGGTGTAGGCGGGCAGGTCGCCCACAGTCACCAGCACGTCATAGGTTTCGGCCACGGCGATGCGCAGTTCGTCCACGGTCACGGGTGTCACCGGCAGGCCGTCGGCGGCGATTACCGTGAGCTGCAGGCCGGGGATGCGGAAATCGAAATAGGTCATGGCCGAGGCGTTGATCAGCCGTAGGCGTACGGTTTCGCCGGGCTGGAACAGGCAGGTGAAGTTACCGTCCGGTGGCTGGCCGTTGAGCAGGTAGGTGTAGGTGGCAGCGCTGATGTCGGCGAGGTCGGTGGGGCTCATGCGCATGCGCGCCCAGCTCAGGCGTTCGTCAACGGTGTTGTCCCAGCCCTGTTGCGCGACGTCGTCGATGAAATCGCCAAGTGTGCGCTTGTGGTCGTTGAAGGCGTCGGACTGCTTTTTCAGGGTCGCCAGCAACGCTTCGGGCGCCTCGTCGGACCAGTCGCTGAACAGCAGCACATGGTCGCGCTGGTAGACGTGCGGCTCGGGCTCGCGTGGCGCGATGACGATCGCGCCATAGACCCCGGCCTGCTCCTGCAAGCCAGAATGGCTGTGGTACCAGTAGGTACCGCTTTGGCGCAGGGTAAACCGGTACAGGTAGTCGCCACCCGGCGCGATGCCAGCGAAGCTCAGGCCTGGCACACCGTCCATGTTGGCCGGCAGGAGGATGCCGTGCCAGTGGATCGAGCTGCTTTGGTCAAGATGGTTGCGCACGCGCAGGGTCACCGTGTCGCCTTCACGCCAGCGCAGCAGCGGGCCGGGCAGGCTGTCATTGACGGTCAGCGCGGTCCGTGGTCGGCCGGTGATGTTGACCAGGGTCTGGCCGATGAACAGCTCGAAGTGCTGGCCGGCCAGCTCGCGGTCAGCGCTGGCCTGTGCCAGCGGGCGCCACAAGCCCAGGCCGGCCAGTGTAGTGGCGGCGCCCAGGCCTTTGACGAAGGTGCGGCGGGTTGGGTTGCGCAACATGGCGTGGCCTCATGCAGGAGAGCCACGATCCTCGCCGGTTGCGCCTGTCAGCTGGCTGAGGCGCAGATTACAGCGTTGTCAGGCGCTTGTTCATCGTTGCCCAGGTCGCGCATCAGCAGGCCAAACTCAAGGGCAACCTGCTCGGGGATCGGCAGGTACACCACATGGCCGTCACCGGGCGCCACCTCGATGGCGTGCTGCTGGCGGTCGAGCAGGCGGTGCAGGTCGAAATGGTAGTTGCCGCGCGGGGTCATCAATTCCAGGTGGTCACCCAGGGCGAAGCGGTTCTTCACCTTGACCTCGGCCAGGCCGTCGACGCGCACCCCCGTCAGTTCACCGACGAACTGCTGGCGCTCGGACAACGAATTGCCGCGCAGGTAGTTCTGGTATTCATCATGCACATGGCGGCGCAGGAAGCCCTCGGTATAGCCGCGCTGGGCCAGCGATTCGAGGTTGTCCATCAGCGCCATGTCGAACGGCCTCCCGGCTGCGGCATCGTCGATGGCTTTGCGGTAGGACTGCACGGCCCGCGCGCAGTAGAAGTGGCTCTTGGTGCGGCCCTCGATCTTCAGCGAGTGCACGCCCATGGCCGCCAGGCGCTCGACGTGCTGGATGGCGCGCAGGTCCTTGGCGTTCATGATATAGGTGCCATGCTCGTCCTCGAAGGCCGGCATCTCGCTGCCCGGGCGATTGCTCTCCTGCAGCAGGAATACCTGTTCGGTGGGCGCGCCGACGCCCAGGGTCGGCTCGACCTCGCGGACGATGTCGCCGGTGGTATTTTCGGTGGCAGGCGTGGCCTCGTATTTCCAGCGGCAGGCGTTGGTGCAAGTGCCTTGGTTGGCATCGCGCTTGTTCAGGTAACCGGACAGCAGGCAACGGCCGGAGTAGGCCATGCACAGGGCGCCGTGGACGAATACTTCCAGCTCCATGCCCGGTACTTGCTGGCGAATCTCTTCGATTTCCTCCAGTGACAGTTCGCGCGACAGGATCACCCGGCTCAGGCCCAGTTGTTGCCAGAACTGCACGCTGGCCCAGTTCACCGTATTGGCCTGCACCGACAGGTGCACCGGCATCTGCGGAAAATGCTGGCGCACCAGCATGATCAGGCCGGGGTCGGACATGATCAGCGCATCGGGCGCCATCTCTACCACTGGCGCCAGGTCCTTGAGGAAGGTCTTCAGCTTGGCGTTGTGCGGGGCGATGTTGACCACCACATAGAAGCGTTTGCCCAGGGCATGCGCCTCGCTGATGCCCTGCGCCAGGTTGGCGTGGTCGAACTCATTGTTGCGCACCCGCAGGCTATAGCGCGGCTGGCCGGCGTAGACCGCGTCGGCACCGTAGGCGAAGGCATAGCGCAGGGTCTTGAGGCTGCCAGCAGGGGCGAGCAGTTCGGGCTTGGCGGGTCGATTCATGGGCGCACCGGGGCAAAGGCGCGGATGCTAACGGCTGATCGGGGGTATGGTATTGATTTGAATCAAGACCAAGGTGGCACTTTTGCGCAGGTGGCGTGCACTAATAACCATGACACTTGAGGAGTCGCCATGAACCAAGACGCGCTACAGAACAGAGCCCTCGCCGTACTCCTGGCTCTGGTGACCATCGCCTTCGTGTGGATCCTGTTGCCCTATTATGGCGCCATCTTCTGGGCGGTGATTCTCGGCATCCTGTTCGCGCCGTTGCAGCGCCACTTGTTGATCCGCTTCGGCCGGCGCCGCAACCTGGCAGCGTTCACCACCTTGCTGGTGTGCCTGCTGGTGGCAGTGCTGCCGGTGATCATCACCAGTGCCTTGCTGATGCAGGAAGGCGCCACCTTGTACCAGCGTATCGAGAGCGGGCAGCTGGACATCGCCAGTTATGTCGCACGGGGCAAGGACATGCTGCCGGCCTTTGCCCAGCATGGGCTGGACACCATGGGCATGGGCAACCTGGACGGGCTGCGCGACAAGATCACCAAATGGGCCACCCAGGGCAGCCAGGTGCTGGCCGGCCAGGTCTTCAACTTTGGCCAGGGCACCTTCGAGTTCCTGGTGAGCTTCGGCATCATGACGTACCTGCTGTTCTTCTTCCTCCGCGAAGGCGCCGACGTGGCCCGCCGGGTACGTCTTGCGGTACCGCTGCCGGAGCACCAGAAGCGCCGCTTGCAACTGAAGTTCAGCCGTGTGGTGCGGGCCACGGTCAAGGGCAATGTCCTGATGGCCATTACCCAGGGTGCGCTGGGTGGTTTGATCTTTTGGGTGCTGGATATCCCCAGTGCGCTGGTGTGGGGCGTGCTGATGGCGTTCCTGTCGCTGTTGCCGGCGGTGGGGGCGGGGATCGTCTGGGCGCCGGTGGCGGCGTACTTCCTGCTCACCGGGGCGATTTTGCCAGGGGTGATCCTGACGGCGTTCGGGGTACTGGTGATCGGCTTGGTGGACAACCTGTTGCGGCCGATCCTGGTGGGCAAGGACACGCGCATGCCCGATTACCTGATTCTGGTGTCCACCTTGGGCGGGCTGGCGGTATTCGGGCTCAATGGCTTCGTGATCGGGCCGTTGATAGCGGCGCTGTTCGTCTCCAGCTGGGCGATTTTCGCCGCGACCAAACCCCAGGTGCAGTTGCCGTCCTGAGCCGCTGCGTCAACGGAAGCTGTACGAAACGCCGGCGTAAACGCCAAAGCCTTCACCCGGTGTCGAGCGGGCAACATCCTGCCCGGCGTCGTTGTACCCCGGCGTCACCGTAGCGGCATAGCGCTTGTCGGTCAGGTTGCGCAGGTCCAGCCAGGTTTGCCAGTCCTGTTTCGGCGAGTTCCAGCCCAGGCGCGCACCGAGCAAAGCATAGGCATCGGCGTGGTAGCTGTTGGCGTAGTCAACCTGCACGTTCGACGCCATCTGCGTGTTGACCCCGGCGTAGAAACCGCTCGGCCAGTCGTAGCGCAGTTCGGCCTGGTAATAGTGCATGGGGATGCCGGGCAGGCGGTTGTCGCCGAACGTGTCGTCGTCGCGGTAATGGAAGTCGCTGAAGGTGTAAGCCTGGCGCAGGCTCAGCTTGCCCGTGCCGGGTTGCTCCCAGAGGTTGCTTTCCAGGCCGGCTTCGACGCCCTGGTGCACGGTGGGGCTGGCGTTGAACTCCTTGAACGGCAAGCCTTGCACGACCTCGACGTTCAGCAGTTCATGACGCACTTGCGAGTAGTACCAGGCCAGGTCCCAACGCCCCAGCGCCGAATCGCCGCGGGCGCCCAGTTCCAGGGTGGTGGCGGTCTGGTTCTGCATCTTCATGGGCTGGTTGGTGACCGGCGCGCTCCAGACCAGGGACCACGGATGCGGTGGCTCCACCGAACGGCTGAGGTTGCCATAAACCTGAAGGTCCGGGCGAAGGTCGTAACGCAAGCCAATGCGTGGCGCATAGTCCCAGTCATGCTGGCTTACCTTGCCGCCATCGGCAGGGTACGTGACATCGCTTTCACGACGGGTGTAGATCATCGCCAACCCGGTGGTCAGCCACAGGTCAGGGATCAGCTCCAGGTCGTTGCCCACATGCAACACGGTGTCCGACCCCTGATAGGTGAAGTCACGCGTGCGTGCGCCGACTACATCGTTGACCCGCGAGAACTGCGAGGCGCCACTGTTGGGCAGGTGCTTGGTGGTGCGCCAGCCGATGGTGGTCTTGCTCTCGTGGCCGAACAAGGTGTCGCGACGGAAGTAGTTCAGTGTGCCGCTGGCATCGGCGTAGGCCACCTTCAGGCGCATGGCACCCTCGCGCAAGTCCATCGGGTAGTCGTGATAGACCAGCCCGGCCTCCAGGCGTGAGTCGTCGTCGAGGTAGAACGTGGTCTTGTTGCCCACCCAGGTGCTACCCGGTTGCGGGCGGCTGTCGTTGCGCGACAGGTAGCCCGGGTTGGCAGCGCGAGGGTCGTGCTTGATCTGCTCCTTGGTCAAGCGCCCGGCCAGGTCGTTTTCGGTTTCCCGGTAACGCAGGTAGAAGCGCGTCTCCAGGTTCGGGTTGAAGCGGTAGCCGACGTTGGCGGCGATGCCTTTCGCGCTACCGCTGCTATGCGCCTGGTAGCCGTCGTACTCCGAGTCGGTGAGGGCCACGTAGTAGTCGAGGTTGCCCAGCACTTGCCCCGCGCTGATGTGGCGGTGCTGGTAACCGCGGCTGCCGACCTCGTAGCGCACCTGCAAGGGCGCGGCGTCGTAGCCGGTGTGGGTCACATAATTGATTGACCCACCCAGGGCCAGCGAGCCTTGGTCGAAGCCGTTGGCCCCGCGCAACACTTCGGCCCGGTTCAGCCATAGCGGTTCGAACAGCTCGTAGGGCGTACCGCCGGGGCCGGTCAGCGGCAGGCCGTCGAACATCGTGTATACCCCGGAGCCATGGGCGCCAGGGGCTCGGTTGATACCCGAGCCGCGGATCGACAGCTTGATGCCATCGTTGCCCGCCGACTGAGCGAACACGCCGGGCTGATAGGCCAAGACGTCCTGATTGCTGGCGACCCGGCCTTGCCCGACGCGTTGCATGTCCACCAGGTTGGTGGCGCCTGGCACCGCACGCAGGCGTTCGCGGGCGTCGTTCAGTTCGCTTTGTTCTTCATCGTTGATCAGCACCTGGCCCAATTCAACGGCAGGCGCTGCCGCAGTTTGCTGGCTGACCGTGAACATGGCCAGCAGGCCAAGGTAAGACGAGAAGGGTAAAACGGGACGCATCGTACAACTCCAGGCGATTGGCAGACAGGCAACCGCGTTGTGACGAGCGAAGATCCTGCCAGAGCACGAACAATTGAGATTTTCATGCGTACGTCGTGTTGAACGGATGTGTAGGACGGTTCTTTACAAGTTGCATCGCTGGAGTGGGCACGGCTGGCATCCGTAAGGTGGGCCCTACACAGCGGCAGCACGCTGCGCTGCCACAACTGGCGACTACTTGGGAACTCAGTGATGGAAACCAATATGCGACGGACACCTGAAAGCCATACCGAAGCGCCGATTTACCTGACACCGCGAGAGCAGCAAGTGCTGTTGTGGTGCGCCTATGGCAAGACTTCATGGGAAATCGGCCAGATTCTGCAGTGCAAAGAGTCGACAGTGAATTTCCATGTGGCCAACTTGCTGCGCAAGTTCGATGTTCCCACACGTGTCGCGGCCGTCATCAAAGCCATTCGCTACGGCATGCTGGCCGAGCAGTGAGGGGCGATATGCATGATGGTCACCTGACCCCGCAATCACGGATCGCGCCTTTTTCCAAGGCTTCACGGTTTCCCGATTGTCACGATCCATTCTGGCCACGCATCGAACTGAATGTGTTACGCGAACGCCTGCACCTTGACGAAAATGTCAGTGAGGCTCGCCTCGCATTGGCCATGCGCTGCGCCGCGATAGATGCCGCCAGAGAGTTCGCGAGCTGGCGCATTGCACTGCGTAGCCGTGGTTACCGGCGCCTTGAAGATGTCGCAGGTCATGCCAGCGGACGGGCCCTGTCGGTCTGCTACCGATATTTCATCGCGGCTGCAGTGAGGCTCAACCTGCAGGCAGGGCCGGCAGCGGGCGGAGGGACTGAGCATGGATGAGTCCTATCTGGTGGAGGCCGCCATCGCTGCATTCTACGAATTGCTGGACACCGAGGGCAGGGCCCTGTTCGGCGCACTGTTGGGGGCACTGTTGGTGAGCGCCGCCCGGGATCGACTTATCATCGTATCTCGCAGGCGCCTGTCGGCCCGCAAGCAGGTCTTGCTGGTATTCCTGACCCTGGGGGTCGGCTACCTGTTCGAGCCACTGCTGCATGCGCTGGCGCCGATGTTGTCGCGTGGCATGGCCGCCTTTGCCGCTGCGGTAGTGGTTATACCGATTACCTTGAAGGTGCTGGTATGGCTGGACTCGGTGGACCTGCGCGAGGTCATCCAGCGCTGGCGCCGCCGAGGCTGACGTTATTGTGCCGCAGAGCTGCGCTTGGCCAGATCCTGCAGTTGTCGCTCGAGCTGACGGATACGTTGCTTGTCCTCGATATGCAGTTGTACCGACTGGCGGTCTGTGTGGGAAAGCTCGCGCAGGCGGCCGAGCATGTCGCTCTCCCAGTCGTTCTGGCTTTGCACAGCAAGGCTGTCATCTTGCTTACCCAGGAGGAGCCAATCCAGCGAGCAGCCATGCTGACTGGCCAGGTCTACGCAAAGTGAATATGGAATGCTGTCGCGAACTTTCCAGCTGCTCAGTGTCTGTGGGCTGACTTTCATGGCTCTTGCCAACTGAACGTCGGTCTCGGAGCCGGTAAGAAGCTTCAGGCGCGCCAGCACCGGTGTAAGCAATTGGCTATTCATAACAAATATCCATGACTGGTTTAACGACATTCTCTGGGCTTAAAATACTCGTTATGAATACTAGCCATTCGATTTGAGGAGATATCTTGGCATGAGAAGTACTTTGATGAAAAACCTTTCTATGACCGTAGCTAATACGCAGCACACTGGCGGCCTTTTCTTACGGCTAATTTTTTCAAGCAGCGCTGGCAGGTATGTTGTGTGAGTACTTACAAACTGGTCTGCCCGCACTGCAACAGCCGTATGCGCATTCGCACCAGTGAGGGTCGGCATATCTTTTTGCGCGTTGCCTACTTGCAATGTATCAATGAGGCTTGCGGCTGGTCGGTGAGGGCGGAGTTTGAAATGACCCACGAACTTTCACCCAGTGGCATGCCCAACCCGGAAGTACAGCTGCCATCTGCCGGCAAGGAATTGCGCAAGTCGGCTTTGGCACGTGATGAGGGGGCACCGAGTCGCCCGCGTTTGGGAAAGCCTTCGCAGGCGGCCACCAGGCACAGATAAAAAAACACCCCGCATGTGCGGGGTGTTTTTACTTAAGCTGCGATCAGCCGAGCAGTTGCAGGCCAGCGTGCTGAACCAGGTCCAGCAGCGGCTGCGGGTACACACCCAGGACGAAGGCCAGAATGGCGATGGCCAGCAGCATCACGCCGCCGGTGCGCTGTTCCCACTTCAGTGGGGCGTCGTGGCGACGCAGGTTCGGCTCGACCAGGTACAGGGTGACCATGACGCGCAGGTAGTAATACACGCCGATGGCGCTACCGATCACCAGCGCACCGACCAGCCACCACAGCTGCGACTCGACGCCGGTGGCGATGATGTAGAACTTGCCGATGAAGCCAGCGGTCAGCGGAATGCCTGCCAGCGACAGCATCATCACGGTCAGTACCGCAGTCAGGTACGGACGGCGCCAGAAAAGGCCGCGGTATTCGTACAGTGCATCGGCGTCACGGCCGCCGTAAGGCGAGGACATCAGGGTGATGACACCGAAGGCGCCGAGGCTG
This sequence comes from Pseudomonas sp. URMO17WK12:I7, assembly GCF_003269045.1. Taxonomy (NCBI): domain Bacteria; kingdom Pseudomonadati; phylum Pseudomonadota; class Gammaproteobacteria; order Pseudomonadales; family Pseudomonadaceae; genus Pseudomonas; species Pseudomonas sp. URMO17WK12:I7. Next base: position 332,509 of record NZ_QLTL01000004.1, on the reverse strand, counting down.
GTGATCACATAGGTGACCAGGTACACGCCCATGGCTTCCATGGCCAGGCCCTTGCTGGCAACCAGGGCGATGACCAGATAGCCGAAGTGGGCGATGGACGAGTAACCGAGCAGCCGCTTGAGGTTGCTCTGGGTCAGCGCCAGCAGGTTACCGATCAGGATCGAGGCGACTGCAATCACGGCCAGTACGGTGCTCAGTACGCCGCTGCTGGCAGCAGGGGAGAGCATGAACAGGCGCACGACCACGGCGAACACGGCAACCTTGCTGGCGGTGGCCAGGAACGCGGCAACCGGCGCCGGGGCGCCTTCGTACACGTCCGGGGTCCACAGGTGGAACGGTACCAGCGACAGCTTGAAGGCCAGGCCGACCAGCATCATGCCCAGGCCCAGCTGGGCCAGCAGGCTCGGCATGCTGGTAGTGGCCAGGGCCTTGCCCAGCTGGTCGAAGGTCAGGCTGCCAGCGTCGGCGTACAGCAGGGCCATGCCGAACAGCAGGAAGGCGGAGCCGGCGGCCGACAGCACCATGTACTTGATGCCGGCTTCCAGCGAGCGCTTGTTGAAGAAGGCATACGCCACCAGGCCATAGACAGGTACCGACAGCAGCTCCAGGCCGATGAACAGGCCGGCCAGGTGGTTGGCGCTGACCAGCACCAGGCCACCGAGGGCGGACATCAGCAGCAGCAGGTACAGCTCTTCACGGTTGCCCGGGAAGCCCTTGGAGCCTTCACCGAGGTAGGCGTGGGCGAGGGTGACGCAGGCCAGCGTGGCAACCAGGATGATCGCCATGTACAGGCAGGCGAACTTGTCGATGGTAACCAGCGAGGTGACCGCCAGTGGCGCGACTTTCAGCGCCGGCAGAATCGACAGCAGGGCCAGGTTCAGGCCCACGGTGGACAGCAGGAAGGTCTGCGAGTGGTTGCGCTTCCAGGCGATCGCCAGCATCACCACCACCGTGGTGAGGGTGGTGATCAGCATCGGCGCCAATGCGATGAAGTGTTGAGTGGTGAATTCCATAGCGCTCTTACCGGGCCGAAGCGAGTTGAGTGAAAGCGGAACCGAGCCACTGCTGCACACCACTCATGGTGGCGGCAGAGGTGTCGAGGAACGGCTGTGGATACACGCCCAGCAGGATCAGCAGCCCGGCAAGGCCGAGGACCATGATCAGCTCGCGACCGTCCATGCCGGCCAGCACGGTGTCGGACTTGGCTGGGCCGAAGTAGGCACGGTGGATCATGATCAGCGAGTAAACCGAACCGAACACCAGGCCGGTGGTGGCGATCACGGTGATCCACGGTACATGCACGAAGCTGCCGATCAGGATCAGGAACTCGCCGACGAAGTTGCCGGTGCCTGGCAGGCCCAGCGATGCCGCCGCGAAGAACAGGCTGATGGCCGGCAGGTAGGCGATGCGGTGCCACAGGCCACCCATCTGACGCATGTCACGGGTGTGCAGGCGCTCGTACAGCTGGCCGGACAGGATGAACAGCGCGGCAGCCGACAGGCCGTGGGCCAGCATCTGGATCACCGCGCCTTGCAGGGCCTGCTGGCTGCCGGAGTAGATACCGATCAGCACGAAGCCCATGTGCGAGACGCTGGAGAAGGCGATCAGGCGCTTGATGTCGGTTTGCGCAAAGGCCAGGAAGGCACCGTAGAAGATACCGATCAGGCCCAGGGTCATGGCGATCGGCGCGAACTCGGCCGAGGCGTTCGGGAACAGCGGCAGGGCGAAGCGCAGCAGGCCGTAGGCCGCGGTCTTCAGCAAGATACCGGCCAGGTCCACGGAACCTGCGGTCGGTGCCTGGGCGTGAGCGTCAGGCAGCCAGGAGTGGAACGGTACCACCGGCAGCTTCACCGCGAAGGCGATGAAGAAGCCCAGCATCAGCAGGTACTCGGTACCGGCCGGCAGGTCGGCCTTGAGCAGGTCGCTGTAGTTGAAGGTGATCACCCCGGTGTTGGTGTAGTTGACCAGCACCAGGCCAAGGATCGCTACCAGCATGATCAGGCCGCTGGCCTGGGTGAAGATGAAGAACTTGGTCGCCGCGTAGATCCGGGTCTTCTTGCCATCTGCCGAGCTGTGACCCCAGAGCGCGATGAGGAAGTACATCGGCACCAGCATCATTTCCCAGAAGAAGAAGAACAGGAACAGGTCCAGGGCCAGGAACACACCGACCACGCCGCCAAGGATCCACATCAGGTTGAGGTGGAAGAAGCCGACGTGGCGCTGGATTTCTTTCCAGGAGCACAGTACCGACAGCACACCGAGCAGGCCGGTGAGCAGGATCATCAGCAGCGACAGGCCATCGAGGGCCAGGTGGATGCTGATGCCGAAGCGCTGGATCCACTGGACTTTGTATTCCAGGGCCCAGGCAGGCTCGGCGCCCGGAGCAGGGGCGAGGGTGTAGTCGCCGTGAGCCCACAGCCAAAGGCCGATGCCGAGCAGCAGGGACATGGTCAGCAGTGCAATCCAGCGCGGCAGGGTGGCGCCGAAGCGCTCACCCAGCCAGCACAGGAAGCCGCCGATGAAGGGGATCAGGATCAGCCAAGGCAAAATCATGACGGGTTCGTTTCCTTTCGCAGAGTCGCAAGGTTCGCAAAGTTCATGGTCATACCGCTGCCACTACTACAGCGCCGAGTACCAGCACTGCGCCAACGGCGATAGAAGCGGTGTACCAGCGCAGCTGACCGGTCTCGGTCTTGCTCATGGCGACGTGGCCGCCGCGAGCCATGCGAGGGATGAGGCCGATGCTGCGGTCAACCGGATCCTTGCGCAGGATGTGGCTGATCAGCAGGTAAGGTTTGACGAACAGCTTGTCGTAGATCCAGTCGAAGCCCCAGGCGGCGAACCACCAAGCCGACAGGACGCGACCGATGCCACTGTTGGCGATCGCGCTGACCAGGCGGCGCTTGCCGAGGAACAGCATGGCCGACAGCAGGATACCGGCGATGGCGATGGCACCCGAGGTGATCTCCAGCGCGTGCTTGGCTTCGCCTCCGGCATGGCCGGCGCTCTCTGGCAGTACGCCTGCCAGCGGTGGGGTGATCCAGGCGCCGACGAAGGTCGACAGCACGATCAGCACACCCAGCGGCAGCCAGTGGCTGATGCCGTGGCCAGCATGGGCTTCGGTCTTCGCTTCGCCGTGGAAGGCAATGAAGATCAGGCGGAAGGTGTACAGCGACGTCATGAACGCGCCGACCAGGCCGGCGTACAGCAGGCCGGTGTTACCGCTGGCGAAGGCCTCCCAGAGGATTTCGTCCTTGGAGTAGAAGCCCACGGTCACGATCGGCAGGGCTGCCAGGGCAGCGCCACCCACCACGAAGCTGGCGTAGGCCAGTGGCAGTTTCTTCCACAGGCCGCCCATCTTGAAGATGTTCTGCTCGTGGTGGCAGGCAACGATCACCGCACCGGAGGCCAGGAACAGCAGGGCCTTGAAGAAGGCGTGGGTCATCAGGTGGAAGATCGCCGCGTCCCAGGCACCCACGCCCAGGGCCAGGAACATGTAGCCGATCTGGCTCATGGTCGAGTAGGCGAGGATACGCTTGATGTCGGTCTGCACCAGCGCGGCGAAGCCGGCCAGTACCAGGGTCACGCCACCGACGACGCCGACCAGGTGCAGGATGTCCGGCGCCAGCAGGAACAGGCCGTTGGTACGGGCGATCAGGTACACGCCCGCAGTTACCATGGTTGCCGCGTGGATCAGTGCCGAAACCGGCGTCGGGCCTGCCATCGCGTCGGCCAGCCAGGTCTGCAGTGGCAGCTGGGCCGATTTACCGACCGCACCACCCAGCAGCATCAGGGTTGCCAGCACCATCCAGGTGTCGCCAGCCTGGAACTTCTGCGGTGCCAGCACCAGCAGTTCCTGCACGTTCAGGGTACCCAGCTGGGCGAACAGGATGAACAGGCCGATGGCCATGAACACGTCGCCGATCCGGGTGACGATGAACGCCTTGAGTGCCGCGTTACCGTTGTTGCGGTTGCTGTAGTAGAAACCGATCAACAGGTACGAGCACAGGCCCACGCCTTCCCAGCCGAAGTAGATGAACAGCAGGTTATCGCCGAGGATCAGGAACAGCATGCTGGCGATGAACAGGTTGGTGTACGAGAAGAAGCGCGAGTAACCGGCTTCGCCGCGCATGTACCAGGACGCGAACAGGTGGATCAGGAAACCGACACCGGTCACCACGCCAAGCATGGTCACCGACAGGCCGTCCAGGTACAGGGTGAAGTTCGGCGCGAAGCCGTCCACCGACATCCACTGCCACAGCAGCTGGCTGTACGCGCCGCCCTCAGGCGGGGCGACGTTGAATTGCCAGATGACGTAGGCAGCGGTGGCGGCCGAGAGGCCCACCGAGCCGACGCCGATCAGGGCGGACAGGTTCTCCGAGAACCGCCCGCGCGAGAACGACAGCAGCAGGAAGCCGACGAGGGGGAAGACGAAAGTCAGGAAGAGAAGGTTCATCCGCGCATCTCACTGGCAGCATCGATGTCGAGAGTGTGGAAGCGGCGATACAGCTGCAGCAGGATCGCCAGGCCAATGCTGGCCTCGGCGGCTGCCAGGCTGATCACCAGAATGAACATCACCTGGCCGTCGGGCTGGACCCAGCGGGCACCGGCGACGATGAACGCCAGGGCAGAGGCGTTCATCATGACTTCCAGGCTCATGAGCACGAAGAGGATGTTGCGGCGGACCATCAGGCCAACCAGACCTAAGCAGAACAGGATGCCGGCGACTGCCAGACCATGCTCGAGAGGGATAGCACCCATGATTTACTCCTTCGCCTCGTTGCGGCCCAGGTGGAAGGCGGTGACGGCTGCAGCCAGCAGCAGCATCGATGCCAGTTCGACCACCAGCAGGTACGGGCCGAACAGGCTGATACCCACTTCTTTCGGGCTGACGGTGGTACCGCTGATGGCCGCGCCGCTAGGGGAGACGAACAGCACGTACAGCAGCTCCAGCAGCAGCAGGGCGGCAAGGATCACCGGCCCGGCCCAGATGCCGGGCTTGAGCCAGCCCCTCTCCTGGGCGACCGAAGCCGGCCCGAGGTTGAGCATCATCACCACGAACACGAACAGCACCATGATGGCGCCGGCGTAGGCGATCACTTCCAGGGCGCCGGCGAACGGCGCACCCAGGGCGAAGAAGATCATCGCTACGGAAATCAGCGAGATGATCAGGTAAAGCAAGGCGTGCACGGGGTTGGTGCCCGTCACCACCCGAAGGGTGGAGACCACGGCGATCCCGGATGCGAAGTAGAAAGCGAATTCCATCTTTCTGTCCTTATGGGAGCAAGCTCTTCACGTTGATCGGCTCGGCTTCGTTCTGTGCAGCGCCCTTCGGCTTGCCAGCGATTGCCATACCCGCAACACGGTAGAAGTTGTAGTCAGGGTTCTTGCCGGGGCCGGAGATCAGCAGATCTTCTTTCTCGTACACCAGGTCCTGACGCTTGAACTCGGCCATTTCGAAATCCGGAGTCAGCTGGATCGCGGTGGTCGGGCACGCCTCTTCACACAGGCCACAGAAGATGCAGCGCGAGAAGTTGATGCGGAAGAATTCCGGGTACCAGCGGCCGTCCTCGGTTTCGGCCTTCTGCAGCGAGATGCAGCCGACCGGGCAGGCCACCGCGCAGAGGTTGCACGCTACGCAGCGTTCCTCGCCATCGGGGTCGCGGGTGAGGACGATGCGGCCGCGGTAGCGCGGCGGCAGGTACACAGGTTCTTCGGGGTACTGCAGGGTGTCGCGCTTGCGGAACCCGTGGGAGAACACCATTGCCAGGCTGCGCAGCTGGGTGCCGGTGCCCTTAACGATGTCGCCGATATACTTGAACATGGGTCAAATCCTCACTGGGCCGCGACGGCTGGCGTGTTGTAGAGCACGATCGCAGCGGTCACCAGCAAATTGATCAGGGTCAGCGGCAGGCAGAACTTCCAGCTGAAGTCCATCACCTGGTCATAGCGTGGGCGCGGGATCGAGGCGCGCAGCAGGATGAACAGCATGATGAAGAACGCGGTCTTCAGGGCGAACCACAGGAACGACAGTTGCGGCAGGATGCCGAACGGGCCGTGCCAGCCGCCGAAGAACAGGGTCACCAGCAGCGCCGAGATGAGGATGATGCCGATGTACTCACCGACAAAGAACATGCCCCATTTCATGCCGGCGTACTCGATGTGGTAGCCGTCGGCCAGTTCCTGCTCCGCTTCTGGCTGGTCGAACGGGTGACGGTGAGTCACGGCGACGCCAGCGATGAAGAAGGTGCAGAAGCCGAAGAACTGCGGAATGATGAACCACAGGTTCTGTGCCTGGTATTCAACGATGTCGCGCATGTTGAACGAACCCACCTGCACCACCACGCCCATCAGCGCCAGGCCCAGGAACACTTCGTACGATACGGTCTGTGCCGAGGCACGCAAGCTGCCCAGCAGGGCGTACTTGTTGTTCGACGACCAGCCGGCGAACAGCACCGCGTAGACCGACAGGCCGGCCATGGCGAAGAAGAACAGCAGGCCGATGTTCAGGTCGGCGACGCCCCACAGCGGGGTGATCGGGATTACGCAGAAGGCGATCAGCAGTGCACTCATGGCCACGACCGGCGCCAGGGTGAAGATCATGCGATCGACGAAGGGCGGGTTCCAGTCTTCCTTGAAGAACATCTTCAGCATGTCGGCAGCGATCTGGAACATGCCGAACGGGCCGACGCGGTTCGGACCGTAACGGTCCTGCCACCAGCCCAGCAGGCGCCGCTCGACGAAGCTGAGCAGCGCGCCGCAGACCACCACCGCAAGCAGGACCACAACGGCCCGGACCACGGTGAGGATCACATCGATCACTTCGGGGGTGAACCAGCTCATTGTGCTGCCTCCTGCAGACCTTCGACGGATGCACCGAAGATGGCAGGCGGAATGCCGGCCAGGCCTTTGGGCAACGCAACCAGGCCAGCGCCCAGTTCTTCATTGATGCGCAGCGGCAGGCGCAGGGCCACACCGGCCACGTTCAGGCTCAGCAGCGCGCCGTCGTTGACACCCAGGCGGTCGGCTTCGGACTTGGCCAGGCCGACGTAGGCGGCCGGGATGCGCTCTTGCACCGGGGCGGCGCGCGAGGAGCTTTCTTCGCTGCCGAACAAGTGGAAGAACGGTACCGCAGTCCAGGTGCCACGGGCCGGGTTGAACGCGCCGGGGATGGCGTTGAACCAGTTCAGGCGATCACCTTGCGATTCGATCAGACGAACGCCCGGGTCACCGGCACGCAGGTGGCCACCGACCTCGTCCTGGAACTTGTTCCAGGCTTGCGGCGAGTTCCAGCCCGGCGACCAGGCGAACGGCACCTGCTGGCGCGGTTCTGCCGAGCCCGAGTAGCCTTCCATGGAGAAGGCGAACGCGGTGTCCTTGTCCTGCGGCGTACGCGGCTCGTGCACGCTGATGTTGGCGCGCATGGCGGTACGGCCCGAGTAGCGCAGCGGCTCACGGGCAAGCTTCATGCCCTTGATGCGGAACGCGGCGCTTGGGGCGGCGTTGATGATACCGGCCAGTTGCGGCGCGGCTTCGGCGCAGGCGCTGGTGACGTGGTCCAGCTGGGTCCAGTCGACCGGCTTGTTCAGCAAGGTGGCACGCAGGGCGTGCATCCAGCGCCAGCCTTCGTGAACCAGGATGCTGCTGTCCAGGTACTGCGGGTCGAACACCTGGAAGAAGCGCTGGGCGCGGCCTTCCTGGCTGACCAGAGTACCGTCGCCTTCGGCGAACGAGGCCGCCGGCAGTACCAGATGGGCGCGATCGACAGTGGCGGTCTTGGAGTGGTCGGCGACGATCACTACCTTGGCCGCGGCCAGGGCTGCATCGACCTTGGCAGCTGGTACGCGGGCGTACAGGTCGTTTTCCAGCACGACGATGGCGTCGGCCTTGCCGCTGATGACGGCGTCCAGCGCAGCATCGACCGACTCGCCACCCAACATGGCCATGCCCAGGCTGTTGGCCTCAGGCACCACCAGGCTCAGCGAGCCGTTCTTCTCGCGCAGCTTCAGGGCCTTGGCGATGTTGGCGGCGGCTTCGATCAGCGCAGGGTCGGCCAGCGAAGTACCGGCAACCACCAGCGGGCGCTTGGCCGCGACCAGGGCGTCGGCGATGCGCTGGGCCAGGGCCTTGGCTTCGTCGTCCAGGCCGGCAACAGCCGGTGCGCTCGGGTCGATGGCGTGGGCCACGGCGAAACCGATGCGGGCCAGGTCGGCCGGGGCGGCGTGTACACATTCTTCGGCGACGTCGTCCAGCTTGGTTTCAGCCAGCGAGGCGATGAACAGCGGGTACAGTGCGTGCTGGCCGATGTTCTTCACGGCGGCGTCCAGCCAAGGCTGCACTTTCATCGCTTCGGCCATGGCCTCGGCCTTGCCTTTGGTGGCCTGGCGCACGGACAGCGCCACACGGGCAGCGGTCTGGGTCAGGTCTTCACCGAGCACGAACACGGCGTCGTGGTCTTCGATGTCGCGCAGGGTCGGCACCGGCAGCGGGCTGTTGTTCAGCACGTTCAGTGCCAGGCGCACGCGGGCCAGTTCGCCTTCTTCCATACCGGAGTAGAAGTAGTCGGCGCCGACCAGCTCACGCAGGCCGTAGTTGCTTTCGAGGCTGGCGCGTGGCGAGCCGATGCCGACGATGGTACGGCCGCGCAGCAGGTCGGCGGCCTTGTCCAAAGCAGCGTCCAGGCCCAGCTTGGTGCCGTCGGCCAAGTGTGGCTGGCGCGGGCGGTCCTTGCGGTTGACGTAGCCGTAGCCGAAGCGGCCGCGGTCGCACAGGAAGTACTGGTTGACCGAGCCGTTGAAGCGGTTTTCGACCCGGCGCAGTTCGCCGTAGCGTTCACCCGGGCTGATGTTGCAGCCGCTGGAGCAGCCGTGGCAGATGCTTGGGGCGAACTGCATGTCCCACTTGCGGTTGTAGCGCTCGGAGTGGGTCTTGTCGGTGAACACGCCGGTCGGGCAGACCTCGGTCAGGTTGCCGGAGAACTCGCTTTCCAGCACGCCGTCTTCGACGCGGCCGAAGTACACGTTGTCGTGGGCGCCGTACACGCCCAGGTCGGTACCACCGGCATAGTCCTTGTAGTAACGCACGCAGCGGTAGCAGGCGATGCAGCGGTTCATCTCATGGGCGATGAACGGGCCGAGGTCCTGGTTCTGGTGGGTACGCTTGGTGAAACGGTAGCGGCGCTCGTTGTGGCCGGTCATTACCGTCATGTCCTGCAGGTGGCAGTGACCGCCTTCCTCGCACACCGGGCAGTCGTGCGGGTGGTTGGTCATCAGCCATTCGACGACGCTGGCGCGGAACGCCTTGGACTCGTCATCGTCGATGGAGATCCAGGTGCCGTCGGAGGCAGGGGTCATGCAGGACATGACGATACGACCACGGGTGTCGTTCTCGTCGGTGTACTGCTTGACCGCACACTGCCGGCAGGCGCCGACGCTACCGAGCGCCGGGTGCCAGCAGAAATAAGGGATGTCGAGGCCGAGCGACAGACAAGCCTGTAACAGGTTGTCTGCACCGTTGACTTCGAGCGCTTTGCCGTCTACGTGGATAGTGGCCATTGTTCAAAGTTCTTCGTTGGCCCGCGTGAGCGGGCGTGGCTAATGGAAATCGGTGAGCTTGCGACACGCCGCGAACGAATCGGGCCTGCCGGCAAGCTGGCGAGTGGCACGGACCACCCGCTTAATCATCTTGTTATGCGCCGACCACGATCGGCTTGGCCAGGTTAGGGCGCAGGGTGTCGGCAGCGCTTGCTGGGGCGACACCGGCCTCGAACTCGGACCGGAAGTATTTGATGGCGCTGCCCAATGGCTCGACGGCACCTGGTGCGTGAGCACAGAAGGTACGGCCTGGGCCGAGGAAGTTGACCAGCCCCAGCAGCGTCTCGATGTCTTCGGCGCGGCCCTGGCCTTTCTCCAGTGCGCGCAGCATCTTCACGCTCCACGGCAAGCCGTCACGGCATGGGGTGCACCAGCCGCACGATTCGCGTGCGAAGAACTCTTCCATGTTGCGCAGCAGCGAGACCATGTTGACGCTGTCGTCGACCGCCATGGCAAGGCCGGTACCCATACGGGTGCCGACCTTGGCGATGCCACCGGCGTACATCTGTGCGTCGAGGTGCTCGGGCAGCAGGAAACCGGTACCGGCGCCGCCTGGCTGCCAGCACTTGAGCTTGAAGCCATCGCGCATGCCGCCGGCGTAGTCTTCGAACAGCTCGCGGGCGGTGACGCCGAACGGCAGTTCCCACAGGCCCGGGTTCTTCACCTTGCCGGAGAAGCCCATCAGCTTGGTGCCGTGGTCTTCGCTGCCTTCACGGGCCAGCGACTTGTACCAGTCGTTGCCGTTGGCAACGATGGCTGGCACGTTGCACAGGGTTTCGACGTTGTTCACGCAAGTCGGCTTGCCCCACACACCAACGGCGGCCGGGAAGGGCGGCTTGGAGCGCGGGTTGGCGCGGCGGCCTTCCAGCGAGTTGATCAGTGCGGTTTCTTCACCGCAGATGTAGCGCCCGGCACCGGTGTGCACGAACAGCTCGAAGTCAAAACCGCTGCCCAGGATGTTCTTGCCCAGCAGGCCTGCGGCCTTGGCTTCATCGATGGCACGGTTGAGGTTCTTCGCCGCGGTGGTGTACTCGCCACGCAGGAAGATGTAGCCACGGTAGGCCTTCAGGGCGCGGGCGCTGATCAGCATGCCCTCGACCAGCAGATGGGGCTGTTGCTCCATCAGCATGCGGTCCTTCCAGGTGTTCGGCTCCATTTCGTCCGCGTTGCACAGCAGGTAGCGGATGTTCATGGATTCGTCTTTGGGCATCAGGCCCCACTTCACGCCAGTGGGGAAGCCTGCACCGCCACGGCCCTTGAGGCCAGAGTCCTTGACGCTTTGCACGATGTCGTCAGCGGACATGTCTGCCAGCGCCTTGCGCGCGGCGGCATAGCCGTTCTTCGACGTGTACTCGGCCAGCCAGACGGGCTCGCCGTCATCACGCAGGCGCCAGGTCAGCGGGTGGGTTTCGGCCGAACGCGCGATGCGGTTGGCCGGGCCGAAGGAAGTAATGGTCATACGTAACCCTCCAGCAGTTTGGAAACGCCAGCCGGCTGCACGTCACCGAAGGTGTCGTCATCGATCATCAGCGCCGGGGCTTTGTCGCAGTTGCCCAGGCAGCACACCGGTAGCAGGGTAAAGCGCCCGTCCGCGGTGGTCTGGCCGAGGCCGATACCCAGCTCGCTCTGGATCTGGCTGACCACGGATTCGTGGCCACCGATGTAGCAGACCATGCTGTCGCACACACGGATGATGTGGCGGCCAACAGGCTGACGGAAGATCTGGCTGTAGAACGTGGCCACACCTTCGACGTCGCTGGCCGGGATGCCCAGCACTTCGCCGATGGCATGGATGGCGCCGTCCGGCACCCAGCCACGTTCCTTCTGGACGATCTTCAAAGCCTCGATGGACGCCGCGCGCGGGTCCTCGTAGTGATGCATTTCGTGCTCGATGGCCGAGCGCTCGGTTTCGCTCAGGGCGAAACGGTCTGTCTGGATAAGCGTGCTGTTCATGCTTAGCGGTCCACGTCAGCCATAACGAAGTCGATACTGCCCAGGTACGCAATGAGGTCGGCGACCATGCTGCCTTTGATCACCGAAGGGATCTGCTGCAGGTGCGGGTAGCTCGGGGTACGGATCCGGGTGCGGTAGCTCATGGTGCCGCCATCGCTCGTCAGGTAGTAACTGTTGATGCCTTTGGTGGCCTCGATCATCTGGAACGACTCGTTGGCCGGCATGACCGGGCCCCACGAGACTTGCAGGAAGTGCGTGATCAGGGTCTCGATGTGCTGCAGGGTGCGCTCTTTCGGCGGCGGCGTGGTCAGCGGGTGGTCCGCCTTGTACGGGCCTTCCGGCATGTTGCGCAGGCACTGGTCGATGATGCGGATACTCTGGCGCATCTCCTCGACACGGACCATGCAGCGATCATAGGCATCGCCGTTGTGGGCCAGCGGTACTTCGAACTCGAAGTTTTCGTAGCCGGAGTAAGGGCGGGCTTTACGCAGGTCGAAGTCGCAACCGGTGGCGCGCAGGCCGGCGCCGGTGGTACCCCACTCCAGGGCTTCCTTGGTGTTGTACGCGGCAACGCCAATGGTACGGCCCTTGAGGATGCTGTTCTGCAGGGCAGCCTTGGTGTACTCGTCGAGGCGCTTGGGCAGCCATTCGACGAAGTCCTTGACCAGCTTGTCCCAGCCGCGCGGCAGGTCGTGGGCGACGCCACCGATGCGGTACCAGGCCGGGTGCAGGCGGAAACCGGTGATCGCTTCGATCACGGTGTAGGCGCGCTGGCGGTCGGTGAAGGTGAAGAACACCGGGGTCATTGCGCCGACGTCCTGGATGTAGGTACCCAGGAACAGCAGGTGGCTGGTGATACGGAAGAACTCGGCCAGCATGATACGAATCACGTCGACCTTCTGGGGCACCTGGATGCCGGCCAGCTTCTCGACCGCGAGCACGTACGGCAGGTTGTTCATCACCCCGCCGAGGTAGTCGATACGGTCGGTGTAAGGGATGAAGCTGTGCCAGGACTGGCGCTCGGCCATTTTTTCGGCACCACGGTGGTGGTAGCCGATGTCCGGTACGCAGTCGACGATCTCTTCACCGTCCAGCTGCAGGACGATACGGAAGGCACCGTGGGCCGAAGGGTGGTTGGGGCCGAGGTTGAGGAACATGTAGTCCTCGTTGGCGCCCTGACGCTTCATGCCCCAGGCTTCCGGGTTGAAGCGCGCCGATTCCTCTTCAAGCTGCTGCTTGGCCAGGGTCAGGCTGTAGGGGTCGAACTCGGTGGCACGGGCCGGGTAGTCCTTGCGCAGCGGGTGACCTTCCCAGGTCGGCGGCATCATGATGCGGCTGAGGTGTGGGTGGCCGGCGAAGTCGATGCCGAACATGTCCCAGACTTCGCGCTCGTACCAGTTGGCGTTTGGCCAGATGCCGGTGACGGTTGGCAGGTTCAGGTCGCCTTCGCTGAGCGACACCTTGATCATCACGTCGCTGTTACGTTCCACCGACAGCAGGTGGTAGAACACACTGAAGTCGGCAGCTGGCAGGCCGCGGCGCTGGGTGCGCAGGCGTTCGTCGACGCCGTGAAGGTCGTACAGCATGCTGTAAGGCTTGGCGACGCCACGCAGGAAGCTGAGCACTTCCTTGAGCTGGGCGCGCTTGACCCACAGCACGGGCATGCCGGTGCGGGTTTCCTGGGCGACGAATGCGTCGGCGCCAAAACGGTTGTGCAGTTCGACGACCACATCCTGGTCGTCAGCCTTGTAGGGCGGAATGAAAATAGCGTTGTCCGCTGTCATGGTCTCGGTCGCTTTGGGTCAGCGTTAAGAATGAAGCCAGGCCGCCGGCTCCTTCGGGAGCGGGCGGCAGGTCGCTGGATCAGACTTCGTCGGGGCTGCGCAGGTTGGTTACCGCAATGCGCTGTTCGCGACGCAGGTCTTTCTGGGCTGGCATCTCGGCACGGTAGATGCCTTGATCACCAACCACCCAGGAAAGCGGGCGTCGTTCTTGGCCGATCGACTCCTGCAGCAGCATCAAGCCTTGCAGGAAAGCCTCAGGGCGCGGCGGGCAGCCAGGCACGTAGACGTCCACGGGGAGGAACTTGTCGACCCCCTGAACGACCGAGTAGATGTCGTACATGCCGCCGGAGTTGGCGCACGAACCCATGGAGATGACCCACTTGGGCTCGAGCATCTGCTCGTACAGGCGCTGAATGATCGGCGCCATTTTGACGAAGCAGGTACCGGCAATGACCATGAAGTCGGCCTGACGCGGCGAGGCCCGGATGACTTCGGCGCCGAAGCGGGCGATGTCGTGGGGTGCCGTGAAGGCCGTGGTCATTTCCACGTAGCAGCAGGACAGGCCGAAGTTGTACGGCCAGAGGGAGTTCTTGCGACCCCAGTTGACCGCGCCACGCATCACATCTTCAAGCTTGCCCATGAAGATGTTCTTGTGGACCTGGTCCTCGAGCAACTGGTCGGTGACGGTTTCCCGATCACCTACCGGGTATTGCTCGTTGGGCGCATCCGGATCGATTCTGGTGAGATTGTATTGCATTGCCAAAGCCTCATTGTTTCAGCTTCGCTTGCCGCTTGCGGCGACCTTCGGGAGCCCAGTCAAGGGCCCCGACGCGCCAAAGGTAGACAAGACCAGCCAACAGAATTGCTATGAAAACGAGTGCTTCGACGAATCCGGTCCAGCCGCTTTCGCGGACGGACACAGACCATGCATACAGGAAGAGGGCTTCGATATCGAAGATCACGAACAGCATCGCGACCAGATAGAATTTGGCGGACAGGCGCAGGCGGGCGGTGCCGACGGGCAGCATGCCGGATTCGAAGGGTTCGTTCTTGGCACGGCCCCAAGCCTTGCTACCGAGCAGGCTGGAGAGGCCGAGCATGAAGGCACACAGGCCGACGACACCCAGAAGGAAGATGGCAAAGCCCCAGTTGTGGGCGATGAGTCCTGCCGAATCGGACATGCTAGAGATCCTTATACAGAGACCCAGCTCTGCAGTCTGAAATAAGTAGAGCGGCGACGTGGTGTCGCAGGTGCAGTGACCAAATGTCGCAGCTGAATCAATCGCGCTGATTTTATGGGTAAACCCGGTGCAAGTAAAATTTCCGTTGCAAATTTATTCGTAGGATTTAGAACAAAACCCGCTCCTAACTGGCTGAAAGCCTTGATATTCGGGCATTGCATGCGGTTTTGTTAATTATGTTTCTTGCCACGGGTAACGAATGACAAACTTCGTAATGATAATTGATATCATTTGAGCTGATGCCTTCTAATTCGTCTGTTCTGTGCCTTGTAAAGTTCATTTACGGGCTTGCCCTACTTGCAAATGCGAAATAGTCCTGTTCTAGCAGCTTCCGACACCGCGCGCACCGCTCTGGGTCAATACTTTATCGGTTGAGCCATGGCGAACGGATGAAGCAATCGCCCATTGGCCAAGCCAGTAGGCGAGGATGATCACGTAGGGCGCGGCAGCGAACGGGCTGACGAAGCGGTCAATGCCGATCAGGCTGTCAGAGAACACGAACAGGCAGGCGCCGAGCGCGGCGATACCACCGCAGGCCAGGGCCCGCCAGAGCATGGCGCTGATCGCCAATGCGTAGACCGACACCGGAAGCAGCAGCGGGCCAAGGCCATGGCTGGCAAGCACGCTGAACAGGCTGATGCCGATGATGGCGCTCGACAGCAGTGCGGGCAGGGCGGGGCGTAAAGTCAGGCCGCAATAGGCGCGCAGGTAGGCGAGGTGGGCGCAAAGGAAGGCGGCCAGGCCGAACACGAACAGGTCAGCGGGGATGGCCAGAAGAATGTCGCCGAGCACCGAGAAAGCCAGGCCGACGCTGATCCCGCGGCGATAGGATGTGGCGGGGGCGCTGCGCAGCCAGGCGATCAGGGCCAGTACCGGGACGGGTTTGGCCAGCAGGCCGAGCACGGTGTTGTCGCTGGCCAGTGCATATATATAGAGAGAAGCGGCGGCCAGGGCGATGACGATCAGGTGGCTTGGGCGGGGCATGGGCGATCCTTGCTGCTGTGCTGCCACAAGCATAGACTTGATCCCGGTTTTTGCTGCTCCCAGGTTGGCTGCAATCCTTGTAGGAGCGGCCTTGCGTCGCGAAAGGGCTGCGCAGCAGCCCCGGCACTCGACGCTTTTGCTCAAGAACTGGGGCTGCTGCGCAGCCCTTTCGCGACGCAAGGCCGCTCCTACAGGTCTTGCGTAGCCCCAAAAGGAAGGCCCGGGGCTTTTGCAAGCCCCGGGCCTTCCTGCATCAGCACCCCACTATCAGTGGAACTGCTCTTCCTCGGTCGAACCGGTCAGTGCGGTTACCGACGAAGCGCCACCCTGGATCACGGTGGTCATGTCGTCGAAGTAGCCGGTGCCGACTTCCTGCTGGTGCGCCACGAAGGTGTAGCCTTTGCTGGCGTCGGCGAATTCCTGCTCCTGCAGCTTCACGTAGGCGGTCATGTCGTTGCGGGCATAGTCGTGCGCCAGGTTGAACATGCCGTGCCACATGTTGTGAATGCCGGCCAGGGTGATGAACTGGTGCTTGTAGCCCATGGCCGACAGTTCGCGCTGGAACTTGGCGATGGTTGCGTCGTCAAGGTTCTTTTTCCAGTTGAAGGAAGGCGAGCAGTTGTACGACAGGATCTGGTCCGGGTATTCCTTCTTGATCGCTTCGGCGAAGCGGCGGGCTTCGTCCAGGTCCGGCTTGGCGGTCTCGCACCAGATCAGGTCGGCGTACGGGGCGTAAGCCAGGCCGCGGGCGATGGCCTGGTCGAGGCCGGCACGCACCTTGTAGAAGCCTTCACGGGTACGCTCGCCGATCACGAACGGCTGGTCGTATGGGTCGCAGTCGCTGGTCAGCAGGTCAGCGGCGTTGGCGTCGGTACGGGCCAGGATGATGGTTGGCACACCCGATACGTCGGCAGCCAGGCGCGCGGCCACCAGCTTCTGCACGGCTTCCTGGGTAGGTACCAGTACCTTGCCACCCATGTGGCCGCATTTTTTCACCGAGGCCAACTGGTCTTCGAAGTGCACGCCAGCGGCGCCTGCTTCGATCATGTTCTTCATCAGCTCGTAGGCGTTCAGCACGCCACCGAAACCGGCTTCGGCATCAGCCACGATCGGCGCGAAGTAGTCGATGTAGCCTTCGTCGCCCGGGTTCTTGCCGGCTTTCCACTGGATCTGGTCGGCGCGGCGGAACGAGTTGTTGATGCGCTTGACCACGGTCGGTACCGAGTCGACCGGGTACAGCGACTGGTCTGGGTACATGGACTCGGCCGAGTTGTTGTCGGCGGCCACTTGCCAGCCGGACAGGTAGATGGCCTGGATGCCGGCCTTGACCTGCTGCACTGCCTGGCCACCGGTCAGGGCGCCCATGCAGTTGACGAAATCTTTTTCTGGGCGGAAGGACGGGTGGGCACCTTGGGTGACCAGCTTCCACAGTTTTTCTGCGCCCAGGCGAGCCAGGGTGTGCTCCGGCTGCAGGGAGCCACGCAGGCGAACGACATCGGCGGCGGTGTAGGTACGGGTCACGCCTTTCCAGCGCGGGTTCTCGGCCCAGTCTTTCTCGAGGGCTGCAATTTGCTGTTCGCGTGTCAGTGCCATGGAAATAAACCTCGTCGCATCGATCTTGGGTTAATTGTGCTGATGCTCGGGGCAGATCAGGGACCTGGCGGCTGTCCTGTTCGGGGGGCGTGCGGCGGCGAACGCGAAGGCTCGAAGGGGAAGGAGGTGCAGGCCAGGCGCAAGTGTGCTCCGGCAGGTCGGCTCGTGGTTGCCTTGCTGCGGTGCTACGCGATTGCCAGAACTGCGGTGATGCGCTTCCGTCCCTCGGGACAACTTCTTCGTTGCAGTCGCAATCCCGTCGAACCGCCTTGTGGGCCGTATAGACACGAGGTGCCTCCAGGGGTGGAAGGAGTACGCCTCGAAGGCCCTTGCCAGGGCCCCTGATTAGCGGGAGCGAGGCCATCATGCCCTTGGGAAAAACACCCTGTCAAATGTTTTGTAGTGCTTTTTCTAACTTACTACATCCTTGGTCTAATGCGACTTGGCAGTCAGTTTCAAGGCCTTTGGTCGAGGCCTTGAATTGCCTGGGATCAGTCCAGAAGGTCGACTTTGACACGCAAAGTCATGTTTTCACCCCGTTGCGTGCTGTAGGTACGGCTTGACGGGTTACGGTCGGCTTGACTCTGCTGGTTGTGGCCGGCCAGGGTGATCCATTCGCCGAGCCTTCCGCTGATTGTCGTGTCGGTACTTTGCACTTTCACTACATCGGCACGTTCCTGGCTGATTCGGTCATTATTGGTGCTTATTTGCAGGCGAACCGTATCCCCGCTCAAGCTTGGCGTGACGTAGAAACCTTGGGTCACATTGCGGTATTCGGTGTTGCTCTGGATGCGCCCGTAGCCGTCGGTGCTGGTGCTGGTGATCGGGATGCTCTGGCCGACCTGAATCAGTGCCGGTTGGCCTTCGCTGGCCTGGATCTGCTGCAAGCCGCCTTCGCGGTTGCTGGTGCCATAGCGAATGACCTGGCCGTTGCCGCGGTTGTCCTGGTAGTTGCTGTCGTTGTTGTCGACACTGATCAGCAGGCGCTTGGGAACGGTGTCCAGCTGCTGCAGCAGGGCGCGCAGGTCGTCGATGCGTTCGGGGCTGGCGTTGACGATCAGCTTGTTCTCGAAGGCGCTGACGGTGCCGTCGCGGCCAATGAAGGCTTGGGCGGCGGGCAACAGCTCGGCGCTGCTGCGATGCTGCAAGGGCACCACCTCGGTGGCGGCCTGGGCAGTGAGGCTGGCGGCCAGTAGCAGCGAGGCGAAAAGGGGGCGTAGCGGCATGCTCATGTTCTCCGCAGGTGGAATCAACATGATGGCAAATTTGTCAGGAGTTTGCCGGGCCTGGATCACAGCTGCTTGTTTGCATGCTGCGGCTGAATGAAAGCCGGGTGTTTTATCGGTTTTTATCTTGTAGGCTATAAATTATAGTCATCCAGATAATTGAGGATAATGGCATGTCGCCCTCCCGTCCGCTCCTGCGCCGTGAGCAACTGGCCAAGGCCCTGGCCCAGGATTTGGCCGGCGAATCGCTGGTCGATTACAGTTCGGGGATGTTCCTGGCTGCACCTCGGCGTACCGGTAAAAGTACCTTCCTCAACAACGACTTCATTCCCGAGTGTGTGCAGCGTGGCTGGCTACCGGTGTATGTCGACCTGTGGTCGGACCGCGACGCAGCCCCGGCAGACCTGATCAGCGGCGCGATCGGCACCGCGCTTGGCGGCTTCGAGAGTGCACTGGCCAAGGCGGCGAAAAAAGCCGGCATAGACAAGATCAACCTGCTGCGCACCCTCAGTTGGGACTTCACCCGTCCACAATTGCCCGCGGGCACTACCCTGGCTCAGGCGCTGGCGGTGCTGCACCAGGTGTCAGGGCAGATGGTGGTACTGATCATCGATGAAGCGCAGCACGCCCTGAACAGTGAGGAAGGCCTCAATGCCATGTTCGCCCTCAAGGCCGCACGCGACCACCTGAACCGGGGTGACCGCCCGGACGGCCTGCGCCTGGTGTTCACAGGTTCCAGCCGCGACAAGCTCGCCAATCTGGTGCTCAAGAGCAAGCAGCCTTTCTTCGGTGCCAGCATTACCCCGTTCCCCTTGCTTGGGCGCGAGTATGTCGGCTTCATCACTGAGCTGTGGAACCGCCGCCTGGCCGACAGCAACCAGTTCAAGGCCGCGGACCTGGAATACGCCTTCGAGTTGGTGGGGCGGCGGCCTGAAATGCTCAACACGTTGCTGGCCGAGGTCAGCGTCGGCTTGGGCGAGGCGGCTAACCTGGGTGAGTTGCTGCGCACCGGCGCGCTCAATCACCAGGCCGGCGTGTGGAGTGATTACGAAAGCGCCTGGAATGAGTTGTCGCCCTTGCAGCAGGCGGTGCTTGAGATCATGGCCGAGCGCGCCCAGGGCCGGCAGCCGTTCTCGCCGTTCACCGAGCAGACCTTGCTCGATGTGGCGCGCAAGCTGGAGCAGGCCCGCGTCGAAGCCAATGCCAGCACGCCCAACGTGCAGAAGGCCCTGGACGCCCTGCGCGAGAAGGAGCTGGTGTGGAAGGCCAACCGCGGCGAGTACGCCCTGGAGGATGCATCGATGGCGCAGTGGCTGACCCGCACGCGCCGATGACACGCCTTGCGGTGGCCGCTGCCAGACAAATTCCGTAACATCGCGGCCCTTGATTTTTCGTACCGTCCGCTTGGACTGCACCACAGGATGCCCATGAAACCCGCCCGACTACGTGCCGACCTGCTCGCCGGCCTGACCACCTCGTTTGCCCTGGTGCCCGAATGCATCGCCTTTGCTCTGGTGGCCCATCTCAACCCATTGATGGGGCTGTATGGCGCCTTCATCATCTGCACCCTGACGGCGTTGTTCGGCGGCCGCCCGGGCATGATCTCCGGGGCTGCAGGTTCCATGGCGGTGGTGATCGTCGCCCTGGTGGTGCAACACGGTGTGCAATACCTGCTGGCCACGGTATTGCTGGGCGGGGTGGTGATGATCCTGTTCGGCCTGCTGCGTCTGGGCAAGCTGGTGCGGCTGGTGCCGTACCCGGTGATGCTCGGCTTCGTCAACGGCCTGGCGATCGTCATCGCCATGGCCCAGCTCGAGCACTTCAAGGATGGCGAACACTGGCTCAGTGGTGCACCGCTGTACCTGATGCTCGGCCTGGTGGCGCTGACCATGCTGGTGGTTTATGGGCTGCCAAAATTGACCCGCGCGGTGCCGCCGGCACTGGTGGCGATCCTTGGGGTTGGCGTGCTGGTGTACCTGTTCGACCTGCCAACGCGCACCCTCGGCGACATGGCGCACATCGCCGGTGGCCTGCCGCAGGTGGCCCTGCCGCAAGTGCCGTGGAACCTGGAAACCCTGAAGATCATCGCCCCCTACGCGGTGCTGATGGCCATGGTTGGCCTGCTGGAAACCCTGCTGACCCTCAACCTCACCGATGAGATCACCGAGAGCCGCGGCTACCCGGACCGCGAATGCGTGGCCCTGGGCGCGGCCAACATGATTTCCGGCCTGTGCGGCGGCATGGGCGGCTGCGCGATGATCGGGCAGACCGTGATCAACCTCAGTTCCAACGGCCGTGGCCGGCTGTCGGGCGTGGTAGCCGGGGTGATGATTCTGCTGTTCGTGCTGTTCCTGTCGCCACTGATCGAACGCATTCCGTTGGCGGCACTGGTCGGGGTGATGTTCGTGGTGGCTCAGCAGACCTTTGCCTGGGCCTCGTTGCGGGTGCTGCACAAGGTGCCGGTGAGCGATGTGTTGGCGATCATCGCGGTGACGGTGGTGACGGTGTTCACCGACCTGGCCACTGCGGTGCTGTTCGGCATCGTCATCGCGGCGGTCAACTTCGCCTGGCAGCATGCCCGCGAGCTTTACGCCGACAGCCACGAGGACGGGGAAGGGTGCAAGCATTACCAGGTGCATGGCACGCTGTTCTTTGCCTCGACCGCGCCGTTTCTCAACCAGTTTGACCCGGCGGGTGATCCGGCCAAGGTCACCCTCGATTGCCGGCACCTGAGTTTTGTCGATTATTCGGCGATTGCGGCGCTGAAGACCTTGCGTGAACGCTATGCCAAGGCAGGCAAGCATTTGCGCGTGGTGCACCTGTCAGAGCGCTGCAAGAAGCTGCTGAAGCGGGCTGGCGAGCAGCACTGAGGCCAGCGGACGCGATCTTTGCAGGAGCGGCCTTGTGTCGCGAAGGGGCGCGCAGCGCCCCCGACAATCTCTGCTGCATGACTGAAGACCTGGGGCCGCTGCGCGGCCCTTTCGCGACACAAGGCCGCTCCTGCAGGGCGTGTGGGGTTCAAGGCTCCCCGCGGTTCTTCTTGACGATGGCATCGGCAATGCTCGCCGGTGCCTCGGCATAGCGGGTGAACTCCATCGTGTAACTTGCACGCCCCTGTGTCATCGAGCGCATCGAGGTGGCATAGCCGAACATCTCGCCCAGCGGCACTTCGGCACGGATCACCTTGCCCGCCGGCGTCTCGTCGCCATCCTGGATCATGCCGCGGCGCCGGCTCAAGTCACCCATGATGTCGCCCTGATACTCCTCCGGCGTCACCACCTCGACCTTCATCACCGGTTCCAGCAACACCGCACCGCCTTTCTGCGACAGCTGCTTGGTGGCCATGGACGCGGCGATCTTGTAGGCCATTTCGTTGGAGTCGACGTCATGGTAGGAGCCGTCGTACACCGCCGCCTTCAGGTTGATCAGCGGGTAACCGGCCAGCACGCCGTTCTTCATCTGCTCCTCGATGCCTTTCTGGATTGCCGGTATGTACTCGCGTGGCACTACGCCCCCGACGATCTCGTTGATGAACTCCAGGCCTTCCTTGCCTTCATCGCCGGGAGCAAAGCGAATCCAGCAGTGGCCATACTGACCGCGCCCGCCAGACTGGCGGACGAAGCGGCCCTCGATCTCGCAGGTGTTGCGGATCTTTTCGCGGTAGGCCACCTGCGGCTTGCCGATATTGGCGTCGACGTTGAACTCGCGTCGCATGCGGTCGACGATGATGTCCAGGTGCAGTTCGCCCATCCCCGAGATGATGGTCTGGCCGGTTTCTTCATCGGTGCGCACCCGGAACGACGGGTCTTCCTGGGCCAGCTTGCTCAGGGCGATGCCCATTTTCTCCTGGTCACCCTTGGTCTTTGGCTCGACGGCCACCGAAATCACCGGGTCGGGAAAGTCCATGCGCTCAAGGATGATCGGTTTGTCGATGTCGCAGAGGGTGTCGCCGGTGGTCACGTCCTTCATGCCGATCAGGGCGGCAATGTCGCCGGCGCACACGTCCTTGATCTCTGCGCGCTGGTTGGCGTGCATCTGCACCATGCGGCCGATGCGTTCCTTCTTGCCTTTTACCGAATTGAGCACGGCGTTGCCTGAGCTGAGCACGCCTGAATACACCCGGGCGAAGGTCAGGGTACCGACGAAGGGGTCGGTGGCGATCTTGAAAGCCAGGGCAGAAAAGGGCTCTTTGTCGTCCGCGTGGCGCTCCAGGTGCTTTTCTTCGTCGTCTGGGTCGGTGCCCTTGATCGCCGGGATTTCCGACGGGGCAGGCAGGTAGTCGATCACCGCGTCGAGCATCAGTGGCACACCCTTGTTCTTGAACGAAGAACCCAGGATGGTCGGGACGATTTCGTTGGCAATCGTGCGCTGGCGCAGGGCGGCCTTGATCTCTTCGACGCTGAGTTCCTCGCCATCGAGAAACTTCTCGGTCAGCTCGTCATTGGCCTCGGCTGCAGCCTCGATCATGTGCGCGCGCCATTCGTCGGCCAGCGCCTGAAGCTCGGCGGGGATCTCTTCTTCGCGGTAGCTGGTGCCGTTGTCGGCATCGTTCCAGTAGATCGCCTTCATCTTCACCAGGTCGATCTGGCCGATGAAGTTCTCCTCGCTGCCGATGGCCAGCTGGATCGGTACCGGGTGATGCCCCAGGCGCTTGTCGATCTGCTTGACCACGCGCAAGAAGTCGGCACCCTGGCGGTCCATCTTGTTGATGTAGGCCAGGCGCGGCACGTGGTACTTGTTGGCCTGGCGCCAGACCGTCTCGGATTGCGGTTCGACGCCGTCGGCACCACTGAACACCACCACCGCGCCATCGAGCACGCGCAGCGAGCGCTCCACCTCGATGGTGAAGTCGACGTGGCCGGGGGTGTCGATGATGTTGAAGCGGTATTTGTCGGCGAACTGTTTGGTCGAGCCTTGCCAGAAGGCCGTGGTCGCCGCGGAGGTGATGGTGATGCCGCGCTCCTGCTCCTGGGCCATCCAGTCCATGGTCGCGGCGCCATCGTGCACCTCGCCCATCTTGTGGTTGACCCCGGTGTAGAACAGGATGCGTTCGGTGGTCGTGGTCTTGCCAGCATCCACGTGAGCGACGATGCCGATATTGCGGTACAGCTCGATGGGCGTTGTACGGGCCATGGCGGACTACCTGCGGCGATACGGATTCTCCCACGGTAGCAGAGCGGGGGAATCCTGCCTGACCGCCGGGCCGTCAGTCGGCCTGGGCTTGCAGCATCCATTGGCCGTCGATTTCGCGGGCCAGGCCGCTGGCCGGCAGCAGAGCCAGAAGGCGCTGGTGCAGGGCGGCTTCGGTGAAAGTCTTGAGGGTGGTGAGGTCCAGCGCACCGATCAGGCTGAGGTCGGCCTTGGTGTAAGACAGCCAGGCCTTTTTCAGCACTTGGGCGACGTCGCTGCCGGCGGTGCTGGCAAAGCGGCGGTGCCACGGGCGGCCTTCGAACGTGAAGTTGTGTGCATGGCTGTAGCTGTTGTCGTCGCTGCCTTCGGCGCAGCGGTAGCAGCGGCACGGGCCTTCACCGAAGGCGCTGCGCAGGTAGCTGTTGAAGTCCACGACGGGCTTGAGGGTCAGGCGTTTGTCGACCTCGAACAGGTCGGCGATCAGGGGTTCTTCGGCGCTCACTCAGGTGTCCTCGTGTGGTGTGGCGTGCATCGGCGGGCACCCTAACAGATCGGGCTCTACAGATCACCTGTTGCAGGTCTGGCCCTTTCGCGGGTGAACCTGCTCCCACAGTCAGTGTGCGTACCTTGAGCAATGTGCAATCTCTGTGGGAGCGGGTTTATCGAGGCGTCGAACCGCCGCGAAGAGGCCAGTAGAGACAATAGAGATCACCTGCCGTACTCTACGCGCCTTAACACGCCCAACCCTTTTTCGAGGTAACCCCGCTTGAGCACCAAGTACCCGTACACCGCCACCGTGACCATCAGCGCCGAAGACCGTGGCGGTGACACCGAGGCCTCGGAAAACCCCAACATGCGCGTGGGTCTGGAAGCGGTGACCGAAACCCTGAAGAAGGTGCATTTCGTCGGTACGCTCGCGGCCCCCGAGAAGTCGGCCACGCACATCTGCGTGACCCTGGAGAATGGCCTGACCTACTACGGCCCGATCGTCAACGGCCACGCCGAACTCGAAGGCGGCTGGATTGCCTTCGAGTCTGACATGCTCACCCCGCAGGAACTGGGCCTTTAAGCCTCATTCCAGCTCGGCCAGGCACTGCTCGAGGATATCCAGCCCCTCTTCGAGCACCTCGGCCTCGATAGTCAGCGGTGCCAGCAGGCGGATGATGTGCCGCGCCTTGCCGCTTGGCATCAGCAGCAGGCCCTTGGCTCGCGCCGCTTCCATTACCTTGGCCAGTTGCGCCGGGGCCGGGCTGCCATCGGCATTGACGAACTCGATGCCACGCATGGCGCCCACGCCGGTCAGGCGGCCGATGAACGGGCTCAGGCCCGAGGCCTTCCAGCGCTGGTGGCGTGCAACGATCGCTTGTTCCTGCCGTTCACCCCAGGTGGCGACGTTCTCGTCGGTCATCTGTGCCAGGCTCGCCAGCGCCGCCGCGCAGGCAATCGGGTTGCCCGAATAGGTGCCCCCCAGGCCGCCCTTGGGCAATGCCGCCAGCAAATCCTGACGCCCGACCACTGCACCCAGCGGCATGCCGCCGGCGATGCTTTTCGCCAGCAGCAGCAGGTCCGGTTCAAGCCCTAGGCGCGGGAAGGCAAAGCGCTGGCCAGTGCGGCCGAAGCCGGACTGGATCTCGTCGATGATGATCAGGATTGCGCGCTCGTCGCAGAAGCGCCGCAGCGCTTGGGCAAACGCCGGGTTGAGGGCGAGGAAGCCCCCTTCGCCTTGCACCGGTTCGAAGATGAACGCCGCCACGTCCTCTACCGCCAACTCGACGCTGAACAGGCGGTCCATGGCCTGGAGCGCCTGCTCGCAGGTGACGCCGGTGTCGGCGCTGGGGTAGGGCAGGTGGTACACCGGCCCCGGCAGTTCACCGACCCGCTGCTTGTAGGGCGCGACCTTGCCGTTGAGATTCAGGGTGGCCAGGGTGCGGCCGTGGAAACCACCGTCGAAGGCGATGATGGCGCGTTTGCCGGTGGCGCCGCGGGCGACCTTCAGGGCGTTTTCCGCAGCTTCTGCGCCACTGTTGGTGAGCATGCCGGCCAACGGGTAGCTGACCGGGACGAACTGGCGCAGGCGCTCCATCAGCTCCAGGTACGGGCCGTGGGGGGCGGCGTTGAAGGCGTAGTGGGTCAGGCGGCTGGCCTGGGCCTGGATCGCTGCGACCACGGCCGGGTTGCAGTGGCCCAGGTTGAGCACGCCGATACCGCCGACAAAGTCGATGTAACGTTTGCCGTCGGTATCCCAGACTTCGGCATTGCGGCCATGGGAAAGTGTGATCGGATGAACGATGGCGATGGATTGACTGATACTTTCCAGATTCATGGGCACGCGGACCTTGTTCGAGTTTCTTAATATCCAAGCGCGCCGCAGTCATATTCCGCAAACGAATTATTCGATTGCGGTCATTCCTCAGATTCATGAACTGGCCCCTGCGCGGGCAAACCCGCTCCCTGCACAAGACTTGAATCTTTCGCTAACCCTGTGGGAGCGGGTTTACCCGCGAAGAGGCCAGAACAGGCGACGTCAATCTCCCTCAGCCACCCGTTCGCGAATCCACTGCACGAAGGCCTTGACCTTGGGCACTTCGGCGGCGTGCTCGGCATGGGCGATGAAATGCCGGCCATTGCTCGCCAGTGGGTGGTCCCAGGCCACCACCAGCTTTCCTTCGCTCAGTTCTTCAGCCACCAGGTAGCGCGGAATCAGGGCGATGCCACAGCCGGCGATAGCCGCCCGGATGCACAGGTAGAACGTGTCGAAGCGCGGCCCGTGGTAGCTGTTCTGGCTGTGCAGGCCCAACCCCAGGAACCACTCGTGCCAGGCTTCCGGGCGTGATGCGCACTGCAGCAGCCGGTGTTCGGTAAGCGCCTCGGCGCTGTCGAAGCGGTGCCGGGCCAGCAGCCCGGGCGCGCACACCGGCACCACTTCCTCGCTGAACAGCTCGATGCAAGTGGCCCCCGGCCACGTGCCCTGGCCAAAGAAAAAGGCGATATCGGCCTTGGCCTGTACAAGGTCGAACGGCTCCAGTTCGTTGCGGATGTCCAGGTGAATGCGCGGGTGGCGCTCGCCAAAGCCCTTGAGCCTGGGCACCAGCCAGCGCGCGCCGAAGGTCGGCTGGGTGGCGATGCGCAGCACCTCGGTCTCGTCGCCGTAGCTGAGGATGTAGCGGCTGGAAATGTCGATCTGGGTGAGGATCTTGTTCACTTCGTTGAGGTACAGCGCCCCCGCCGGGGTCAGGTGCAGGCGCCGGCGAATACGCTGGAACAGCGAATGCGAGAGCATGTCCTCGAGCTGCGCCACCTGCTTGCTCACGGCGCTCTGGGTCAGGTGCAGCTCCTGTGCCGCACGGGTGAAGCTCAGGTGCCGGGCGGCGGCTTCGAAGCACTGCAGGGCGGTGGTCGAGGGCATCAGGCGTTTGGACATGGCAGGCGCGTACCGAGCAAAAAAAGGAAGAAGTTCATTCCATACCGGAATCATGTGCTTCGAAAAGGTCGTTTGTTGACCTCGCCCTATAGATTAATACTGACCCCGATCAACGATTACAACCGGTAGGGCGAAGAGGAGGCAAATGCGCGACCGGCGACATAAAACAACAACAACGAGCAATACGACCTACCCGAATTCTGCTCCAACTTTTCAGCCGTCGACGGCACATGCGCCGCACGCCGGCCGACCCATTCGAGGGTTCTTCATGGCTTCGCTACACAACAACAAACAGCGTTCCTTGCAGCACGGTCTGACCTCGCGTCAGGTGTCCATGATTTCCATTGCCGGCATCATCGGTGCCGGCCTGTTCATCGGGTCTTCCAACGCCATCGCCACTGCGGGCCCGGCCATTCTCATCTCCTATGCAATGACCGGCCTGCTGGTGCTGCTGGTGATGCGCATGCTTGGCGAAATGGCCATCGCCAACCCCAACAGCGGTTCGTTCTCCACCTACGCCTCGGAGGCCATCGGCCCCTGGGCAGGCTTTACCATCGGTTGGCTGTACTGGTGGTTCTGGGTGCTGATCATTCCGGTCGAGGCCATTGCCGGTGCAGATATCCTGCATGCCTATTTCCCTGGCGTGCCGTCCTGGCTGTTCGCCTTCCTGATCATGGTCGTGCTGTCGGGCACCAACCTGGTCAGCGTGAAGAACTTCGGCGCGTTCGAGTACTGGTTCGCGCTGGTCAAGGTGGTCGCGATCATCGCCTTCATCGGGGTCTGCAGCTTGGCTGTGTTCGGCTTCTGGCCGCTGGCCGAGGTGTCCGGCATCAGCCGCCTGTGGGACAACGGTGGGTTCATGCCCAACGGTTTCGGCACCGTGCTCGGTGGCGTGCTGATCACCATTTTCTCGTTCTTCGGTGCCGAGATCGTCACCATTGCCGCCGACGAAACCGCCAACCCGAAAGACAAGATCCGCCGCGCCACCAATCTGGTGGTGTACCGCATCGCCATCTTCTACCTGGCGTCGATCTTCCTGGTGGTGTCGCTGGTGGCCTGGAACGACCCAAGCCTCAAAGCGGTGGGCTCGTTCCAGCGTGTGCTGGAAGTGTTGAACGTGCCTGGGGCCAAGTTGCTGGTCGACCTGGTGGTGCTGGTGGCGGTGACCAGTTGCATGAACTCCGGCCTCTACACCGCTTCGCGGATGCTCTACTCGCTGGGTGCCCGTGGTCAGGCGTTGAGCATGACCAAGCGTATTTCCGGCGCTGGCGTGCCGACCGTGGCAGTGATCCTCTCGACCTTGGCGGGTTTCGTCGGTTGCTTCGTCAACTATGTACTGCCGGGCAAGGTGTTCGGTTTCCTGCTGTCTACCACTGGCGCCATCGCCTTGCTGGTGTACCTGGTGATCGCCGTGTCGCAGCTGCGCATGCGCGCCCGTGCCGAGCGTGAAGGGCGGCCGCTGGAGCTGAAGATGTGGCTGTTCCCCTGGCTGACCTGGCTGGTGATCGGCACCATCGTCATGGTCCTGGGCTACATGCTGTTCAGCGATGCCTACCGCTACGAGACGCTGATGACTGCCGGCGTGACCCTGTTCATCCTGCTGGTGTCACTGACCCAGAGAGGCAGCAAGGTGGTTGCCCAGCCGGCTTGAGCTTCTGCTTTAATGGGGGCGTTTCGCGCCCCCATTCCAACAAGCACAGGCAGCGTATGAACGACCCGATTCTTTCTCTCCAGGCCCTGGCCGCCCCCGAAGGTACTTGCTTTGGTTGTGGCTGCTCCCACCCGTCCGGCCTGCACCTGCAAAGCCACTGGGATGCCGACGGCATTCACCTGTTGTGCCGGCATTCACCCGACAGCACCTTCATCGGCTGGCCCGGCCTGGTCTATGGTGGCCTGCTGGCCATGTTGGTCGACTGCCATTCGAACTGGACCGCGATGGCCTACCACTACCGCGCCGAAGGCCGTGAAGCGGGCAGCCTGCCACGCATCGATTGTGTCACCGGCAGCCTTGGGCTGAATTACCTCAAACCCACCCCGATGGGCGTGGAGCTGCTGCTCAAGGCGCGTGTGGAAGGTGAAGTCGGGCGCAAGACCCGGGTCATCTGCGAGGTTTGGGCCGGCGATGTGCTGACGGTCAGCGCCGACTCGGTGTTCGTGCGGGTAGACACCGAAAAGCTCAAGCTCAAGGCGCATGGCCAAGCCAGCTGAGCCAGGCCAGCTGATCAACGGCCGGTGATGGTCAGCCGCGCGGGATGTCTCTAGAGTGACAAGTCCATTCCCAAGGCCAAGGTTGACCATGACCGATCTGAGCGCTTTCCCCATCACCCGTAAATGGCCCGCGAAGCACCCCGAACGCCTGCAGCTGTACTCGCTGCCCACGCCCAACGGCGTCAAGGTGTCGATCATGCTGGAGGAGATCGGCCTGGCCTATGAACCGCACAAAGTCAGCTTCGACAACGATGACCAGCTGAGCCCGGAATTCATCGCCCTCAGCGCCAACAACAAGATCCCGGCGATCCTCGACCCCAATGGCCCGGGCGGGCAACCGTTGCCGCTGTTCGAGTCGGGGGCGATCCTGCAGTACATGGCAGAAAAGAGCGGGCAGCTGCTGAGCCAGGACCCGGCCCAGCGTTACCAGACCCTGCAGTGGCTGATGTTCCAGATGGGCGGCATCGGGCCGATGTTCGGCCAGGTCGGTTTCTTCCATTTCTTTGCCGGCAAGGAATACGAAGACAAGCGTCCGCGCGACCGTTACGTCAACGAATCGAAGCGCTTGCTGGGTGTGCTGGACCGGCACCTGAAAGGGCGCGAGTGGATGGTCGATGAATACAGCATCGCCGACATTGCCATTTTCCCTTGGGTGCGCAACCTGGTGGAGCGTTACAACGCACGCGATCTGGTGGGCTTCGACGAATTCAAGGAAGTGCAGCGTGTGCTGGCGAAGTTCCTCGAGCGACCAGCAGTGCAGCGTGGCCTGAAAATCCCCGCCTGATCAGGCAACACTGACCTCTGTAGGAGCGGCCTTGCGTCGCGAAAGGGCCGCAAAGCGGCCCCGGCGATACTTGCGGCGGAGCTGAATCCTGAGGGGGGCGCTTCGCACCCCTTTCGCGACGCAAGGCCGCTCCTACAAGACTCGCATTTCAGCCTAGAAGATCTGGTTCAGCAGCCAGTACAGGCTCCCGGCCAGCAGCATCGCCGCCGGCAGGGTCAGCACCCAGGCCATCAGCAGGTTGATCAGGGTCCGCTGCTGAATCCCCGAGCCGTTGGCGACCATGGTCCCGGCCACCCCGGAGCTCAGTACGTGGGTGGTCGACACCGGCAGCCCGAACATGTCCGCCGCACCGATGGTGCACATGGCCACCACTTCCGCCGAAGCACCTTGGGCATAGCTCAGGTGGGTCTTGCCGATCTTTTCGCCCACCGTCACCACGATTCGCTTCCAGCCGACCATGGTGCCCAGGCCCAATGCGATGGCCACCGCCACCTTGACCCAAAGCGGGATATAGCGGGTGGCGTCGTCCAGCTGGTTCTTGAACAGCTGCACATGGCTGCGGGTATCGGCGTCCAACGCCACCAGTTGATTTTTCTCGATCAGGCGGATGGCTTCGCTGGTCAGGTACATGTCATTGCGCACGTTGGCCATGGCCTCGCCCGGCACGCTGCGCAGCGAACCGTAGCCTTTGACCTGGTCACCGATCAGGCCGGTAAGCTCAGCCAGCGCCGGCACCAGCTGCGGGCTGGCCTTGGGCTCGGCGATGAACGCGGTCAGCACCTGGCGCGGGTCGCCGGGGGTCGGCCCGGGGGCCGTGCGTACCAGCGCCTGGCGGGTCACCTCGGCCACCGCAGAAAACTGCAGCGCCTGCTCGCTGGGCATGGTCTTGTTCAGGGCATAGGCCATCGGCAGGGTGCCCACCAGGATCAGCATGATCAGGCCCATGCCTTTCTGCCCGTCGTTGGAACCATGGGCGAACGACACGCCGGTGCAGGTCAGGATCAGAATCCCGCGGATCCACCATGGCGGCGGCGTGCGGCCCTCCGGCGCCTGGTACAGCTCTTTGCGCTTGACCAGTGCGCGCAGTGCCAGCAGCAACAGGGCTGCGCAGGCGAAGCCGATCAGTGGCGAAAACAGCAGGGCATAGCCGACCTTGCTGGCCTGGGCCCAGTCGACCCCGCTGGTGCCGTCACGCCCGTGCATCAGTGCGTTGGCCACGCCGACGCCGATGATCGAGCCGATCAGCGTGTGCGAGGAGGATGCCGGCAACCCCAGCCACCAGGTGCCGAGGTTCCAGATGATGGCTGCCAGCAGCAAGGCGAAGACCATGGCAAAGCCCGCCGTGGAGCCGACCTGTAGAATCAGCTCCACCGGCAGCAGGGCGATGATGCCGAACGCCACCGCGCCGCTGGAAAGCAGCACGCCGAGGAAGTTGCACAACCCGGACCAGACCACCGCCACCGGCGCTGGCAGCGAGTGGGTGTAGATCACTGTGGCCACTGCGTTGGCGGTGTCGTGGAAACCGTTGACGAACTCGAAGCCCAGGGCAATCAGCAGTGCCAGGCCCAACAGCAGAAACGGCGTGACGGTGGTGACCACCGTGTCGCTGGCGGTCACGTCCTGCTTGAGGCTCCAGGCAGTGTAGGCGATACCGGCCAGCAGCAGGCCGAAGAACAGTACGAGGGTGGCGCGCCCGGGCTTGTGCGAAAGCTGTGGGCGGGAATCGCTGTGGGCCAGTGGCTGCTGGCTGGCCAGGGACGGGGTTGCCATGGGGGCTCCGATTGGCGTCGGCGAGGGTGGCTCTGAGCATAGAAACTATTCCCCGACTGGACGTGACCTCGGTCAATGAATTACCTAGGCTCAAGACAGACGGTAAAGGCAGGAGAACCCCATGATTCGCTGCAAGCGTGTCTACGACGCGCAAGAGAAGGATGATGGCCAGCGCGTGCTGGTCGACCGCCTGTGGCCGCGCAACACACGCAAGGACGAACTGCACGGGCAATGGCTGCGCGAGGTGGCGCCATCTACTGATCTGCGCAAGGCATTCCACCATGGCGAGGTGGATTTCGCCGCCTTCACCCAGCGCTATCAGCAGGAACTGGCGGCGCACCCTGAACACTGGTACCCGCTGCTGGACCTCGCGGCCAAAGGCAACCTGACCCTGCTGTACGCCGGCAAGGACAGCGAGCACAACAATGCCCAGGTGCTGGCGGCCTGGCTGGAAGACGAGCTGGAGCGGCGCGGCCCAGGCAGCTCGCCGGTGTGTTATGCCCGTTGAGCTGATCACCGCGAGCGATGCCTATCGCACCTTTGCCCGCGACCTGACGCGGCGGGCGATGCTGCCCTATTACCGCGAGTTCGACCTGTTGTGGGTCGAGGACGCATTCGACGAAGCCTGGGGCTGGCGCGAGCAGTGGCTGGTGGTGGAGGAGGGCGTCGTGCTGGGTTTCTGCAGCCTCAGCCAGGACCGGCAGGCCTTGTTCATCCGCGAATTGCACCTGGTGCCGGAGCAGCGTGGGCGAGGGGTGGGCAGCCAGGTGCTGGAAATGCTGGCCGAATGGGCGGCGCAGCGGCGGCTGCCGTTGTTGAGGTTGATGGTGTTCAAGAGCAACCCGGCGCGGCAGCTGTACCTGCGCCATGGATTTGTCGAGATGGGGGAGGATGATTGCTTTGTGAGGATGCAGCGGGCCATCGGTTGACCTGTACTGGCCTCTTCGCGGGTAAACCCGCTCCCACAGGTACATCACAGCATCCAGACCTATGATAATCCTGTGGGAGCGGGTTTACCCGCGAAGAAGCCGGTGAAGTCACTGCAAGAGCCAGGTCACTGCTGCCTCACCCGCACAGTCTCACCCTGACGAACAGTGGCCTCAAGCAATTGCCCCTGCAGCGGCAACAAGTCGCCGATCAACAGGTTCTGCAGCAATGGCTTGCCATCGAAGCTGTTGCCCCCCAGCAGCACATCCCGCACACCCTCCACCCGCACCAGCGCTTTCCCGACCTGCCCCAGGCGGTTGCCGCTGAGCACCAGCGGCCCGGCCAGCGGCGTGGCATTGCGCAGGCTGACGGCATATTCCGCGGTATTGCCGATGCGGTTGTCGAGCAGCGCAACGGCGCCCACCTCGCTGGCATCCACCGCGCTGCCCTGGCTGCTGGCCAGCAGGTTGTCGTCGATCACCAGCGGCGCCGCTGCGGTAGGTGCCAGGTTGCGCAACTGGATGCCATTGCCACGGCTGTCGCCAATGCGGTTGCCAGCCAGCAGCACCGCGCCCTGTTGCTCGCTGACTTCGATGGCGGCCTTGGCCGCACCGAGGATCAGGTTGCCCTCTACCAGGGCGCGGGTCTGGCCCCTCAAGCGCACGCCGCTGTTGTTGTCGATGCCGCGCAGCTGGTTGCCCTGCAGCTTGACCTGGCTGTTCTGCACATCGATGGCGTACTGCTGCGATTGCTCGAACTGGCTGCCGGTGATGGTCGCCTGGCTGTGCTGCAGTTCCACGGCACTGGACATCTCGCTGAACTGGCTGTCACGGATGATCACCGTGGCCGGTCGGGTGCTGGCCGCCTGCTGGGTGCTCAAGGCGGTGCTCAGGCCACGCGAGAGGTTGGCGTTGTAGCCCAGGCGCTTGAGCGTCGAGCCGAGCACCTGGGTATGGCTGCCAGCCCAGGCCACCACAAAGGGCCGCCAGGCGCGGTCGGTACTGCCCGGCTTGTCGCCGGCCATGCTCTGCAGGCTGGACTGGTTCAGCCCAAGCCAGCCCTGGTTGATCAGCGCCGTGCCGGCGAACGTCGACAGGTACAGGCTGGTGCCTTCGAGTACCAGCCCGGCATCGCTGCCGATCATCAGCGGGTAGCTGAGCAGGTAGCCATCCTTGTAGCGCTTGAGGATGCGTGGGTCGTTCAGTGCATCGTGCAACTGCGCCAGGGTGATGCTGCCGCCGCGCAACATCACCACCTGCGGGTGGTGTGCCTGGTAGCCAGCGATGGCACGGAACAGGCCGTTGTTGACGAATGGCTCGAACGGCCAGCTGCCGGCCTGGGACGAGAACATCGGTTGCAGGCTGACGCTGGCGCGCCCAGCCGGGCGTTGCCGTTCGGCCTGCTGGAACGCCACGGCCTGGCGCACCTGCTGGCGCAACTGGTCAGCCTTGAGCTGGCGTTGCTCACTGGGCAGGGTGTCTACGGTCTGGTTGACCGGCAGCGCCTGGCTGGCGGCCTGGGCAGTGCCTGCCAGGCACAGGGCGGCCAGGCAGGTGAGGGAAAAGCGGGCGAGGGCAGCCATGGGTCAGCTCCTTGATCCGGGCAGTGGGGGGTAGAACGCTTTGATCGGGCCGCCGAGCTGGCTGTAGTTGTCCACCTCGCCGTCTTCGCTGTCGTACAGCTGGCGCGCCAGCGCATGGCCGGGGTTGCGCTGCAGGAACGGGATCAGCCAGGCCATCTTGTACGGGGCCACATCCGCCTGGGACTGGCCCTTGAGTTCGGGCAGGTCGTCTGGGGCCAGCACCGTGCGGGCGGCGAAGTTGGCCAGCAGGTCGAGGGTCTGCTGGTCTTCGTGGCTCCAGGGCAGGCCGTTGGCGCGCGCCGATTCGGCCAGCAGCACCAGCGGCACCAGGGCGTACTGGCTGTAGTTGGCAGCCAGCTTGCTGCGCGCCACTTCCAGTGGCAGGTAGGCGTAGTTGCCGTTGTTGGCGCGCACGGCCTGGGCCAGGCCACGGCGCAGGTTGCCGTCGGCCCACTGGATGAAGTCGTCGCGGCCTACCAGCATGCCGGTGGCGGCCACGGCCCAGGCCGCCCAGTAGTCGTGGTTGTTGAAGTACACACCGCTGGCGCTGCGGCGTGGGTCGTACTCGCGGATCACCAGCTCGCCAAGGCGGGTGAACCACTTGCGCTGCGCTTCGCTCAGGTGCAGCTTGCCGTCGCTGGCCGATTGGGTCAGCAGCACGGCACCGGCCATGGCGGCCAGTGCCCATTTACGCGCGGCCATGCCGGTGCCGCTGGCATCGGGGTTCAGCAGGGCGCCGGCTTCGGCCCAGTGTTGCAGCCATTGGTCCTGGCAGGCCAGGGCCATGTTGGCGTCCTGGGGTTTCTTGGCGCGCTGGAAGCGTTTGCTGGCGTAGATCAGGCCGCCGACGAACTCCTTGACGTGCTTGCCGATGCGTTCGCTGTCGGCGTCGGGGCTGCTGCGCAGGGTCGACTTGCTGGCATCGCGCTGGTCGTACTTGCTTTCCAGGCGCAGGCTCCCGGTGTAGGGCGCGGGTGGCTCCTTGGTGCAGACCAGGGTGCGGTAGTCGGCGATCATGGCCGACTGTGCAGTGCTGTGGGGGGGCCAGATGGATTGCGCTGCCTGGGCCTGGGGGATTAACAGCGCCATGGCGAGCAGCAGTGCAGCATTCTGGGGGCGCGTTGCGCGTCTTTCGCGACGCAAGGCCGCGCCTACAGGCGATTGCGGTGCCTGGTAGGCGCGGCCTATTGTCGCGAAAGGGCTGCACAACAGCCCCAGGCTTGGCAATACAT
Source organism: Pseudomonas sp. URMO17WK12:I7 (assembly GCF_003269045.1). NCBI lineage: Bacteria > Pseudomonadati > Pseudomonadota > Gammaproteobacteria > Pseudomonadales > Pseudomonadaceae > Pseudomonas > Pseudomonas sp. URMO17WK12:I7. The sequence goes on along the minus strand of NZ_QLTL01000004.1, from coordinate 297,081 downwards.
TCTTCAAAGGCACAGGCGCGTCTCCACAGCGGTCGCCGCAGTGCCGGCCTTGGTCGGCTCCATGAACACCGACAACAGATTGGCCCCGGCAAACTCCGGTGCCTTGCTCAGCTCCAGGTAGTATTGCCCGCCGGTGACCGCCGCCTCACGGCGGAACCACACCTTGTCCCGCGCACCGTTGTCGTAGTAGACGATGATGTAGAAGTCCTTGACGTTCTTGTCGCTCAGGCGAATGTCGAGAAACCCCTTCGACAGCGCCTGGCGGCCACTGCCGGCATTGCTCAGCAGTTCGATGCGCTCACCCACCTTCAAGGGCGGGCGTTGCAGCTTCGCGCCGAGCACCTCCTTGTTTGCCGCACAACCACCCTGTACTGCCGGCACCAGCTGGCGATACATCAACGGCGAGTCGAGCCGGTAGTTGGCCGGCAGTTCCCAGACGATCAGCTTGGGCGGCGCCTTGGGCTTGTAGTCGCTGGACAGCAGGTACTCCAGCAGCGAGCCATCTTCACCGACCCCGGGCAGGGCGTAGTTGAGAATGTCGACGTTCAGGTACTGCTTCAGGTAGCCATCGAAGTTGAACTGCTTGCTCTCGTCTTCGCGGGCTGCGGCGTTACTGTCGCCGACCAGGATCACTTCCGGGTCCGGCGCTTCGTCGAACAGCGCGTCGCCACCGCTGGCCACCGGGATGGTCTGGTAGCCACGGACATACTGGAAACCATAGTTGTTGCCGCACAGCGAACTCATCGCCAGGTTCATCGTGCCGTCCTTGGGCACCATCACGCCTGGCTCGGTGCGGTACTCCTTCTTGGTGAGCCCGGCATAGAACGGCTGGCGGCGGATTTCTTCAGCCATCAGTTTCGCCGTGGCCTCGGCACCGGTAGGCGTCCAGTGGTGGTCGCGGCGGAAGAAGTACTCGCCCTTGGGCGGCTGCTGTACCAGCTGCATCATCGGCGCCACCACTGCGCCGCCCTGGCGCAGCTGGCCGAGGTAGGCGGCAAGGCTGTTGCTGGCGCGGGCGTAGTCGAAACCGTGCAACTGGTCGGCGAACAGCTTGTCGCGGTGCATCAGGCCGCGGGTCGGCTGGATGGCCATGGCCACATGAATGCCCTGGCGTTCGAAGGCCTGCATCAGGCGGGCGAACTCCGGGCGCATCGGGGCGGGGATGCCGAAGTCGTTGGTCAGGTCGACGACCGAGCGGAACAGCCAGCGGTCCTTGCCAGGCACGATTTCGCGCATCAGCTTCATGCGCCCTTCGGTGTAGCGTTGCGGGTCGCTCATTGCCGGGCAAACCATGCACTGCAGGTTCTCGCAACCTGGCTTGCTCGCCTGGGCCTGCTGCGCGGCCAGGCCTGGCAGGCTGAACAAGGCCAGGGCAGCGCTCAGGCCAAAAGGTACAAGGGTCTTCATGTGCCATTCATCCTTGCAGGGCATTCATCACTCGGTCGGGTCGATGCTGTTGGCCAGGGTCATGCTGCGGTTGCCCGGCAGCAGCACGTAGCTGTACGAGCGGCCTTTCTTGAGAAACTGCTCGTCGAAGCTGGCGACCTTGGTGTCTTGCTGGTAGGCGGCGAAGTCGATCTTGATTTCGTTGACCATGCGCGTGCCGGTCTCGCCGTTGCCAAGCGCTCCGACCACCTCGTGCTTGCCATCGGATGTCTTCAGCGCGGCCTGGTTGGCGGTCAGGTTGTAGAAGGCGATCTGCGCCTTCTTCGGCTCGTTGACGTACTTGTCGCTGATCAGCTTCAGTTGCTTGCCGTCGTAGACCACGGTGCTGGCGGCATTGGCCTTGAGCTGCGGTTCGATCGACTTGCCGCCGACGGCAATCTTGTGCGGGCCGGCGGGGGTGAAGCGGTAGCCGCTGAGCTGGCCGGCAGCGACCCGCTGCGGGTTGACCTTGCCGCTGAGGCTGACGTCGATGTTGCTGTCGGACAGGTTCAGCACCCGCACGAATGCCGAGTCGGCCGGGGCTACGGCGTCATACAGGTCGGCGTTGCCTTCGGCGGCCAGGGTGGCATGGCTGGCAGTGGCCAGGGCGATGGCGGTGAACAGCGAAGTAAGTTTCATCAGGCTCTCCTTGAATCGTCAGAAATGCTGGGGCGCAGCGCTGCGGCTGAGCGAGCCGGGGCGATGGGCGAGCAGGGTGCGCAGGGGGAATTCCCAGACCACGGTATCGATCTGCGTGTTGGCCAGTTGGTCGCTGGCGAGGAACTGGTTCATGGCTTCGAACGGGCCGCGGGCTTCCACGGCGATGCTCAGCAAGTCGCGGTTGAGCGCCTCCTTGAGGAAGCCGACGAAGTTCCAGTCGTCGATCTTGCTGTAGCTGGTACCGACCAGCAGCAGGCTCTGGTCTTCTTCGGCGAACAGGTCGTCGGCGCCTTGCGTGGCCTTGAGGGTTTCGTACAGGGCGATAGGGTTGGGGCCGAACTGCGGCGCCAGGCGGGCATGGTCGAACTGGATATAGTTCATCAGGTCGCCCTTGACGCTCTTCTCACCGGCCTTGCGTGACACGTACACCTGGTCACCCAGCAGTTGCGGGCGCTGGCGTGCCAGTTCGTATGCCGCCAGCCGTGCCCCTTCCGGGCTCCAGTGGGTGTCGGACTTGAGGAACAGTTGCGGGCCTTCGAGGTTGGCGAGGAATGCCCCGCGCAGCGGCACCACGTCCAGCTGGCGGCTTTGCAGCTCGCCGACGAAGTGGTCGTAGAGGCTGGCCACCCGTGGGTCGAAAGCGTGCTGGGCATGCGCCGCGTACACATCCAGCTTCATCGGCAACGGCAGGATCACCAGCTGCTTGCCATGCTCGGCCAGTTGCGCGCGAACCTTGGCGATCTGCTCCAGCTGGCTCGCCAGGTTGGCTTCGAGGTCGTTGGGCACGCGGTATTCCTGGTTGGTGTAGAGCCAGCCATCCTTGCCCAGCACCACGCCCTTGGTGCCTTCGTCGAACAAGTGGAACTGGGCATCGGCCCACAGTTGCACCGACGGCTCGCGCAGGAAGAAACGCTTGTCGTAGGCCTGCTCGAACTTGCGCAGCAGCTTGCCGTCGACAAACAGGTTCCAGGTGTCGGTCGAGGTGCGGGCAAAGCTGAACACCGGTGGCAGCGAATAGACGAACATCGCCGCCAGCACCACCACGAACAGAATGCCATTGGCCTTGCTGGCCGAATTCATCACCGGGTACATGGCACGCTCCTAGAACTGGAAATACAGGAAGGGTGAGAACGAGTTGGCTGCCAGGCTGCTCAGCGCCAGCAAGAAGCCCCCCCACAGCAGCACGCTGTGCAGCGCGCCGACATGGCGCATGAAATAGCCTTCCTTGTTGCCGGCGTAGAAGCGCAAGTTGTTGATCCCGGCCAGTACCAGCCAGGCCAGCGCCACCAGGGCAAAGGCCATGGCCATCTTCGAGGCGCCAAGCACGTACAGCTCGAGCGAGCCGAAGCCGTTGAAGCCGAACAGCGCCTTGTAGATGTCGATGCTGTGGCGAAGATCCATGGTGAAGAACAGCGGCATGCTCAACACGATCAGCAGGCCTGTGCGCAGGTTGCGGGTCAGGCGGTAGGGCGCACCGACCTTGGTCGCCAGGTTGAACTTGCGTTCGAGCACCATGCCCACCCCAAAGAACAGGCCCCAGCAGATGAAGGCGAAGCTCGCGCCGTGCCACAGGCCCGACAGCAACATGGTCCAGACCAGCGCCGGCATCGCACCGGCCACGCGCTTGCGCACCAGCGGCAAGTACACGTAGTCGCGCAGGAAATGCGCCAGGGTCATGTGCCAGCGTGCCCAGAACTCGGTGATGCTCTGCGCTACATACGGCTGGTTGAAGTTCTCCGGGAAGCGGAAGCCCATCATCAGCGCCAGGCCCAGGGCCATGTGGCTGTAGCCGGCGAAGTCGAAGTACAGCTGCAGGGTCGAGATCACCAGGCCGAACCAGGCATCACTGAACTGCAGCGTGCCTTCGCTGACGAACAGCAGGTTGATCGGCGCCAGGCGGTCGGCGATCAGCACCTTCATGATGAAACCGAGCATGAAGCGGCACACGCCCAGCGAGAACAGTTCCAGCGAGTGAGTGCGTTCACGCAGCTGTGGCGCCAGCTGGCTGTAGCGCAGGATCGGCCCGGCCACCAGGTGCGGGAACAGCGCGACGAAGGCGGCGAAGTCGATGAAGTTGCGTGTTGGCGTGGCGTCCTTGCGGTAGATGTCGACGATGTAGCTCAGGGCATGGAACACGTAGAACGAAATGCCCAGCGGCAGGAAGATGTTCTCCAGCGTCCAGGTGTTGATACCCAGCGGCGCCAGCAGCATGGCCAGCACCTCGGCGCCGAAGTTGGCGTACTTGAAGTAGCCCAGGGTCGCCAGGTTGCCGGCCACGCCGAGCCACAGCAGGCGCAAGGCCATGGTTTTGTTGCCGGCGTCCAGGCGTGCCTTGATGCGCAGGCCGAACCAGTAGTTCCAGTAGGTGATGCCGACGAACAACAGCAGGAAGTCCGGTCGCCACCAGGCATAGAAGATGTAGCTGGCGGCCACGATCACCGTGGAGCGCCACTGCGCCTTGGCCAGGAAATACACGGCCAGGAACAGCGGCAGGTAAAGGAACAGGAACACATTGGAGGCGAAGATCATGGCACGGCCCTTCCTTAGTAACTGATCACCACGCCGACGCTCAGCTGGTAGTCGTCGCCGGTTGCCAATGCACTGCCGGCATTGAGGTAACTGGCGCTGACCAGCGCGTTGACGTCCAGGTGCTTGCCATCGATAGCCACCGGAAACATCTTCCAGTAATAGTTGAGGTCGACCATCTGCCCGACGTTGCGCCCGTTGCCGTTGCTGCCCTGGTTGATGGCGCGGTTACGCTCGGCACGCTGGTCGCCATTCATGCGGATCGGCAAGGTGCCGTCGGCATCGCGCAGGTCGAGCTGGGTCACCCGCAGGTCCAGCGCGCTGCGCGGGGTGGGGCGGGTTTCCACGGCGAAGCCGTAGTAGCTCAGGTTGCGCAGGTCGAGGGCGACGAACGAACTGGTCAGGCGGGTGCTGTAAGAGCCGCTGCGGGTGATGCGGTCGGACTGGATGGTGTTCAGGCGGAAGCCATCGTTTTCATCGCTGGGCTTGTCGGTCAGGCCACCACGCAGCGCCAGGCGTGGCGTCCATGGCAGGCTGTCGAAGCGCTTGCCGACTTCGCCCAGCACCGCCCAGCCCTTGCTGCCGTGGCCGGTGGTGGTGACGCCGTTGCCGTCGGTGTTGTCCATCTTGCCGTCCAGCGCTGCCAGTTCCAGGTGGTAGTCGCTGAGCACCGGGTAGGCGAGGTTGTCGCCCTTGAAGAACAGCCCGTAGCGCATGCCCTTGAAGTCGTAGCGGTCGTCGGCGTCGTGGCCGCTGTGGTCGTTCTCGTGCATCAGGCGCACACCGACCTGGTTGTTCTGGCTCCAGCGGTAGGCGTACTGGCCCATCAGGTAGGTGGTGCGCTCCTCGCTGTCGGCCAGGCGGTTGACGTCGGTGTTGTAGTTGTGGAACTTCTGGCCGACGGCGAAGAACGCCTCGGAGAAGGTGTCCTGGTAGTTGAAGCGCAGCGATTCGAGGCTGTCGTCCCACCAGATGCCGTAGTCGTCATAGAAGCGCTGGCGGCCGAACGAGGCCGAGAAGCGCGGGTCGTCGCCGATCAGGTTGCGCTTGACGTACAGCTCGCGCAGTTCGGCGTACCAGCCTTCGGGCTGCTCGCGTTCGTTGCTGTTGCTGGCTTCGTTGGTCAGGTTGCTCGACTGGCTGGAGTCGTAGTTCAGCCACAGGCGGCCGTAGACCATCCATTTGGCCCAGCGCTTTTCTGGCGAGTACCAGGCGAACGACGGCTCGTAGCGCAGGCTGTAGAACGTCTCGCGGTCGCTACCGACCTGGGAGTCCTCAGGACCGTAGCCGGTCTGCACGGTCAGCTTGTTGAACACTTCCGAAGTGATCACCGGCTCGCTGCCATCCAGGGTGGCGACGCGCACCGGTTCGTTGCTGTCGGCTTCGGGGCCGGTGATTTCTTCTACGGCGAAGGCCGCCGGCAACGGTGCCAGGGCCAGCAGGGCGCCGAACAGGGGGTGGTGCGCTTTCACAGGGTGGCCTCCTTGTACAGCCCGTTGCGAGCGGCCAGGGCGCGCTCGATGTCATCCTTCGGCAGGGTCTTTTCCAGGCGCTTGATCAGGCTGCGCGCGCCGCGTTCACCCAGGTCGAGGGCGACGCGGGCGTAGGTGTAGGCCTTGACCGGGTCGTGGCACAGGGCACGGCCGTAGGCGTGCAGGGTGGCCATGCGGTACCAGGCGGCGGTGTTGCCCTTGTCGGCTTCGGCCTGGAACAGTGCCAGGGCCTTTTCCTGGTCGGGTTGGTCCTCGACGCCCTTGCTGTAGTACTCGGCCAGCAGCAGGCCGGCACCGGGGTAGCCGCTGGCACGCAGTTCGTCGATCAGCGCGCGGGCTTTGTCCGGGTCCAGGGTCAGCCAGTTGTTGACCATGTAGAACTGCGCCTGCAGCGCCTTGGCCCGGGTCGGTTCGCGTTCGCGCACCTGGTCGATCAGCGCCTGGGTTTCCTCGGCGTTGTGCTCGGTCGGGTTGGAGATCATGTAGTTGGCCTTGGACACCATGGCCGGCACAAACCCACGGGCCACGGCCACATCGCGCCAGCGTTGGACGCGGGCGGTGGCCAGGTTCAGGGCGTCACTCTGGGCTTTTTCGCGGGCCAGCTGTTCGGCGGTTGGCGGCAGCTTCTGGGCGCCGGGCGCGCTGGCCTGGCTCTCGTAGCGGTCGGCTTCCTGTTCGGCGCGCTGCACGCTGGTGATACTGTCGAGCAGCGCGGCGATGCGGTGGATGATTTCCACTGGCAACTGTTCGCGCTCAGGCTCGAGCTGGTCGGCGAAGGGCGGGAACAGGCGGTCCTGCTGCTCGCCAAGGAAGGCGTAGTAGCGGTCCAGGGCACGCACGTCCACGCGCACCGCCTGGCGATACCAGCGCTCGGCGCCGGCACGGTCACCCTGGCGTTCGGCGAGCACGGCGTGGTACAGCTCGGGGCGGCAGTTGAGCAGGCAGGCTTGCTGGTACAGGGCCAGTAGCTGGGCGGCCTGTGCGGTGTCGACCAGCTCCGGGTAGGTCAGGAACACTTCCAGCGTGGTGCTGGTGTTGCGCGGGTCGAGGTTGGCCGGGTAGCGCGTCAGTGCTTGCGCCATCCAGGGCCGTTGCGCCTCGCGCAGGCTCGGGGTGCGGTCGATCAGGCGGGCCAGCGAAGCCAGTGCCGGGACCATGCCATGGCCGTCGGCAAAGGCCTTCTGATAAAGCGCCACCACTTCCGCGCGGCTGGCGTCTTCGCGCCCGGCCAGCACATCGCCAAGCAGCAAGGTACTGGCCAGGTCGCCACGGCCAGCCAGCTCGCGCAGGTCGCTGGTGACTTCGGCCGACGGGTCCTTGTACAGCGCGTAGCGGATCTGTTCCAGGCTCTGCCCGGCGCTGGCCGTGCTGGCACAGGCCAGGGCCAGGCCGGCCAGCAGCAGGCGGGGGGGCATGTTCACGGTCATGGCGTCATCGTCCTCGGCCGCTTAGCGCGCTGCGCCGAACGGCAGGCCCAGGAACAGGTCGACCGCCACCGCTTTCTGGTAGGCATCGGCCGGCAGCGGGCTGTCGGGCTGGATGGTCAACGCCAGGTTGCGGTTGACCTCATCGACACGCGCATCGACCACCTTGCCGCTGTAATGCTGGTCGAGGCCGAACACCTGCATGTCCACCGACTTCACCCGGTCGACATCGGCGAGTTTGTCGAAGGGCACGTTGGCGCGCACGAACAGGCCCTGGTCCTTGGGCAGCAGGTGCATCAGCGGGGCTTCCTTGTAGCCGTAACCGTCCAGGCGCTGGCTCGGGTAGTAGACCTGGCAGTCGCACGGGCTGTTGATCACCGTTTCGATGGTGGCCCGGCCGAGCAGGGTCTGCAGGTCGCCCGGCGACAGGTCGGCGACGGCCTTCATGTCGGCCGGGCTGGTGAAGCTGGTAGCCAGCTGCGTGGAAATGCTGGCCAGCGGCTGGCCGGCCTGCACGTCGGTGGCGCCGGCGGGCAGCAGGTACTTCACATAGCCGTTGTCGGGCATGCTGATGACTTGGGCGTTGGCCGCCACCTGGGCCTGCAGCGCCGGGATGCGGAAGAACAGCAGGTAGCCCTTGTAGCCGACGAAGGCCAGCGCGGCGACGCCGGCGGCGGTGTACAGCAAGGTGCCGGCCATGGCCTTGAGGCGCGCGCCCGGGGTGCGTGCGCTGGCGTACTTGTGCTTGCGCTCCTTGATGTAGTTCTCGCGCTGCATCACATTGAACAGGCCATTGATGTCGGCGATTTCGCCCGACATGTAGGCGCTGATCAGGTAGCGCAGGATGTCGCGCTTCTGTGCGTCGAGCTCGACGAACTGTGCGCCTACATCGCTGCCGCGCTGGGAGACGATACGGATCTTGCTGTCGATGTTCAGGTCGACCTGGTTCAGGCGCAGGCGGATCGAGGCGTCGTACAGGGTGCCGACTTTCAGCGGAGCGTCATGGCTCAGGCCCAGTCCACCCAGGGAAATATCCTGCAGGGCCACTTCGAACGGGGGCTGGCCGGCACTGGCCAGGCGCACCCGCGCGTTCATTCGGGTGCGCACATACTGGCGCTCGTCGACCGCTTCGTGGACGATATTGGCCGCTGTCTTGCCCGGGGCCGCGGGAATGTTCGTGGTACTCATATGCAGGCGCCTTTCCTTAACGTTGCGAGAGCTCTAGGAGAACGGTGATGACCCCGAAGAAGATGGCGATCGAGGAGCACAGCATCGCCTTCGAGGACCAGCGGTTGAGGCTGGCGTCGAAGTCGACGCTGCCAGTGGCCAGGGTGGTCTTCTGCCGCGTCCAGCTTTGCTGGTCCATGTGGAACATCGCGTAGACCTTCATCAGCGAACCGACTATCTGGTTGTAATAAAGAACGAAGGGGTACATCGGGCTGACCGGGTGGCCGGCGAAGACGAACAGCACGGTCACCAGGCTGCGTGAAATCAGCACCCAGAACAGGTACACCAGCAGGTACTGGATGCCGAACACCAGGCCGGCCACCACCGAGGCGGTCAGGCCCATCAGGCAAGTCCACATCGAGACACGCTGGTCGAACAGCACGTACAGGGTGAACAGCCCCAGGCGGGCGCGGCCGAGCAGCGCGGTGGCGCGGAAGTTCTGCCGCAGCGAGTTGCCGTACCAACGGAACATCAGCTGGCGGGTGGCAATCCAGAAGCTGTCGCTGGGCGGGTGCTCGACGGTCAGGGTGTGGCTGTCGGGCACGTAGTAGGTGTTCCAGCCGGCGCGCATCAGGCTCAGCCAGCTCGACTTGTCGTCACCGGTGAGGAACTGGAAGCGGCCCAGGCGCCAGTGCTCGAGGAAGTCGGCTTCGACGTCGCGGATGAACTCGGGGTCGGTCATCACTTCGGCGCGGAAGAACGACAGCCGCCCGGTCAGGGTCAGCACCCGGTGCGACAGGGCCATCGAGCACATGTTGATGTGGCGCTGGACGAAACGCATCGAGTGCCACTGACGCATCCAGCGGCTGCCTTCGACTTCACAGAATTCGTTGGTGGTCAGGCCACCCACGTCCGGCAGCACGGCGAACAGCTTGACCGCACGCTCGACGCAGCCGGGCAGCATCATGGTGTCGCCGTCGACCACGCCGACCACCGCATCACTCAGCGGCATTTGCCGCGACAGCGCGCGGAAGGCATGGGCCAGGCCGTCACGTTTGCCGGTGCCGCGGGCGCGGACGATCACCAGCTTGATGTCGTCGCGGTCCTTGACCTCGTTGCGCATGATGTCCTTGATGAAGGTCTCGTCGCCTTTCTCGACGATCGAGGCGATCACCGTGCACGGCACCTTCAGCCGTTGCACTTCCTGGAACACCGACTGGTAGACCTTGAAGGTGGTCATGGTGGGGATGCGGAAGCTGGTCACCACCATGAACATGTGCGAGGGCAGCGCTGCATCGCCCAGGCGCTCGACCTGCCGGCGCAGGCGCGGGAACTTCCAGTGCAGGAAGTACATGCCGCGCAGGTAATGGACGATGGCGTTGCCATAGCGCCACATGCCCAGCGTGCCGATGATGAAGATGAACAGGTGGTGGTTCGGGTCCAGGTACTGCGGCGCGACCATTTCCGACGCCAGCGCGATCAGCCCGGCGAGGCACGCCCAGCCGAAGAAGCTGGCGCTTGCGCGCAGGTAGCCGGGTGCCACGAAGGGTGGTTGCTGTCGATCCATGTCGCCTTGACTCCTTTTTTGGCGGTGCCCGCGCGCCACGCCGCCCAGGCGCGTGCCTGTGGCGGGTGGGGCGTGGTGAGGCCCTTCTCGGTTACCAGCAGATGCCTTGGGTGCGGCTGTCGCTCAGGCCGGGCATGAAGCCGACCAGGTCGATCACTTGCTTGCCGTGGTCGGCATGCAGGACGCTGGCGAAGCGCGGGTCGTTGTTGCCCAGGACGATCACCTCGGCGTCATCGATCACCTGCTGCAGGTCGCTGTGCAGCAGCGACGAAACGTGCGGGATCTTCGCTTCGATGTATTCCTTGTTGGCCCCGTGCACCCGGGCGTACTCGACGTTCTCGTCGAAGATGTGCAGTTGGTAGCCCTTGCCGATCAGGCGCTCGGCCAGCTCCACCAGCGGGCTTTCCCGCAGGTCGTCGGTGCCGGCCTTGAAGGCAAGGCCGAGCAGGGCGATCTTGCGTTTGTCCTGGCGCTCGATGAGGTCGAAGGCGTTCTGCACCTGCGAGGCGTTGCTGGGCATCAGCGAGTCAAGCAGTGGTGCTTTCACATCCAGGCTGGCGGCCCGGTAGGTGAGGGCGCGTACATCCTTGGGCAGGCACGAGCCACCAAAGGCGAAGCCCGGGCGCAGGTAGTAGCGCGACAGGTTGAGCTTGTGGTCCTGGCAGACCACATCCATCACCTCGCGGCCATCGACGCCGGCAGCCTTGGCGATGTTGCCGATTTCGTTGGCGAAGGTGACCTTGGTGGCGTGCCAGACGTTGCAGGTGTACTTGATCATCTCGGCAACTTCGATGGTCTTGCGGATCACCGGCGCGTCGAGTTCACCGTAAAGCGACTCGAGCAGGTCGCCTGACTGGCTGTCCAGTTCGCCAATCACGGTCATGGCCGGGAAGTCATAGTCCTGGATCGCTGTGCTCTCGCGCAGGAACTCCGGGTTGACCGCAACACCGAAGTCGACGCCGGCCTTCTTGCCCGAGCAATCTTCGAGAATCGGGATCACCACGTTCTTCACGGTGCCTGGCAACACGGTGCTGCGGACTACCACGGTATGGCGGCTGGCCTTGTCGCGCAGGGCGGTGCCGATTTCCCGGCAGACCGCTTCCATGTACACCAGGTCCAGGTCACCGTTCTTCTTGCTGGGGGTACCGACGCACAGCAGCGACAGGTCGGTGGCGAGGATCGCCGCTTGTACGTCGGTGGTGCCGCGTAGTCGGCCCTTGCTGATGCCATCTTGCAGCAGCTGTTCCAGGCCCGGCTCGACGATCGGCGACTTGCCCTGGTTGATCAGTTCGATTTTCGCCGGGGAAATGTCCACCCCCAGCACGTGATGGCCGCGGGCCGACAGGCAGCCCGCGCAGACCGCGCCAACATAGCCAAGTCCAAAGATACTGATGTTCATAGATCCCTCTCCCTGGGGCACGGCAAAGCCGGCCGAGATACATCGTTCATGAAGTTGTCGAAATGGCAGACGCGCAGAAGTAAGCCGCGCTCGGAAGTGGCGTTGCAGGCTGTTTCTTAGTGGTCTTATTACAGCCTAAGGGTGTTTTTATTTGTATTGCAAGCTTTGATATTCCCTTGTTTGAAAATAACTTACATCCTCTCTGTTAAAGTTTAAAAACCGTTAAAAATCAATGAGTTAAAGTTGTTGTTAGTTAGGCGTCAAAAAAATGATAACTGCACATATGGCAATAAAGTGGCGCCAAGCGCATGGCGTTTTGCCGATTTTTCCCGTTTTGCGTGCACAGGTTTGCACCGCTGGCGCGTGAAACGCCCTGTCAATCAAGGCCTCGCAGGGGTGTGGTAGTGGCGCAATACTGGCTTGCGACGCTGGCCGGTGATGGGCATAGTGACTGCACAGTCTGCAACTGCTTACAGGATTGTGAGCGGGCCCCATGACGGCAAAGGAAAAAGGAGAAACGTCATATGAAAGGACTCGGTCCACGACTGCGGGAAGAGCGCGAACGGCTGGGCATGACCCAGCGGGTATTCGGTGACATCGGCGGCGTCGAGCCCAACGCCCAGGGCAAGTACGAAAGCGGTGAGCGCACGCCGCGGGCGGACTACCTGGCAGCGCTGGCGACCCGCGGTGTGGATGCGCTTTATGTGCTCAGCGGGGTGCGTACGCCGGCACCGCTGGAAAGCCTCACTGCGGATGAAACGGGTCTACTGGGCGCATTTCGGCGTTTGCCGGCGGCCGACAAGGCGGCAATGTGGCATTTGATGGGGCGCCTGGTGAGTGAGGGCGGTGGCTTTGAGGTGACGCGCCAGTCGCGTCATGAGCGTCAGACGTTTCTGTAGGAAGTTTTACGCTAGGTCCGTCATGAAAAATTTTGTTAAGGTGGCGGGATCCAATCGCCCTGTTGACGAGGTGTCTGCTTGATTAGGGTCCTAGTGGTCGACGATCACGATCTGGTTCGAACCGGTATTACTCGCATGCTGGCCGATATCGATGGCCTGCAGGTGGTGGGCGAGGCGGACTCGGGCGAATCGGCGCTGAAGCTCGCCCGGGAACTGAAGCCTGACGTCGTGCTGATGGACGTGAAGATGCCTGGGATCGGCGGTCTCGAAGCCACCCGCAAGTTGTTGCGCAGCCACCCCGACATCAAGGTGGTGGCTGTAACAGTATGTGAAGAAGACCCGTTCCCCACCCGCCTGATGCAGGCCGGTGCCGCCGGTTACCTGACCAAGGGCGCAGGGCTGGACGAAATGGTTCAGGCCATTCGCCTGGCCTTTGCCGGCCAACGCTACATCAGCCCGCAGATCGCCCAACAGCTGGCGTTGAAGTCGTTTCAGCCCCAGGGCTCGCCGTTCGATGCGCTGTCGGAGCGGGAAATCCAGATTGCCCTGATGATCGTCGGCTGCCAGAAAGTGCAGATCATCTCCGACAAGTTGTGCCTGTCGCCCAAGACCGTCAATACTTACCGCTATCGGATCTTCGAAAAACTCTCGGTCACCAGCGACGTCGAACTGACGTTGCTGGCCGTTCGCCACGGTATGGTTGACGCAAGCCTGTAAACCCTCATGTCACAAGTCTTTGATGCCAGCGCGTTCCTGGCGACCTGCAGTGGTCGCCCGGGCGTATACCGGATGTTCGACGCCGAGGCGCGGCTGCTCTATGTGGGCAAGGCCAAGAACCTCAAGAAGCGCTTGGCCAGCTATTTTCGCAAGACTGGCCTGGCGCCGAAAACTGCCGCGCTGGTGGGGCGTATTGCCCAGGTTGAAACCACCATCACCGCCAACGAGACCGAGGCGCTGCTGCTCGAGCAGAACCTGATCAAGCAGTGGCGCCCGCCGTACAACATTCTGCTGCGCGACGATAAGTCCTATCCGTATGTGTTCCTGTCGGATGGCCAATTCCCTCGCCTTGGGATTCATCGTGGGGCAAAGAAAGCCAAGGGGCGTTATTTCGGGCCATACCCCAGTGCTGGCGCCATTCGCGAGAGCCTCAGCCTGCTGCAGAAAGCCTTCTCCGTGCGCCAGTGCGAAGACAGCTATTTCGCCAATCGCACCCGCCCGTGCCTGCAGTACCAGATCAAGCGCTGCAAAGGCCCGTGCACCCAGCTGGTCACGGCCGAGGAATATGCCGAGGACGTGCGCCACTCGGTGATGTTCCTCGAAGGGCGCAGCCAGCAGTTGGGTAACGAACTCAACGAAGCCATGGAAAAGGCCGCCATGGCCCTCAATTTCGAAAAGGCCGCCGAACTGCGCGACCAGATTGCCTTGTTACGCCGGGTTCAGGACCAGCAGTACATCGAAGGTGGCTCCGGCGACGTCGATGTGGTGGCTGCCTTCGTCAACCCAGGCGGTGCCTGTGTGCACCTGATCAGCGTGCGCGGCGGCCGGGTGCTGGGCAGCAAGAACTTTTTCCCGCAGGTGGGCATCGAGGAGGAAGTGGCCGAAGTCATGGCCGCATTCCTGTCGCAGTACTACTTGGGCAATGCCGAGCGCGAATTGCCCGGCGAACTGATTGTCAATGTGGTGCACGAAGACTTCGCGGCCATTACCGAAGCCGTGCAGAGCCTGCGCGGTCGCGAGTTGACCATCAGCCATCGCGTACGCGGCACCCGCGCACGCTGGCAGCAACTGGCGGTGACCAATGCCGAGCAGGCACTCAATGCCCGCTTGGCCAACCGCCAGCACATGGCCGCACGCTTCGAGGCCCTGGCCGATGTGCTGGGCCTGGATGAAGTGCCGCAGCGCCTTGAGTGCTACGACATCAGCCACTCCAGCGGCGAAGCCACGGTAGCCAGCTGCGTGGTGTTCGGCCCCGAAGGCCCGATCAAGTCGGATTACCGGCGCTTCAACATCGAAGGCGTCACCGCAGGCGACGACTATGCGGCCATGCATCAGGCCCTGACCCGCCGTTATGGGCGCATCAAGGACGGTGAAGGTAAACTGCCCGACGTGCTGCTGGTCGACGGTGGCAAGGGCCAGCTGAACATGGCCCGCGAAGTGATGCAAGAGCTGGCCTTCACCGACCTGACCCTGCTCGGCGTGGCCAAGGGCGTGACCCGCAAGGCCGGCTTCGAAACCCTGTATCTCAACGACGTGGCCCATGAGTTCACCCTCAAGGGCGACAACCCGGCGCTGCACCTGATCCAGCAGATCCGCGACGAAGCCCACCGTTTTGCCATCACCGGTCACCGTGCCCGGCGTGGCAAGGCCCGCCGCACATCGAGCCTGGAAGACGTTGCCGGGGTAGGGCCCAAGCGCCGCCGCGACTTGCTGAAACACTTCGGCGGCCTGCAGGAGCTCAACCGTGCCAGCATCGATGAGATCGCCAAAGCCCCCGGCATCAGTAAAAAGCTTGCCGAGTCGATTTATGCCAGCCTGCATAGCGAGTAGAATGCCGGGCTCAACCCGCAGCCAGTCGTACCGATGAATATTCCAAACCTGCTCACCGTTCTACGCGTCCTGCTCATCCCGATCTTCATCCTGCTGTTCTATGTGCCCTATCACTGGAGCTACATGGCCGCCAGCACGGTGTTCGCTATCGCGGCCGCCACTGACTGGCTGGACGGCTACCTGGCGCGTCGCCTGCAGCAGAGCACCCCGTTCGGCGCCTTCCTCGACCCGGTAGCCGACAAGCTGATGGTGGCGGTGGCCTTGGTGCTGCTGGTTCAGGTACACGCCAACTTCTGGCTGACCCTGCCGGCAGCGGTGATCATCGGCCGCGAGATCGTCGTGTCGGCGCTGCGCGAGTGGATGGCCGAACTGGGGGCGAGGGCGCATGTGGCAGTTTCCAGCCTCGGCAAATGGAAGACTGCGGCGCAGATGCTGGCGCTGGTTATTCTGCTGGCCAACCCGCCGGTGGTGAGCTTCTGGGTGGTGCTGGGCTACGGCCTGCTGCTGGTGGCAGCTGCGCTGACCTTGTGGTCGATGGTGCACTACCTGCTGGCCGCCTGGCCGCACCTGCGCGAAGGCTCAGAGCAAAAATAAAACTTTTTTGAATCAAGGGGTTGACGCCGTTTCAGATATCGCTAGAATGGCACCCATCACGACGCGGGAATAGCTCAGTTGGTAGAGCACGACCTTGCCAAGGTCGGGGTCGCGAGTTCGAGTCTCGTTTCCCGCTCCAAATAAAGATCTGCAGAGTTCGCTTGAAGTCTGCAAGTCGTGAAAAAAGGCCCTTCGGGGCCTTTTTTCGTTTCAGCTGAAAATATCAGGATCCGGATGCTGTATTGCAGTGGAGCAGGGGCGCGCGTGATGAAAGGCCGGCCAGGCTCCATCGGCGACCCTGCAACCGAATCACGCCCGGAGTGCCAGCACCCACAGTGCTGCCACCAGCGCTGGCGGCATGACCAGCACGCCAAGGCGCAGGAAGCGCCATGCACTGACGTGCTCGCCCTCCCGGCGGATGGCCACCAGCCACAACAGGGTTGCCAGTGACCCGGTAATCGACAGGTTTGGGCCCAGGTCCACGCCAATCAGCAGCGCCGCCGTCGTTTGGCCAGGCAGCTCGACGAGATGCCCCATGGCCCCGGCGATCAGCCCGGTCGGCAAATTGTTCATCAGGTTGCTGGCTACGGCGACGCCCGCGCCTGCAGCCCAGCTGGCCTTGGTGGGCGAGTGCCGGGCCAGAGCGGCCAGGGCATGGGCCAATTGCTCGATGACCCCTGTCTGTGCCACGGCTTCGACCAGCACGAACAGGCCTGCCACCAGTGGCAGCACGCCCCAGGCCACATGCCTGAGCACCGGCATCGGGCTGCATCGCTGGCGCAGGTGGATCAGCCCGGTGGTGGCGACGCCAGCACAGAACGTGGGCAGGCCCAGTGGCGTGTCCAGCGCCGAAGCCGTCAGCAGCAGTGCGCCGGTCAGTACAAGGCCCACGGCGCACAGGCGGGCGCCGTGGGGCAAAGGCTGTGGATCGCTGACCGGGGCCAGGGGCTGACGAATTTGCTGGCGTTGGGTGATGCGCAATACCAGGTAGGTCAGGCCGATGGCTGCCAGCGACGGCAAGGTGAACTGCCTGAGCCAGTCCAGAAGCGGCGGCATCTGGCTGCCGAATACGACCAGGTTGGCGGGGTTGGAGATCGGCAGCACGAAGCTGGCGGCATTGGCGATGAAGGCGCAGATGAACAGATAGGGCAGCGGTTCGGCCTTGGCCGCCCGGCAGGCCGCGTACACCGCTGGGGTCAGAACCACAGCGGTCGCATCGTTGGACAGGAACACGGTGACCAGCGTGCCCACCACGAACACCAGGTCGAACAGCCGTTGCCCGGAGCCCCGTGCATGGCGTACCGCGTACCTGGCCAGCCAGTCGAACAACCCCTCCTGGCGTGCCAGTTCGGCCAGTACCATCATACCGATCAGGAACAGGTACACATCGCCACCTTCGGCAATGGCCGCCAGGGCGGAGCGCAGCGGGATCAGTCCCAGCCCGGTCAGCAGCAGTGCGCCGCCCATGGCCCAGACGTATTCAGGTATTCGCCAGGGTCGCAGGATGACGCCGCAGGTGGCCAAGGCGGCCACGGCCCAGATGATCAGCGCGGTATGGGACGTAAGCATGGTTCGTTCAGTGTCCAGCGGATGAGGGCGTGGCGCTCAAGCGGGGTTGGGTTTCCGGGAAGGCGATCAGTACCAGAAGAAACGCAGCTGCAGCGATGGCGGCGAGGGTCAGGAACGCGGCATCGTAACCGGCCACCTGCACCACCAGGCCGGCAATCCCTGGGCTCAGCGCGGCGCCCAGGCCAAACACTGCAGTCAGCGCACCCAGGCTGACGTTGAAGCGCCCGGTGCCCTCGGTCAGGTCCTTGACCACGATGGGGAACAGCGCACCGAAGATCCCCGCGCCAATGCCGTCCAGCAGTTGCACGCTGACCAGCCAGAATGGGTTGTCGGACACCACGTAGAGCGCGCCGCGTAGCGGCAGGATGAGAAAGCCTGCCAGCAGAAATGGCTTGCGCCCCCATTGTTCGGCCTTGGCACCCGTCAGGAGTGCCATCGGTACCATGACCAGCTGCGCCGCGATGATACAGGCGGAGGTGAGGGGCGTCGCCAGGCTCAGGTTGACTTGTGACAGCTTCTGGCTCACCAGCGGCAGCATCGCCGCATTCGCCAGGTGGAAGAGGGCGCAGCAAACAGCGAACAACAGCAGCGTGCGGTTGCGCAGCAGCAGGCGAAGCGCGGCCGGGTGGACTTCGCCCGATCGCGTAGGGGACAGGCCGCGTGCAACTTCATGATCGATGGCCGCTGCCGGAATACGACTGACCGCGATGATGCTGGCCACGGTCATGACGGCCATCAGGTAGAACACCACCACCGGGCCGTACAGGTAGGCCAGGCCGCCGGCCAGGAGCGCTGAGCAGGCGTTTCCGGCGTGATTGAAGGTTTCATTGCGCCCAACGCGTTGAGTGAAGGCCTTGGGGCCGGTGATGCCAAGCGAAATGGCGGCAATCGCCGGGGCGAACACTGAGCCTGCAAGTGCACTGATGCTCTGGGTGATGGCCACCAGCCCGAATGTCGAGATCAACGGTAGCAACAGGCAGCTGCCGGTCACCAGCAACGCGGCGATCACCACGATCGCACGCTTGGCCGGTGTCGTGTCAATGAGCGCGCCGACCAGGGTCTGCGCAAGCAGTGCGGTAACCCCGGCCAGCGTCATCACCAGGCCGATGCTCGCCGGTTGCCAATGGTGCACGGCCAGAAGATAGATCGCCAGATAAGGCCCCAGGCCATCGCGCACGTCGGCGAGAAAGAAGTTCAGCCAATCGAGTGCACGTTGATGTGATCTGTTCAGCGGCGAAGTGTCCAAGCAGGGATCTCGATGGCCAGAGAGGTGGAGCACGTCACCGCAAGCCTCGCTCAGTCGACATGCAGGCGATTGCGGCCTGTTTCCTTGGCGGTGTACAGCGCCTGGTCGGCGCGTTCAAGCAGCGATAGCCAGCTTTCAGTGGCCGTTCCAGCCGCGCTGGCGATGCCAATACTGGCGGTCACCTGTCTGAAAGGACTGTCTTGGTGAGCGATAGGTTCCAAGGCCAGGCGCTCGATTATCAGCCGGGCGACGGCGACTGCGCCGTCGCTGTCGGTGGCGGGCAGAATAATTGCCATTTCCTCACCCCCATAGCGTGCCAGCAGGTCGCCAGGGCGTCGGATGCAGGTCGAGAGCAGGTAGGCAACCTGCTGCAGGCAGGCGTCCCCAGCGGGGTGCCCGTAGCTGTCGTTGTAGCGTTTGAAATGATCGATATCAATCATCAGCAATGACAGTGTTGTCCCGTTTCGCCGCGCTCTTTGGATCTCCTCGGCCAGAACCTCGTCGAAGCAGCGCCGGTTTGCCAGCCCGGTCAGCGCTTCGTGCATCGCCTGGCGTTCAAGCTGCTGATTGCTGTCGAGCAACTGCTGTTGCGCCGCTCTGAGTTCACCTTCTACCGCGACGCGTCGGCGCATGGCGCGAATCAGCAAGCCGCCAATGGCTCCGGTCAGCGCGAGCAGCCCGGAAACCACCAGCAACGACAGCATCGCCTCGAACTGCCAGGCCGCCAGTGCCTCGCGTTTGCCTAGCGCGACCGTCGTCACCAGCGGGAGCTTGTCACTCTTGCGAAACGCATACAGGCGCTCCACGCCATCCAGGCTTGAGGTGAACGAGGCGGTGCCCACCGATTGGTCGACCAGGTACTTGGCGTAGATGGGCGACTTCGAGAAGTTGCGCCCCATGTCCTGCTCCCGAAAGGGGTAGCGCACCAGCATTGCGCCGTCGGTGTACGACAGGCCGATGGCGCCGTCATGGCCCACGTCGATCTGGCCGAACAGGCGCAGGAAGTTCTCCACCCCAAGCGTCACGGCCACGACGCCGGCGAACTCGCCGCGGGCGTCGTTGAAGCGCCGGCTGATGGTGATCACCCATTCCTGGTTGGCACGGCTACGGATGGGCAGGCCGATAAAGGGCTCCGGGGATGGATCGTCGCGGTGGTGGATGAAGTAGGCTCGATCGCTGCTGTTGGCGTTCAAGGGGATTGGGCGGTTGGACGACATCAGCCAGCGTCCATCCTTGGCATAAATGGTGATGCCGCTCAATTGCGGCATCAAGGGCTGCTGACGGCTGACCAGTTGGCTCAGGCGTTCGATCTGCGCAGGCCCGCTGCCCTCGGTTTCCAGGCGTTCGACCAGACCGAGCAACAGCAGTGAGCTCTGCCGCACGATGCCTTCAGAATAGGTGGATAGCGCCTGGGTCAGGTTCAGGCCATGGATGTTGACCTCTGCCAGCGCTTGCTCGCGGGAGGCCATCACCTTCCACAGCGTCAGCGATGCAAGCGAACAACCAATGACCAACAGCAGAAGAACAACGAGGTGGATGTCACGCTTCACGTCAGTACCTGATGGAGATTCCGGTTTCTCTTGCGGGCGGTTCGTGCGCCGGGGCCTTCCGTGCGAGTCGCTAACCAGGCGGTCAGGGGGTAACTGGCTGGTTCAATGCTAGCAATATAGCATTGTGCGGGGTAGGAATGTCTGACAAAAAGTGAGGCGCAATCGTGTGCGCGAGCGCCTCTTCAACGTCACTGTTCACCCTGCTAAGCGGATTAAAACAATTGGAACAAACATCTGACGCACACGGGTGCAATAGCAACGTGGCAGATTGCGACTATAGTAACGTCTTAAAAAAACCGGATCAGTGGGTGCCATGTCTACGATCGATCTGTCGTCCTCGCAAAGTCTTCGCAAGCGCGTGTTGTTGGCCGGGGCGTTGAATATCGGGTCCATCGTGGCCTCCCAGGTCATTCGGTTGGGCGGCAACCTGATCATCACTCGCCTGCTGCTGCCCGAGATGTTCGGCCTCATGGCCATTGCCACTACGGTGTCGGTGTTGCTGCTGCTGCTGTCCGACGTGGGCCTGCGGCAAAACATCATTCAAAGCCCGCGCGGTGACGAGCCGCTGTTCCTCAATACCGTCTGGTCGCTGCAGATCATTCGCGGCCTTGGGCTGTTTGTCGTGATGCAGTTGGTGGCGCTGGCCTCATGGGTTTCCCAGCACTTCGAAGTGTGGCCAGCGCACTCCACCTACGCCGCCCCGGAGTTACCCGCGGTGCTGGCCGTTACCGGCTTTTTCGCGATCATCTTCGCCTTCCAGTCGACCAAGATCGACGTGGCCATCCGTACCTTCCAGCAGAAGAAAGTGGTGCTGGTCGAGCTCATTTCGCAAATCGCCGGCCTGGTAGTGATGCTGGTGATCGGTTACCTCACCCGTTCCATCTGGGCCCTGGTGGCTGCAGGCCTGGTCAGCACTTTGGTCACCACGGTGCTCAGCCATGTGATGTTCCCGGGCCACAGGGACCGCCCGCAGTGGGATCCGGCGGCGCTGCGCGAGATTGTCAACTATGGCCGCTGGGTGTTCCTGTCTTCCGCCGTTGGCGTGTTGGCCATGCAAGGCGACCGTATCTGGTTCGGCGGCAGCATGACAGTGGCGCAGCTGGGGGTGTATTCGATTGCCGTGGGTATTCTTGCGGCCTTCCAGCTCAGCCTGCAGCGGCTGGCCGGGGCAGTGGCGTTGCCGGCCTTCAGCGAGGCGGCCAGGAGTGGCGACATGGAGCGCCTGCGCCGCCTGTATTTCCGCTTCAGGCTGATGTTCGATGTGCTGACCCTGTTTACCTGTGGCTTCCTGTTCACCGCCAGCCCGCTGATCATCCATTGGCTTTATGACGCACGGTATCAGGACGCCGGGCAGATGATGGCGATTCTGTCGTTGTCGCTGTTCACCTTGCGCTATGGCCTGACTCAACAGATATGGATGGCCCTGGGGCTGACCAAATACATGGCCATGGACAATATCATCCGGGTGGTTGCGCTGTTCACCTTGATGCCGTTGCTGCTGGCCATTGGCGGAGTGACCTACGCGCTCTGGGGCGTGGCCCTGCATACCTTCTTCACGCTGTTCCTGATCTTCAAGACCAGCCACCAGCTGGGCATGCTGAGTATCAAGCGCGAGCTGATGGTGCTGCCGGTCATGGTGTTCGGCGCCCTGTGTGGCCAGTTCATCAGCCAACTGTTCGCCTGAGCAGCCTGTGCATCTGCAATCCCCGTTGTTCTGATCGGCTGTACCAAGGACCTGAAAGATGAATGTGATCGACTACTTTGATCGAACGAGAATCATCAATATCCCGTCCAGAACGGACCGCCGCGTAGAGACCGAAGCCGAATTCGCACGTAACGGCTTCCAGATCGATGATGAGAAGATCGGCTTTTTCCCAGCGGTGACGCCCACGGTACAGGAGGGCTTCCCCAGTGCAGGCGTGCGAGGCTGCTTCATGAGCCACCTGCACATACTGGAAGAAGCCATGCGCCTGAATGTGAAAAACATTCTGATCATGGAAGACGACATCCAGTTTTCCAGGCGCATTGGCCCATATGGCAAAAAGGCCATCGAGGCCCTGCAAAGCCTGGATTGGGACATTGCCTACCTTGGGCATTCGTGTGAAGGCAACTCGGACACCCCGCGTTGGACGCCGGTCGACCGCCCCATACACCTGGCGCACTTCTATGCGGTGAATGGCAAGAGCGTGGGCAAGCTGCGGGACTTTCTCGCGCAGATTCTGCAGCGCCCGCCCGGGCACCCGGACGGCGGGCCGATGCACTATGATGCGGCCCTCAATACGCTCATCCATACCGACAAGAACATCCAGGCCTACTACTTCACCTGGAACCTGGGTTACCAAAGGCCTTCGCGTACCGACCTGCATGCGCTGTCGATCTTTGACCGGCTGGCCATGCTGCGGCCGTTAATGGCCCTTTATCGGCGCTTGAAAGCAGAGAAACTCAGGCGAACCCGATAACACTCACACCGCGCTTTCAGCTCAGCGCCGCAGCCTGTTGAAGGTTCAGTGACCGTGTCTCCGGCGCCGGCTTCCACGACAGCATCAAACCGAAGAAGGTGAGGCCTGCGGCCACCTACTTTCTCGACCTTTTCCGCCGAAGTGCTGTCGATGCTCATGCATGGCCGCTACAGCTGGGCGGCCGCCCCGGTTTCGGCCCATGTGCTGGGTTCGTTGCTGATGACCTTCGCCGGTTTTGCCTTGGTGCGCTGGCTGGGCTGAGGCAGGTGTCATGCGCCCGTCATGCGTGGCTGATAGTGTTCCGGTCCCCTTTCGTGGCACAAGGTGTGCGACACGGTGTATTCCGGCACGACCCGCAAGCAGTTCATGCTGCGTTCCTGCGACATGCGCAGCGACGAGTTCGCTGCTTTGTTCACGCAACTGTACGGCAACCTGTATGCCGACATGCCGCCGCTGGGCGAGGGCATCGCCATCGGTGGTGTCTATGGCCGCTTCGACGGCATGAGTGTGCGGCGCATGCAGTATCAGGGCGACTTCACCATCGTACTGCCGGCGCCGCAGGACGAAATCACCTTTGTGCTGCCCACTGCGGGCAAGATCATCTTCGACCACCGCGGCGAGTCGATCGGCGGTGCCCAGGTCGGCCTGGCGGTGGACAAGCTCGACATCCGCTCGGTGCGCATCACCGAGGGTCACGCCCAGTGCGGCATGTCGATCCGCCGCGGTGCGTTTACCGAGCGCCTTTCGACCTTGCTTGAACAGCCATTGCCAGCGCCGATTCGCTTTGCGCCGCAGGTAGACCTGAGCCATCCGGCGTTTCAGGGGATCCGGTCCTTGCTCGAACTGGCAACCGGTACCGAGTTCGACCAGCTGATCAGCACCGGTCTGCTGATGCCTGTGCGCTTGCAGGAGATGCTGGTCGACGCGCTGCTCGAAACCTGGCCGCACAACTACAGCGAGGCGCTGCACAACCCGGCACCGGCAATTGCACCGCGCCATGTGAAGGTGGCCATGGCTTATCTGCGCGAGCACCCCGCCAGCCAGGTCAGTGTCAGCGAGTTGGCGGGGATGGCCAATGTCAGCCTGCGGGCGTTGCAGGATGGCTTCCGGCGTTTTGCCGGGACGTCGATCGTTGGCTATCAGCGGCAGGTGCGGTTGGAGCAGGCGCGCGAAGTACTGGCGCGCGGGGAGGGAGGGTCTGTGGCAGAGGTTGCCTTGCGCCATGGTTTCAGCAATGCCGGGCGATTTGCCCAGTATTTCAAGTTGGCATTCGGGCTCAATCCCGCAGATATGCGGCGAGATCGCCGATAGTGGGGCCGCTGTGCAGCCCCTGAAATCTTCAGAATGCGTAGCTGGCCTTCAGGCTGCCACTGACACCATGGCTGTCGCCCCCGCCCATGGCTGCCACCTCGCCCCCGACGCTCAGTGCCCCGAGGTTGGCCATCAGGTTCACGCCGCCAATGAACTGGTCGCGGTTGTCGAAGGCCGCGCGCTGTTTGATATCCAGCCCCAGCAAGTGACCTTCGCTGTCGACCTGATGATCACCCAGGGCATGCTCGTAACCCACTTCGACCCCCGGCACTAGCTGCCAGCTGCCCATGGCCACCGGCGCGAAGGAGGCCTTGAGGTTGGCCACGGCGGCGCGTCGGGTTTCTTTCAGGTCATCTACCTGCAACGCCAGTTCGCTGCCTTTCTCGGTGAAACCGTTGAGGTCCACGCGGCTGACCCGCAGCCCCAGGCTCGGCTCCAGCACGAGGGCGCCGGTGGGCAGGCGATAACCCAGTGCCAGGCTGCCTCCTGCCAGGGTACCGTGGCTGTCGCCCTTGGCCGTGCCCAGGCCGCCACCGAGTTCGCGTTTGCTCGAATAGTCGAGCCAACCGGCGCTGGCATCGGCATCGATGAACAAACCTTGTTCCAGGCCATTCGGCGCAAAGCGCGCACCCAGGCTGAGGAAGGTCAGGTCGGTGTCCGCCTCGCCACCGGCACCGCCGACCTTACCGTTGCTGTAGCCGAAACCGGCATGGGCGCTGAGCTGTTCGGAGAACCGCTGGGTCAGCCCGACCATCAGGCCTTGGCTGTGCTCGTTGCTGCTGGCGGTGTGGGGCGATCCATCGGTGCCCAGGTAGCCGGCCAGTGCGGTGCTCCACAGACGCGCCTGGCCGACCTTGAGGTCGCTGCCATCGGCAAAGGGCGCGGCCGCACGGTCGATCATCGCCCCTTGGCGTAGCAGGTAGCTGGCGGCGTCGGCATGCACCTGCCCACCCACGGTCGACTCGACACCGCCCAGCGTACCGGCGTCGATGGCCGACTGCAGGTAGTAGTTGTAGGCGCTATAGCTGCCCGACAGCGAGGTGTCCTGCAACTGGCGCAGTAGCTGTGCACCGGCAGCGGCGTTGCCCAGCAGGCCGGCTTCGCCGGGCAGGGTGGCGTAGCGCACCATCTTGCCGCGTAGCACGTAGATGGTTTCTTGCGACAGCCCCAGGCCCTGTTTCAGGTAGTTAGCCATGCTGCCGTAGGCGGCAGTGACTTCATCCAGGCCTGCTTGCAGGTAGCTGGCTTCGACCCCGAGCAGCGGCGCGTAGACCTCGGCCATGCTCGCCGGCATGGCCGCCAGCGTCGCTGCGACACGGGCGGCGGTGTAGTCGTTGGTGGCCAAGTAGTTGCTCATGATGGTCGCGTCGTCGACCCCGGCGATGCTCAGCAGCACCGCGGCAGTCCAGCCGGTGCGGTCCTTGCCGGCGGTGCAATGGAACAGCGCTGCGCCGTCAGCGCTGGCCAGTTCGTTGAACAGCACGCTGAACTGCCCGCGCATGCCGGCATCGCTGACGAAGGCGCGGTTGGTTTCCTGCATCATGGCCCGCGCCTGGGCAGCGCTGGTGAACGAGATGTTGGTGATGTTCGAGCCGGAGGGGGTGCTACCGATGATGTCGATGTTGGTGTAGCGGGCGCCGGCCGGCAGGGTGTCGGGTGTGCTGGCGATTTCGCTGGGGGTGCGCAGGTCGTAGACATCGCTGATACCCAGGCCGTTGAGGACGGTGAGGTCGGCTGCTGACGGGGTCAGGGCATTGGAGCGGTAGAACACCCCGGCGCGCATGACGCCATCATGGCTGGTGGTGTAAGCGCTGGTGGTGCCGGCGATGTCGCGGAAGTTGTCCATGCCGGCCAGGCGCGGCGTGTCGAGTGTGTCGGCGGCATGCGCAGCGGAAATGGCCAGGGTAAGCAGGGACACGGAACAGAACAGACGTTGCAACACGGAAGTAGCCTCGATCGGATGCGTTGGGCTGGCTACTGTGGGTCGGGAAGATGAAACTGAATGTTACAACTTGCCGTGCGGCGCAAATGGCTGCGTTTTCCGTCTGTCGGGCGCGCATTCTGTCTCTGGCGAACTGCTGCCAGGGGCAGTCAAGGGAGGGGCGCCGCCTCATCTGATCCGCTTTTTTTCCTCGAACCTGAATCTGTAACCGTATCAGCCTCAAGCCGACAATGCTCTTCGTCCCTGCTATCACATTGAAGAGGTTCCGATGGGCAAGCTCGCGCTGTTTCTGGGTGGCTTTCTGCTGTTGACCGTTCTGATCGGCCTGCTCGGCACCATTCCGCCAAGCTGACTCTCCTTACGCCCTCCGGCCCGTCTACCTCGCTAGATGGGCCAGATTCCTGCCTGATTCTGGCAGTTCTCCCCGGCCATACCGCTGACTAGCGGTAGGTGCAAGTCGTTCTCAAGTGTAAAAGCCTCGTGTAGTCTCCCGCTGCGTCATAATGGGTCGTACATAGCGATCCCAGTCTTTTGCCTTGGGAGTCTGTACATAGATGGAATGCAAGAAGGGCACTTCAGCCATGCTGGAGTGGCGTAGCCGTTATCTCAGCGAAGGCATCCTCGAAGAGGATCAATACGATCAGGCACTGCGCTGTGCCGAGTCTCTGGAGCAGTCTGGGGTGATCAGCGCGCAGGAATGGATCGAGCTGGTCAAGGCGGCGAATGTTGCGCTGCTGACGGTGCGATAAGTCCTTCATTGCTTAGGGAAATCTGTCCACAAAAAACGTGGGTAGGTCTGTGGATAAAATGCTGGAGGCCAGGCCATTTGCGGGCTCTGTTAAATTGAGCAGAATTTGAACAGCGTTCAGCCCGCCCGTTCAAAGGCGGCTTCGCCAGCCTGGCGCAAGGCCAGCAGCAGTTCGCGTACCCGGGCGGGTAGCTCGCCGGAGGGGTATACCGCATGCATCTGAGGGTCCTGCCCTGTGCTTGAGGTCAGCCGGTAATCTGCGCACACCCGTACCAGGCGCCCTGCCTTCACCTGCGCTTCTGCCACCCAGTCGGCCAGCCGTGCGATGCCGGCACCGGCCAGGGTACTGTGATACACCGCGTCACCAGAGCCCAGACGCAAGCGTGGATGCGGGCGCAAGCTGGTGATCTGACCGTCGCGGCAGAAGTGCCAGGCTTTGAGGATGCGCGGGGCGGTATGCAGGATCAGGGCGTGCCTGTCCAGCTGCTCGGGCTGCTCGGGCATGCCGGCTCGGGCGATATAGGCCGGGCTGGCATAAAGATGGCGGTGGTAGCGCCACAATGGATAACCAATCAGTTCGCTCGATTGGGGAAAGGCGCCGCGTATCACGAAATCCAGCTTGCCGTGCAAGGGGTCGAGGGCTGCGTCGCTGTATTGCACGTCGAGGGTCACTTGTGGGTGGCGCTGGCTGAAGCTGGCCAGCACGCCAGGCAATACATGCTCGCCGAGCAGTTGCGGCGCGGCAAAGCGCACCCAGCCTTGCGCACTGCCGGAGAGCGCGGCCAGTTCATCGGCTGCGTCGCGTTGCACATCCAGCAAGCGTTCGGCATGGGGCAGCAGGCGCTCACCGGCTTCGGTGAGGCTCACGGCGTTGGCGTTGCGGTTAAGCAGCTTGCACCCGCTGTTGTCTTCCAGGGTTTGTACCGCACGGGTCACCGCGCTGGGTGAGCGGCCCAGGGCGCGTGCGGCGGCAACAAAGCTGCGCTTGTGCGCAACACTGACGAAGGCCTGGATTTCGCGCAGCATGTTCAAAGCCATGGAGGGTTCCTTGTTGCAGTTGTTGCAATATGGCATTTCAACACAAGCGCGCCGCTTTGATTAGCCTTGCAGTCTGTCTTCACTGCCTGGAACCGCGCCATGATGGATATCGCCGTACTTTCCCTGTTCGCTTTCGCTGCCGGCCTGATCGATGCCGCTGTCGGCGGCGGCGGGCTGATTCAGATCCCGGCGCTGTTCAACGTACTGCCCACGGCGCAACCGGCAGCGTTGCTGGGCAGCAACAAGCTGGCTTCGGTGTGCGGTACGGCGTTTGCTGCACGCTCGTTCATTCGCAAGGTGACCCTGGACTGGGGCCTTATCGTGCCGGCGGCAGTCAGCGCCTTCATCATGTCGTTCGCGGGGGCGGCCACTGTTTCGCTGGTGCCTCCCAGCGTAATGCGCCCGGCAGTGCTGGTGCTGATCGTGCTGATGGCGATCTACACCTTCTGCAAGAAAGACTTCGGCACTTTGCACAAACCGGCGAAAATCGGCCGCCGGGAGCAGTGCCTGGCGGTGTTGATCGGGGGGGCGATCGGTTTCTATGACGGCTTGTTCGGCCCGGGCACCGGCAGCTTCCTGATCTTCCTGTTCATCCGCTTCTTCGCCCTCGATTTCCTGCATGCCTCGGCGTCGGCGAAGGTCGTCAACATTGCCACCAACCTGGCGGCCCTGGTGTTCTTCGTGCCATCGGGCAATGTGCTGTACGCCATCGCCTTGCCGATGGCCGCGTGCAACATCCTCGGCGCCTTGACCGGGACCTGGCTGGCAGTGCGCAAGGGCGCCGGGTTCGTGCGCGGGCTGTTCCTGATCCTGCTGTGCGTACTGATTGCCAAACTGTCCTGGGACTTGTTGATGGGCTGAAGTCAGATCACCTGGCGCTGCGGCTCGGCCTGCTCGACGCGATTGCGGCCCTGTGCCTTGGCCCGGTACAGCGCCTGGTCGGCGCGCGCCAGCAGTTCGTCCAGGCTGGGGGCGGCTTCGTCTGCTGCGCAGCCGGCGACGCCGATGCTGACCGTGATTTGCAGGCGGTCATCGCCTTGGGCCAGGTGCAGGTCCTGCACGGCACGGCGCAGGCGTTCGGCGGTGAACTCGGCCCGCTCCGGCGCCAGCCCCGGGAGCACCAACACGAATTCCTCGCCGCCCAGCCGGGCGAGCAGTTCTTCGTCGTGTAAGTGGTCCTGCAGTGTGCGGGCGAACTGGCGCAACACCTGATCACCTACCGCATGGCCATGGCGGTCGTTGATCGACTTGAAGTGATCGATGTCGAGCATCATCAGGGTCAGCGGCAGCCCTTGGGCGTGTTGCTGGCGGCTCTCGAGCAGGGCATTGGCGCGGCGGCTGAAGGCACTTCGGCTGAGCAGGCCGGTGAGGTGGTCGATGGTGGCCTGGTGCGCCAGGCGCGCCAGCAGGCTGCGATTGGCCTGGCTGACACAGGCCACCACCAGTGGCCCGAGAACCAGCATGGCGATACCCAGGCGTGCCGACATCAGTGTGGTGACCCCGGGTTCGCTCTGCGGCACGCTGAAGTGCATGAGGTTCTGCGCCACGGCCACGATCAGCGTGCTGCCGGCGGTGAGCGTCAGCAAGGACACCAGGAACGGCGAGTACGTCCAGGCACACCACAGCAGTGCGGCAATCGGAAACGCAATGGCGCCTGGCCCGCCGAAAGCGATGCTGAACGCCAGGGAAGCCAGCAGCACCAGCAAGGGAGCCAGGCGGATGGCCTGGGCGCCGCTGCGCACCAGGGCGCGAGCCGAGGGGGCGGTAAGGAGGATCGGCAGCACCAGCACGCTGGTCGAGAACTGTTCGCTGAACCAGGCCAGCCAGGTGGCCTGCAGCGACTTTTCGAACCACGGAGCGGCCATTGCACAGGCCATGCTGGCGGCCACCACGGCACCTGCAGCGCAGGCGCCGAACACACTGAGCACACCGTGCGGAGTGCGCATGCGCCGATGCAGGCGGGGCAGGCGTGACAGCAGCCACCACACCGTCACCACTACGCCGAGGTTGCACAGGTTGAACCACAGGGCGGGTGCCCAGGCACTGCCGCACGCCAGGTCGGCTACGACCATCGCCAGCCACACCAGGCTAAAGCCCATGAGGTTGGCCTGGCGTGGATAACGCAAGAGTACGCCGGCCAGCACCGCATTGACTGGCCAGAACAGCGACAACGATTCGATAGGCCGAGCCAGGATGCCGCCGAGGGTCAGGGCAAAGGTCAGGCCGAACAAGGCGATATAGGGCAAAAAGCGCGAATGTGCTGGAAATACCATAGGCTCGACCGACAAGCGGAAACGAAATCCAGGACAACGGCAATGAGCACCTGGGGCGTTGACGCGTCAGTGTGTTGGCACGGGGTGCTTGATGTCAATCTGCCGTAATCGTGCAAATTGGTGGCAAATAGCCTCTATTCCTTGCCAGATTGCTTACAGGCCGAAGAACCACGGCACCATCAGTAGGGTCACCAGCATCACCAGTACAGTGAAGGGCACACCGATCTTGACGAAGTCGCCAAAACGGTACTGGCCAGGGCCAAGTACCAGGGTGTTGACCGGTGACGAGACTGGCGTCATGAACGCCGCCGATGCCGCCAGCGCCACGGTCATGGCGAACGGGTAGGGCGACAGGCCCAGTTGCGTTGCCGTGCTGATTGCTACCGGCGCCATCAGCACGGCGGTGGCGGTGTTGGAAATGAACAGGCCGATGACAGCCGTTACTGTGAACAGGCAGGCCAGCATGGCCAGCGGCCCGGCGCCGCCCAGCAGGCTGACCAGCCCGCCCACGGCCAGGTCGATGCCGCCGGTTTTCTGCAGCGCCTGGGCGAATGGCAGCATGCCGACGATCAGTACCAGGCTCTGCCAGTGAATGGCCCGGTAGGCGCTGTTCATGTCGATACAGCGCCCGGCGCCCATCAGCAGGCAGCCGATCAGCGCGGCGATGACATTGGGCACGGCGCCGCTGACCATCAGCCCGACCATCACCGCCAGGCTCACAAGGGCATACGGCGCGCGGGTACGGGCTGGCGCAACCTGGTCGATTTCGGCCGGCAGGCTCAGCACCAGAAAGTCCTTGGGTTGGCTTTGCAACTGGCGCACGGCCTTCCACGGGCCGACCACCAGCAGCGTATCGCCCAGGCGCAGCTTCTCTTCAACCAGTTGCTCGTCGATGGCCGCCTGTTCGCGGCGCAGGCCGACCACGTTGAGGTCGTAGCGGGTGCGAAAGGCCAACTCCAGAATGCTCTTGCCGATCAGTTGCGAGCCCGGCGGCAGCGATACTTCGGCCATGCCCAGCTCCTGAGACTGATCGATGAAGTAGGCCGCCTTGAAGTGCAACGGCTCCAGCTGCATGGTCTGGCAGAGGGTGCGCAGGTCGTCGCGGTTGGCGAACAGGTCGAGCAGCAGCACATCACCCTGGTGCAGCACGGTGTTCGAGTCTGCGGCAATCACCCGGGTGGTGAACTTGTGCTGGCGTTCGATGCCGATCACGTTGGCGCCGTGCTTTGTGCGCAGCTCCAGTTCGCCCAGGGTATGGCCGATCAGTGGCGAGTGCGGGCGAATGCGCAGGCGCCGTTCGCGGCCATTGAGCTTGTAATCGAGCACCAGGTCGAGCAGCGTGCGGCGGCTTTCCACACGGCCGTCCTTGCGCACTTCGCCATTGAGCCAGTGGCGGGTCAGCAGCATGTAACCGATGCCCAGTACCAGCACCACCAGGCCGAACGGGGTGAAACTGAAGAAGCTGAAGCCGGGCGCGCCATGGCGTACCAGTTCACTGTGCACCACCACGTTGGGTGGCGTGGCTACCAGGCTGAGCATGCCGCTGCTCAGGCCGGCGAAGCTCAGCGGCATCATCAGCCGGCTGGGCGAAAGCTTCAGGCGTGCGGCAATGCTCAGCACCACGGGGATGAAGATCGCCACCACGCCGGTCGAGCTCATCACCGAACCCAGCCCGGCCACCGAAACCATCAGCAGCACCAGCAGGCGGGCCTCACTGTTGCCGGCCCGTTCGCTCATCCATTCACCAATGCGGTAGGCAATGCCGGTGCGCACCAGGCCTTCGCCGATCACGAACAACGCGGCAATCAGCACCACGTTGGGGTCGCTGAAACCGGCCAGGGCCTGTTCCACGGTAAGGATGCCCGACAGCGGCAGGGCGAGAATCACCAGCAAGGCGACCACGTCCATGCGCGGGCGGTTGATGACGAAGAGGACGACGACGACAGCCAGCAGGCCGAGGACCCAGAGCAGTTCCTGGTTCATGGGGCGGGGGTGTTCCTTCACTCAAAGGGGCACGGAAGACAGTAGCAGTCAGTGTGGCAGCTTGCGGTGAAGGTGGTGTTGATGTGCTGCAGTGTTTGCACCCTGGCACAAAAGAAAAGGGCCGCAAGATGCGGCCCTATTTACTGTCATTACTCAGTGATGGCGGTGATGGCGGTGCTTCTTGCTACCACCGTTGTCGCCCAGGTGGTTGCCCAGGGCACCACCGGCTGCACCGCCCAGGCCGGCACCGACGGTGGAGCCGGTCTTGCCACCTACTGCGCCGCCCAGCAGCGAACCACCAGCCGAGCCCAGGCCACCGCCGATGGCAGCTTCGGTACGGTTGCCTTTCTTCGCGCCTACCGCACTACCGGCTGCGCCGCCGACACCGGCGCCGATGGCCGCGCCAGTGCGGCCGCCGAGTTGCTGGCCAACCACGTTGCCCAGCACACCACCCAGGCCACCGCCAATGGCGGCAGTACCGTCACCGGCGAAAGCGCCCTGGCACAGCAGCAGGCCGAGGGCAATGGAAGGCAGAGTCAGACGCATGATTTGAACCTCAAAGGAATCATCAGGTTAAGTTGCCGCACGGTCGGGCGGCGGGTCAGGGTAGGGGAGACGCGTCAGCGGTCGTAACGGTCACCGCGCCATTGGCGGTCGTCGTCATCGTCGCGATCATGCCGGTGGTGGTGACGGTGGCCGCGGTCGTCATCGCGCCAGCCACCGTCATCACGGTAGTGGTCGTGATAGCAGCCCGACAAAAGCAGGAAGGCGGCGATCAGCGAAAAGCTTGCAAAGCGGGTCATCTGTATATAGGTCCTTGATCCGCATAAGTTTACGGGGCACTCACTCAGACTGGGATCGATCCATTTGGTTTCCCCGGCGGGCAAAAAAATGCCGTGCGAGCGATGAGTGGCATGCTTGCACGGCGGGAGTGGATCAGCTCAGGCCCAACGACGGGTGGCTTCAGGACACGGGATGGATCGCCAGCACCACGCCATTGGTGATCTGGATCAGCACATAATGCTCACCCATGCGCACCCAGTGGCTTTCCTTTTCCGGGGCGGGCAGCCCCTTGGCTTTCCAGTCGCTGATGGCCTGGTCATCGCGTTTGTACTGGTCGGGGGCCTTGTCGCCGACCTTGAGTTCACGGTTGTGGGTTTCGGGCGCCTTGATGCTCTCTTCTGCCGAGGGGGCAGCGAAGCTCAGCGCGGGCAGGCTGGCAATCAGCAGTGCAGGTAACAGGTGTCTGGCTTGCATGGGGCTCTCCTTGGTTGCATTCCCTATCTGCGACAGCGGCCCGCTTGGGACAATTCATTCGCAATGCTAGAGTCGCTTTCTTTTTGCCCCGAGGATGGAACATGCGAGCAATTCTGCCGATGGCTGCGGCGCTGGTGTTGGTCGGTTGCGCGAGCGCGACCATGGATGCGGCGCGCGGTGGCAAGCCGACGGCCCAGCTCGATTCGCGCAAGGCGCCGGAACAGGTGGCCCAGTGCATCCAGTTCAGCTGGCAGAAGGAGGATGTGTTCGGCGACGATGCCAGTGGCTATCTGCAGCCGCGCAAGCAGGGCGGGTTGACTGTTTACACCCGCGAGGCGGAGTCGTTCGTCGATGTCTATCCGCAGGCGGGCGGAACGCGGGTGGATTACTACGCGCAGAAGAATGACGGCATGGCCTTGCAGCGCCGTGCAGCAGCGGCGACCTGCCTGTAATGTCTTTGCGCTACCGGCCTCTTCGCGGGTAAACCCGCTCCCACAAAACCACACAGAACCTGTGGGAGCGGGTTCACCCGCGAAAGGGCCCTCAAGCTCTGATCAGGACAGGAAACCACCGTCGACATTCAGTGCGGTACCGGTGGTGTAGCTGGAAGCGTCGCTGGCCAGATACAGCACGGCACCGGCCATTTCCTTGGGGTCGGCCACCCGCTTGAGCGGGATCTGCTGCAGCGCGGCATTGAGGATGGCGTCGTTCTTCACCAGCGCCGAGGCGAACTTGGTATCGGTCAGGCCTGGCAGCAAGGCATTGCAGCGAATGCCGAACTGCGCACACTCTTTTGCGAACACCTTGGTCATGTTGATCACCGCAGCCTTGGTCACCGAATAGATGCCCTGGAACAGGCCCGGCGAAACGCCGTTGATCGAGGCCACGTTGATGATGCTGCCGCCACCGTTTTCGCGCATCAGCTTGCCGGCTTCCACCGACATGAAGAAGTAGCCGCGAATGTTCACGTCGACGGTCTTCTGGAAGGCACTCAGGTCGGTGTCGAGCACGTTGCAGAACTGTGGGTTGGTGGCTGCGTTGTTGACCAGGATGTCCAGGCGCCCGAACTGTTCACGGATACCGGCAAACACCTGCTGGATCTGCTCCATCTCACCGATATGGCAGGCTACTGGCGTGGCCTTGCCGCCTGCCGCGGTGATGGCGTCGGCCACCTGCTGGCAGCCTTCCAGCTTGCGGCTGGAGACGATCACGTGGGCACCTTGCTGGGCCAGCAGATGGGCAATGGCCTCACCGATGCCGCGGCTGGCACCGGAGACGAAGGCAATCTTGCCGTCGAGGTCGAACAGTTGGGTCTTGGACATGCTGTTTTCCTTGTTGTCTGGCGTCAGAGCGTGGACTTGCCGATAACCTGCAGGCTCATTTGCTCCAGCAACCGGTTCATGTGAATGAACTGGGCGAAGCGTTTGTCCTGGGTCTGGCCGTGGTAGTAGCGGAAGTAGATCTGCTGGACGATACCGGCCAGGCGGAACAGTCCATAGCAATAGTAGTAATCGAAGTTGTCCAGGCGGATGCCAGCGCGCTCGGCGTAGTAGTCGACGAACTGGCGGCGCGTGAGCATGCCCGGGGCGTTGCTTGGCTGGCGGCGCATCAGCTGCACGGGTGCCGGGTCGCTCGCCTCAATCCAATAGGCCAGGCTGTTGCCAAGGTCCATCAGCGGGTCGCCGATGGTGGCCATCTCCCAGTCGAGCACGCCGATGATGCGCATGGGGTTGTCGGCATCGAGGATCACGTTGTCGAAGCGGTAGTCGTTGTGCACGATACCCGGGCGCGGGTGGTCGGCCGGCATCTTCTCGCGCAGCCAGGCGATCACGTTCTCCCAGCGGGGGGCATCCGGAGTCAGGGCTTTCTCGTAGCGGCTGGTCCAGCCCTCGATCTGCCGCTGCACA
The DNA here is from genome assembly GCF_003269045.1 of Pseudomonas sp. URMO17WK12:I7. Classification (NCBI taxonomy): domain Bacteria; kingdom Pseudomonadati; phylum Pseudomonadota; class Gammaproteobacteria; order Pseudomonadales; family Pseudomonadaceae; genus Pseudomonas; species Pseudomonas sp. URMO17WK12:I7. The sequence goes on along the minus strand of NZ_QLTL01000004.1, from coordinate 262,097 downwards.
TAACCTTCTGGCTTGCCCAGGTCAGCCAGGCCACAAGCGCGGTAATCCACCTGATGCAGCTCGACCAGGCGGTCGATGAAGCTTTTGCACAGGGCTTCGGTGCGGCTGGCATCCAGGCCAAGCTCGGGCGGGATGTCCGAACGCAGAATCACACCCTTCACTCGCTCCATCACGTAGAACTCACCGCCGATCAGCGTCTCGTCGGTGCAGTGGGCGTAGGCCTTGGGGCAATACGGGAAGCCGCTGTTGAGCTGGTTGAGGATGCGGAACTCGCGGCCCATGTCATGGGCCGACTTGGCCTTCTGGCCGAACGGTGGGCGGCGCAGCACGAACTCGCGGCCTGGGTAGCTGACCAGGTAGGTGAGGTTGGACGCGCCGCCAGGGAACTGGCTGATGCTCGGGGTGCCATCAAGGCCGGCGATATGGCCCTTCAGGTAAGGATCGATGACGGCCGCGTCGAGTTCTTCGCCGGGGCGTACCTGGGTGGACTGGTCGGTAAGCGTCATGCGTTTTCCTTATTATGTGGCGCAAGGACTATTGGCTAATCTAATGGCCAGGGCGCTGTGGAACAAGCGTGCCAAGTGCCATATAGGTGAGGGTGTTGCTGGTCGATCACTGCACCGAATGCCGGGCAAAAAAAAACCGAAGCCGGTCAGGCTTCGGTTTTCTCATCATGGGTTGTGCCCATCACTCAGGAAGGGAACAGCTCGCTGAGTTTCATCGACAGCATCATGTCGCCTTCGACGCGCAGCTTGCCGCCCATGAAGGCCTGCATGCCGTCGGTTTCACCGCTGACGATGCCCTTGAGGGTTTCGCTGTCCAGTACCAGGGTGCAGTTGGCATCCGGGTTTTCACCTTCCTGGATCTCGCAGGTACCGTCCTTGACCAGCAGCGCATAGTGCTTGTCTTCGTCGGTGATGTTGAAGCCGAACACCAGGTCCAGGCCAGCCGCAGCAGCTGGGTTGAATTTTGCTTTCATCGCCTCGACGGCTTTAGCTACATCGCTCATGGTGTTTTCCTTGTTAAGTGATAGTCGCGTCCGCAGGGACACTATGGGCCGGGCTCAACGGTAGGTGATGAGCTCCGGCGCCCTCAACAGCTGCACATGTGCTTGGCTGTTGAAGGAAGCCAGTGCCACGTCGCGGCCGCGGAACTTCAGCTGGCTTAGCGACGTGTTGATGATCTGCCAGTTCAGCGCAAAGGCCTGGCTGGGGGTGATTCGGGTAATCAGGTGGAGCAGGGCGGCAATGGTGCCGCCGGAGGTGAACACGGCGATGTTGTCGCCACTGCCAGCGCTGCCCAGTACACGCTGCAAGCCGGCTTCGACCCGGTCGGTGAACGCTTGCCAGGTTTCCAGGCCGTCATCGGCATGTTCACCAGCGTGCCAGCGTTGCACCATCAGCGCGAACAGGCGCTGGAACTCGCTGCGGTTTTGCGCGCCGTTGCGCAGGATATCCCGGGCGTGCGGCTCATCGGCCAACAGGCCGGGGAGCAGGGCGCGGATCACGCCATCGGCATCGAACTCATTGAAGGCCGGGTCGGTCTCAATGGCCGGCACCGCGCAACCACCTGTGCTCAGCGCCTGCAGCGCGTGCCGGGCAGTGTCCTGCTGGCGCCGCAGGTCACCGGCCACGCAGCGGTCCAGGCGCAGGCCGAGCTGGGCGAGATGTTCGCCGAGGGCCTGGCTCTGGCGCACACCGACAGGGGAGAGGACGTCGTAGTCGTCTGCACCGAAGGAGGCCTGGCCATGTCGGATCAGGTAGAGATTGCCCACTGAGGTATCCGGCGTTGAAGGTTGCTGCGAGGTTAGGATGCGCTACACAGGCTGTCAACGAAAAAACATACAAGCGTTTGAAAAGGTTGTTTGAACTGTGTTGCCAGCGTTTACCTCGGCTGGCGAGGGCACGGGCGCAACGGTATGCTTGCAACAGTTTCGCGCCGATCTGGGCGCAGGTTCATAAGGAGTCAACGTGGAGTTTCTTGCAGAATACGCAAGCTTTCTCGCCAAAACCGCCACCCTGGTGATAGCCATCCTGGTGGTGTTGTCCGCCATCGCCGGTTTGCGTGGCAAGGGGCGGCGCAAGGCCGGTGGGCAGTTGCAGGTCACCCGCCTCAACGAATTCTATAAAGAGCTGCGCGAGCGCCTGGAAAGCGGCCTGCTCGACAAAGCTCAGCTCAAGGCCCTGCGCAAGCAGCAGGCCAAGGCGGAAAAACAGCAGAAAAAGGGCAAGGCCGATGAGAAGGGCCGGGTGTTCGTGCTCGATTTCGATGGCGATATCAAGGCCTCCGCTACCGAAAGCCTGCGTAACGAGATCACCGCCCTGCTCACCCTGGCCACCCCACGTGACGAAGTGGTGTTGCGCCTGGAAAGCGGCGGCGGCCTGGTGCACAGCTATGGCCTGGCGGCTTCGCAACTGGCGCGCATCCGCCAGGCTGGCATCCCGCTCACCGTGTGCATCGACAAGGTCGCGGCCAGCGGCGGCTACATGATGGCGTGCATCGGCGAGAAGATTGTCAGTGCACCGTTTGCCGTGCTGGGTTCGATCGGTGTGGTGGCACAGTTGCCCAACGTTAACCGCCTGCTGAAGAAACACGACATCGACTTTGAAGTGCTGACTGCCGGCGAGTACAAGCGTACCCTGACCGTGTTTGGCGAGAACACCGAGAAGGGCCGGGAGAAGTTTCAGGAAGACCTGGACATCACCCATCAGCTGTTCAAGGATTTTGTGTCCCGCTACCGCCCGCAGTTGCACATCGATGAGGTGGCCACCGGTGAGGTCTGGCTCGGCGTTGCCGCACTGAACCGCAAGCTGGTCGATGAGCTGCAGACCAGTGACGAATACCTCAGTGACCGCGCCCGCACGGCCAATCTGTTCCACCTGCACTACGCCGAGCGCAAGAGCTTGCAGGAGCGTATCGGCATGGCGGCCAGCGGCACTGTTGAGAATGCAGTGGTTGGGTTGTGGAGCAAACTCGGTCGCTTGCGCTAACACCTTGAACCCACTGAAATTTTTTTATGTTCAGGGGGTTGCAAGGTTGAAGGAATGCAGACATAATGGCGCCCATCGAAACGCAGCAAACTTTGAAAAGGTGCGGTGTTTCAAGGAGATAGCGAAGCGTAAGCAGCTAGATCCGAACTTTGAGGCCGAGTAGCAAAGTGGTTATGCTCCGGATTGCAAATCCGTCTACGCCGGTTCGATTCCGACCTCGGCCTCCACCATTCGAAAGCCCCGCAGATGAAAATCTGCGGGGTTTTTCATTTTGCGCGGCATTCAGCCATGGCTTAGCGACAGTTCGCTGATGATGCACACAGAGCCATCGGTGGCCGGCGTCGCGTCGGTGTAGTCCACTTGGTTGTAGATCCCGCCATGAAACTCGAGCAGGCGCGAATCCCAGGTGTCATCAAGCTGCAGTTCGCTTGAGGTTCTGGACACACCATTGCACCTGGCGGTCACCTTCACCACGCCCGCAGCGGTGGCGTGAATGATCACGTCGAACGTTGTGCCGAGTGGCACGCCCTGCAAGAGGGTGCTGTTCACCGGGTTGGTCTGGTTGTAAGACGCCCGGAAGCCTAGGGTGATGTTGCCCTTGTTCCAGAACACCTTCACCGGCGGGCTGTCATCCCCCCTGACGTGCATCTGGCTGATCACCACCTTTTGCGCCGAGTTGACCTTGGTCAGCGCCATGGTCTGGCGATTCCAGTGATCGGGGGCGCTGCCTAGCGTCCAGTTCTGTGTCTCGGACCACTCGCAACGCGTTCTGTGGGTGCTCTTGCTTGAAGCCCCTTTGGTCGGTGCCGAAAACTGGATCGACCCGTCACTGAGCACTTTCACCACGCTCGGGTACTGGGCGATCGCTTCGGCGCCGTTGAGCTCAAGTGCGACGGGGTTCGTTGAAGAGACTGCCACTGGGGTAGCGATCGTTAGATTGCTGATGTTTACAGTCATAAATGCTCCTGACGATAAAATCATTGGCCTGGCACGATTGCCTTCCAACCCTGATGCGTTCCTCCGCATCCGGTTGGGCACTCGTGAATGCGCAGGCGGATGATTTGAAGCGCGGTGAATAGGCTTTATCTGTATGGATATACAGTATCTCTGACCGATCTTTTTTCAACCCCTGGAATTGCGTAAAGCGTGATGACGGGTAAGAAAGAGGCTTGGGTCTGTGGGTAGCCGCCAAAGAAAAGCCCGGCTCAGGGCCGGGCTTTGCTCAGGTTTTCTTGCGATGGCGGCCTCGTTCGCGTGTGCGAAGGCAAGTGATGCGACAACTTTTCGTACACATTTCCTGTACCCGGAAAAAGAAAAACCCGCCAACCAGTGGCGGGTCTAAAGAACGTACGGAGCAGTGTCAGAGTGCCGCAGTGCTTGTGATGAACTCGTGAATTTCACGTTGAAGGTGTGTCGGCAACCTCCATGAGCAAAAAAAGCCCGCCATGAAGGCGGGCAATGAACGTTTTGAAGGGAGAGATTTGAGCCTGAGGCCGGTCGGTTAAGTCAGCATTAACCTTGCCCCATTGACCGCGACCTACGATGCGCCTATACAGGCGTGCCAAATTTTCAGGAGCCACCATGCGCGACGAAGACGACCTGCACGAACCCGAGCACGATCATCTGCTTGATCACGAATTCCTCTATGAGGACTTCGCCCCTGAAGCTGACGCCCAAGGCGCCGAGGACGAAGTCGAGGAGGACGAAGAGTTGCTGGATGATCTTGATGACGAAGAGCGCGATCACCCAGCCTGGCACGACGACCTGGACGACTGAATCAGCGCCCGTCGATCGAGAAGCGCCCTGGGCCACTGACTGCCAGCGCCAGCAGGCCGCCGCAGATGCTGAGGTTTTTCAGGAACTGGGTCATGTTGGCGGCACGCTCCGGGTCGACCATGTTCCAGAATGGATGGCCAAGCAGCGCAGTGCCCAGCACGAACAAGGCGAACAGGAAGGCCAGCGGGCGTGTGTAGAAGCCCAGGATCAGCAGGATGCCTACGATGAATTCCATGATCACCGCAACCGCTGCCGCCAGCATCGGCGCAGGCGCGCCGAGCGAGGTCATGTAGCCGACTGTGCCTTCGAAGCCGGTGAGCTTGGCCCAGCCCGATAGGACGAAGAGGATCATGAGCAGCACGCGGGCAAGCAGCAGGATGATGTCGCGTTGACCATCGAACAAGGAGTAGCGCATGGCGGCATACCGGTGGATGTAGACAAACTCCACTCTAGCAGTTGCGCAGAGAATTGCTGCCGAGCAGCGAAAAGGCGCCGCAAGTGCGCCTTTTCGAAGAAGTTTGGTGCGAGTGGCGGGACTCGAACCCGCAAGGCTCACGCCGACAGATTTCAAGTCATGCTGCCCAACGCTCCGCTTACAAGAGCTGAGCTTGGCTTGCTTGAGCTGAAAGCTCTGAAAATCAAGGCCTTGAGGTGAGTATCGCACCGCGCCGAGGGCTTGTGAGGGCTGAGCAGGCCTGTTGGAAGCTGAGTTGAGCTGCCGGCGTAGCTACCAAGCCAGCTACCACAAGAGCTACCAAGCTATCGAGTGGGATGCATTGATCGTTATTTAGGCAGCCTCAAGGCATGTGAAGGCCCACATAGCTGAGGCATGAAAGACAGATCAGTGGGTGTGTGGCGCTGACGGCTTGGTATTGCGAGGGAGGGGGGTGTTTCGTGGTGCCCCGAGCCGGACTCGAACCGGCACACCTTTCGGCGGCGCATTTTAAGTGCGATGTGTCTACCAATTTCACCATCGGGGCGCGATGTTAAGAACGCGATTAGACACGAAAATCATGCGGAAATCAACGGTTTAGACGATGGGAAGGAGTGTGGGCGTGGCATTGAAGATCAATTTTACCAAGGATGCGCTTAGAAACCTGGCTTGCCCGGAGGGTAAGTCTGAGATTTATGTGTATGACACTCATACAAAAGGCCTAGCTGTACGCGTCACTAAAGCCGGTGGAAAAACCTTTTATGTCATCCGAAAGGTCAACGGCAACGATCAGCGGCGCAAGATTGACGTCTTCGACTACACGTCTACGAAACGACCCGTTATTAGAGCGGTTGCGGAAAAGACCTACGCTAACCGCGATGTGATTTTGGTTGAGGCGCATATAAAAGGATCTGGGGGAAAGCATTACTGTTAATGAGGCTAAATCAATGATTGCTAATAAAGCTACGCGTGCTAAAAGCACTATTGGCGATTATACGAAGGCCTACGATAGCTACATCGGCCCTATGGGCTCCCTGGATGACCTCCGGTACTATCGTGATTAGCTGCACCCGTGGTTGGAAGAGCACGCGCCGCTATTTGGCCTGGCTGTCGTAAACCGATCCAACCAAAGTAGGGGCGCTTGCCGAGTGTGAGGTAGCCGATCTAGCGGTTTACGTCGACAATCAATCGGCCACGGACCTTCCCGTCCATCAAATCGACGGCGGCAATCGTCCAGGTGGCGCGTTAGCGCTACACAGCGTTCCGGCTGTTGTAGTCGAGAGCTTTGGCCGTGGCTGATCCGTTGGGCGCCAGGTCGCGCTGGGCCAACATTCACTCATGCAGTGCTTTGATAATAGGTACTGCCAACTCCTGGCGTATTCTCAACCGATCTTCATCGCTCATGTCTCGAGCCTGGCTGTTCGGACACGCCTGTAAAGAGGTGGAGGTCATTTATATGAGGTGAATTGCAGCACCCATGATCAAAGGCATGAGGGGGTCGATCGAATGGGTAATTGACACCTTGCTATCATTAAGCCACTGTTGCCCACCTTATTGGATCCAACGGGTGCTGAGCCATGTCTCAGGCTGTTCCCGGGCGCACTGTCCGCCCTCGGTGGTGCTGGCGCCTGTTGTTTGCGCAGGTCTTGCTGGTGGGCGCTTTTCTGTACCTCAGCCTGATCAGCCTCGGTGGCTACCTGTTGATGCTCGGTTTCGATGCCGAACACCCGCAACCGCAGCGCTTGATGGCGCTGGCAGGTGGCGGCCTGATCATGGTGGTGGGCCTGTGGCTGCTGAAAGTGGCGATGCCGCGGCGTGTCAGCCCGGTGTTGATCGAACCTGAGCGTTGATAATCTGTTACAGCGTGCGCTGTTGCAGAAGAGTACGCTTGGCTAAGCTAATCAGGCCCCTTTCGCTGTGCCTGTGGAGTTTGCATGGTTTCAGCCGACTGCATCGATCACCCTGTCATGCCCGCCAGCCGCTATGAGCAGCTGGTGCAATCTGTGGTGGATTACGCCATCTACATGCTCGACCCCACCGGCCATGTAGTGTCCTGGAACGCAGGTGCCCAACGGATCAAGGGCTACCGCGCCGAAGAAGTCATCGGCCAGCATTTCTCGCTGTTCTTCACCTCGCAGGATTGCGCCGAAGCGCGCCCGGAGCGCCTGCTCAAGCAGGCTCTGGAGCAGGGCGTGGCACAGGACGAAGGTTGGCGTGTGCGCAAGGACGGCACGCAGTTCTGGGCCCTGGCCGCGCTCGATGTGATCCGCGACGAACAAGGGCAAATCGTCGGGCTGGCCAAGGTCACCCGTGATATTACCGATCGGCGCGAATCTGCGCTGCAGCTCGACGCCGTGCGGGCCCAGCTGTTCCAGGCGCAGAAGCTCGAGGCGCTGGGCCAGCTCACCGGTGGCCTGGCACATGACTTCAACAACCTGCTGACCATCATCATCAACTCGGCGCGCCTGGCGCAGGCCAGCCAAGACCCGGCGCGGGTGCTGCGCATGCTCGAGCATATTCTCGATGCCGGTCAGCGCGGCACCGAGCTGACCCAGCAATTGCTCAGTTTCGCCCGCTACCGGCAGCTCGATGTCTCGCTCATCGCCCCGACCAAGCTGCTGGAGTCCACGCGTGGCTTGCTGGAGCACGCCTTGCCGCGTGAAATCGTACTGCAGGAGAACGTGCAGCCCGATCTGCCGCTGATCGAGGTGGATACCGGGCAATTGCAGATGGTGCTGCTCAATCTTCTGTTCAATGCCCGTGATGCGATCGGCGAGCGCGGCACAATAGGCCTGGCGGTCTGCGCGCTGGAGCTGGCGGGCGAGGTGGAGGGGCTGCACGGCACATTCGTATGCTTCGAAATCCGTGACAGCGGGGACGGTATCGACCCTCAGGTACTGCCGCGGATCTTCGAGCCATTCTTCACAACCAAGCCTTTCGGCAAGGGCACTGGCCTTGGCCTTAGCCAGGTCTATGGCTTTGCCAAGCAGAGCAATGGCGCCATCAGTGTCGACAGCAGGCTCGGCCAAGGCACGTGCATGCGCCTGTATCTGCCGGCCTATCAGCCCAGTTCGGGCGCACAAGACGACAGGTAGCTACCATGGTGCAGGCACTCAAGCGGCTGGTCACGGGGATCGAAGGGCTCGATGCGCTGCTCAAGGGCGGCCTGGTGGCGGGTGCTTCCTATATTGTTCAGGGGCCGCCCGGAGCGGGCAAGACCATCCTCGCCAACCAGTTGGCCTGCAGCCATGTGCGCGACGGTGGCAAGGTGCTGGTGGCGACTTTGCTCGCCGAGTCCCACGAGCGCTTGTTCCAGTACCTGTCGACCCTCGAGTTCTTCGACCCGGCCCTGATAGGTGACCAGATCCAGTTCGTCAGTGCCTTCGATACCCTGGAACAGGAGGGGCTCGATGCAGTGGTCAAGTTGCTGCGCCAGGAAATCGGCAGGCAACAGGCCAGCCTGCTGATCGTCGACGGTGTGCTCAATGCTCGGGTGCGCGCGGAAACTGCCCTGGATACCAAGAAGTTCGTCTCGGAACTGCAGGGGCATGCGGCCTTTGCCGGTTGTACCGTGCTATTGCTGACCAGTGCCCGGCTGGATGACAACAGCCCGGAACACACCATGGTCGATGGCGTGATCGAGCTGGGCGAGCAGTTGGTTGGTAGCCGAGCGGTGCGCCACGTGCAGTTGCGCAAGACGCGGGGCAGCGGGGCATTGTCCGGGCGTCACGAGTGCCTGATTGATGAATCAGGGATGCACGTATATCCGCGTCTGGAGGCGCTATACAGTCACCCCAGCCATCTGGGCTCCGCCTCCACGAGCCGGGTGTCCACGGGTGTCGCAGCATTGGACGAAATGCTGGGCGGGGGCCTGACGCAGGGCTCGGTGAGCCTGCTGATGGGGCCCTCGGGGATCGGCAAGACCTCCTTGGGCCTGGCGTTTTTGGCGGCAGCCAGCGCCGAGCAGCCGGCCTTGCATTTTGGCTTTTACGAAACGCCCGCCAGGCTGCGGCTCAAGGCTGCATCACTGGGCTACGACTTTGCCGCTCAGGAACGGACGGGTGCGTTGCAGCTGTGCTGGCAACCGACCACCGAAGGCCTGCTGGACCAGGTCGGCGCGCGTTTGCTCAAGCATGTCGAGCAGCAGGGCAGCAAGCGCGTACTGATCGACAGCCTGGGGGCATTCAGCCGCCTGGCGACCGACCCGGCGCGGCTCAATGCGTTCTTCCGGGCCTTGGCAGGCGAACTGCGGGCGCGAGATGTCAGCGTCATGCTCACCTGGGAAATGCGCGATCTCTTCGGATCGGAAATCACCGCCCCGGCGCCGGACCTGTCGAGCATCGTCGACAACCTCATGCTGATGCGCTTCGTCGAGCTGGACTCGCAGTTGCGGCGCATGCTGTCGATCCTGAAAGTGCGTGATAGTCATCACGACCCCGCGTTGCACGAGCTGCATATCGGGCCGCAGGGCATCAGCCTGCGCAAGGCGTTCGAGGGTGCCAGCGGCGTGCTTTCGGGTACTCCTGTGCCGCAAGGGGGTGGCTGAGGGAGCCTGCCGATGAACACAATCCTGATCGTCGATGACGAATACCTGATCGCCGATATCCTCGGCTTTGCTCTGGAGGACGAAGGTTTTCTGGTGGAAAAGGCGAGCAACGGGCGCAAGGCCCTGGAGGCACTGAAGGAAAAGCGTGTGGACTTGGTGATCACCGACTACATGATGCCGGTACTCAATGGTGAGGAACTGGTGCGGGCGATTCGCGACGAACTGGAGCTGCCTGACTTGCCGGTGATCCTCATGAGCGGCGCCCAGGCCAGCCAAGGGCGCCCCGAGCTGTTCGCTGCAGTGTTCGAAAAGCCGTTCGACATGGACAAGTTGATCGCCAAGGTGCGCGAGCTGCTCGGCACCTGAGGTTCAGGTAACGGCTTGCGCCGGCCATTCGATCAAGCGCGTCCGTGCGGCTTGAAGCGAGGCGCTCAGGTCAGTGTTGGTCGTCGTGCTTTTCCGGAGCCGGGCTGCCGGCCTGGATGCGCTTGAAGATCTCTTCACGGTGCACCTGAACATCCTTTGGTGCATCGATGCCAATCCTCACCTGCATCCCTTTTACGCCCAGAATGGTGACTTTGATGTCATCGTTGATGACGATGCTTTCGCCAACCTTACGGGTGAGTATCAGCATGTAGTTCTCCTTGGTGATGTAGAAAACCGTCGGGCCATTGGGCCGCAACGGTGGGAGCTTGTCCCTCTTCCTTCTCATTAAAGACGCTTTCGGCGGATAGTAATTCCCCGAAAGACAAATTCTGTTGCGTGTCTTTAGTCGCAGGTGCCGAGGTAAATGCTGTTAAGCGTGTCGGCGAAGGTGCTCGATGGCAAGAATAGGGGGCTTCGGCCTTAATGGGAAATTTCTCTGCATGATGGGCTGCATAGTTCGGCTCAATCATCTGATTTTGCTTCCAAGGCCTGAAGAAACAGCAACAAGGCCACCTCTTCGGCATCCAATCCCTTGCGTACGCGGCGCCCAGGCAAGTCGGCCAGGCGCCCAAGGGCATAATGTTCAAGTACGGCAGGGTGGATATAGCAGCGCCGGCACACCGCCGGGGTATTGCCCAGGCGTGCAGCCACCTGTTTGACGATGCTCGCGACCTGGCGTTTGGCCTCACTCTCCGGCTCCCAGGCCAGCGGCCTGAGCAGGCTCAGCGCCAGGCTGCTGCCGGCCCAGGTGCGGTAGTCCTTGGCGGTGAAATCGGCGCCGGTCAGCTGTTGCAGGTACTGGTTGACGTCGCTGGAACCAATGCTGTGCCGCTGGCCGTCGTCGTCCAGGTACTGGAACAGCGCCTGCCCGGGCAGCTCCAGGCAGCGCTTGAGCAGGTTGGCCAGGCGTCGATCACGCAGCGTGACGGTGTGCTCCACGCCGCGCTTGCCGCGGAACTGGAAGCGCACGGTGCTGCCCTGTACCTGAACGTGGCGATTGCGCAAGGTGGTCAGCCCATAGGACTTGTTGTCGCGCAGGTAGCGCTGGTTGCCGATGCGGATCAGCGTGTGGTCGAGCAGGCTCACCACCAGCGCCATGACTTTCTCTCGATCAAGGCCCGGGCGGGCCAGGTGCACTTGCAGTTGCGCGCGCAGTTTTGGCAGGGCCTGGGCAAAGGCCAGCATGCGCCCGTACTTGTGCTGGTCACGCAGTTCGCGCCACTGGGTATGGTAGCGGTACTGCTTGCGACCGCGAGCGTCGCGGCCGGTGGCTTGCAGATGGCCCTGCGGGTCGCTGCAAATCCACACATCGGTGTAGGCCGGCGGGATCACCAGCGCGGCGATGCGCGCCAGGGTTTCGCTGTCGCGCACGCGCTGCCCCTGGGCGTCGAGGTAGATGAAGCGGTCGCGCCAGCGACGCCGGGTCAGGCCCGGCTGGCTGTCGTCGACATAGTGCAGGCTGGGTGGCAAAGGGCAGTCGAGCATCGGCGGCAGGCCTCGATCAGGTCATTGATCAATGGACAACAGCCGCTTCGATGATGCTCAGCCCAGTAGGGCCACCGACTTGATTTGCGCGAACAGCGCCTGGCCCGTGTGCAGGTCAAGCTGGTCTGCCGAGAAGCGGGTGATGCGTGCCAGCAAGGCATTGCCGCCGGCATCCAGGCTCACCAGTACATGCGCCGGGTTGTCCGCCGGGCGCGTTTCGCGCACCCGCACCGGCAGGCGGTTGAGAATGCTAGAGGTACTGTCGGCGCGCAGAGCCAAGCTCACATCACGGGCCTGGACCTTGACCCGCAAGGTGCTGCCCATGCTGTGCGCCGGATGGGCGATGCGCAGCAGCGGCGCGTCACTGCCGGGCAGGCGCAGGTCGAGCAGGTCGTAGTGCGGATCATGGCCGACGACGACGCCCTCGAAGACAACCCCGGCGTCCTCGCCCTGGGCCAGTGACAGGTCAAGGCGGGCCAAAGTCTCGCCGATTGGCCCGCTGGCCATGGCCCGGCCTTGCTCCAGCAGCACCAGGTGGTCGGCCAGCCGCGCCACTTCGTCCTGGGCATGGCTGACATACACCAGCGGGATATCCAGCTCGTCGTGCAGGCGTTCGAGGTACGGCAGGATCTCCCGCTTGCGTGGCCCGTCGAGCGCCGCCAGCGGCTCGTCCATCAACAGCAGCCGCGGGCTGCTGAGCAATGCCCGGGCAATGCCGACCCGTTGTGCCTCGCCGCCCGACAAGGTGGCCGGTTTGCGTTCGAGCAGGTGGCCGATGCCCAGCAGTTGGCATGCCTGGTCTAGGCTGACCTTGCGCTCGGCCACGGCAATGCGCCGCCAGCCGAACTCCAGATTGCCGCGCACCAACAGGTGGGGGAACAGGCTGGCCTCCTGAAACACGTAGCCCACCGGGCGCAGGTGCGGTGCCAGGAAGTGGCCACGGGCGCTGTCTTCCCAGACCTCACCGTTGACCTCGATATACGCACTGGCCGCCCGCTCCAGGCCGGCCAGGCAGCGCAGGCACGAAGTCTTTCCCGAGCCGGAGTGGCCAAACAGCGCGCTGATGCCGCGCCCGGGCAGTTGCAGGTCGACATCAAGGGTGAAGTCGTCGCGCGCCAGTTGCAGGCGCGCCACAATGGATCCGGTCATTTCAGCTCCAGCCTGCCTTGCTACGGCGCCCAGCGTAAAGCAGGAGCAGCACCAGGAACGAGAACACCAGCATGGCACCGGCCAGCCAGTGAGCTTGCGAATATTCCATGGCCTCGACGTGATCGAAGATCTGCACCGAGACCACACGGGTCTTGTCGGGGATGTTGCCACCGATCATCAGCACCACGCCGAACTCACCCACAGTGTGGGCAAAGCCGAGGATGCTGGCGGTGACGAAACCGGGGCGGGCCAGTGGCAGCACCACGTGGACGAACGTGTCCCAGGGGCTGGCGCGCAGGGTCGCGGCCACTTCCAGCGGGCGCTGGCCGATGGCCGCGAACGCGTTTTGCAGCGGCTGCACCACGAACGGCATGGAGTACACCGTCGAGCCGATCACAAGGCCCGTGAAGCTGAATACCACGGTACCCAGGCCCAATGCCTGGGTCGCCTGGCCGAGCCAGCCGTGCGGGCCGAGGGCGATCAGCAGATAGAAGCCGATCACCGTCGGCGGCAGCACCAGTGGCAGCGCCACCACCGCGCCCACCGGCCCGCGTAGCCAAGAGCGTGTGCGCGCCAGCCACCAGGCGATGGGCGTGCCGACGATCAGCAGGATCAACGTGGTCAGGCTGGCCAGTTTGATGGTCAGCCAGACGGCGCCGAAGTCACTGGCGTCCAGTGGCATCAGATTTCATAACCGTAGGACTTGATCACCGCAGCCGCTTTCGGGCCTTTCAGGTAGTCGACCAAGGCCTTGGCGGCAGCGTTGTCCTTGCCTTTGTTGAGGATGACCGCGTCCTGCCTGATGGGCTCGTGCAGGTTGGCGGGCACGATCCAGGCCGAACCTTCGGTCACCTTGCCATCCTTGTAGACCTGCGACAGGGCAACGAAGCCCAGTTCGGCGTTGCCGGTGGAGACGAACTGGAAGGCCTGGGTAATGTTCTGGCCTTCGACGATCTTGCTCTTGGTGGCCTCGGTCAGCTTCAGCTTGTCCAGTACCTGAGTGGCGGCCAGGCCGTAAGGCGCGGCTTTGGGGTTGGCAATTGACAGGTGCTGGAACTGGTTTTTCTTCAGCACTTCACCCTTGCTGTCCACGTAGCCCGGCTTGGCCGACCACAGGGCCAGGGTGCCGGTGGCGTAGGTGAAGCGCGAGCCCGGGACGATTTCCTTTTCCTCTTCCAGCTTCTTCGGGGTGCTGTCGTCAGCAGCGAGGAACACTTCGAACGGCGCGCCGTTCTTGATCTGCGCGTAAAACTGCCCGGTGGCGCCATAGGCGGCGACCAGTTTGTGGCCGGTGTCCTTCTCGAAGTCCTTGGCGATGGCCTGGATCGGCGCGGTGAAGTTCGCCGCGACTGCGACCTGCACCTCGTCGGCCCAGGCGCTGTTGAGGGAGATCAGGCTGGCCAGGGCAGGGGCGGCCAGGTGGAACGGGCGGATACGCATGAAGACAGCTCCTTGAGGTGGTTATCGTTATGGTGTGAACTATATAGCGATAAGCCATTTGTCGGGAAGGGGCTGGAGGAGGAGTTATAACCTGGGAGTCAGGTATTGGCAGTGCTGGCCTCTTCGCGTCGAACCGCCGCGAAGAGGCCGGCACTGGATGAAAACCTTATCGAGCAATCTGCGCCAATGCCTTTGAGGCAATCTCCCGGGTCAGTTGCTCGGCCGGCATATGCCGGCCCAGGCGCAATGCCTGCCCCGACCACAGGTTGCTGAAATCGCTGTTGCCCTGGGCATCGGTAATTGCCCGCAGTGGCATCAGGGCGCCGCCGGCCAGCGGGAAGCGCGGCGCCAGTTCGCTCATCGGCCCCAGCTCGCGCATGATGCGGTTGTTGATGCCACGCGCCGGGCGCCCGGTGAACAGGTTGGTCAACGCTGTGTCGCTGGCCGGTGCGCTGTCCAATGCCCGGCGGTGGGCAGGGGAGACCTTGGCTTGCGGGCAGAACAGGTAGGCCGTGCCGATTTGCACCGCGCTGGCGCCCAGTGCCAGGGCCGCCACCAGGCCACGATGGTCGCCGATGCCGCCAGCAGCGATCACCGGCAATCGCACCGCATCGGCGATCTGCGGCACCAGGGCGAAGGTGCCAATCTGGCTGGTGATGTCGTCGCTGAGGAACATGCCGCGATGGCCACCGGCTTCATAGCCCATGGCGATGATCGCATCGCAGCCGTTGGCTTCGAGCCACAGCGCTTCTTCTACCGTGGTGGCGCTGGACAGCACCTTGGCACCGCTGGCCTTTACCCGCCGCAGCAGCGCTGCTTGCGGCAAACCGAAGTGAAAGCTCACCACCTCCGGCCGCAATTGCTCGACCAGCACGCAGCTCTGTTCATCGAAGGGGGCGCGATTGGAAACGGGCGTAGGCGCGGCGAAGTCGGCGCCGACTTCGGCGTAGTACGGCTTCAATGCCTGCTTCCAGCGGGCGTCCCGCTCGGGGTCGGGGGCTGGTGGCTGGTGGCAGAAGAAGTTCAGGTTCAGTGGCAGGCCAGGGCAGGCGGCGCGAAACGCTTCGATCTCGCCACGCAGCTGCTCGCCGCTGAGCATGGCGCAGGGCAGGGCGCCCAGGCCCCCCGCGCTGGCCACGGCAATCGCCATGGCCGAACCGCTGGCACCGGCCATTGGCGCCTGGAGAATGGGCAACTCGATGCCCAGCAGATCGAGGATACGACGGTCGGGCCAGTTGCTCATGCGCTTCTCCTTGTTGCTGCTGCCTTACAGGGCTTTGCTCACCTGGATGTCGCTGATCTTCTCGGCGTCTTCGCCGTGGATCTTGCGCAGGGCTTCCATGGCCTGTTCGTGGGAGGCGTCTGCCATCACCGCGAAGTCCCAGCGGCGCTGGCCGTCGAGCTTGTACTTGATGACGTATTTGATGTTCTGGGTCATGGTGGGCCTTATCCGAGTTTCGACGACGAGCGGCGGATGATCTTGATCTTGTGGGTCAGGGTCGGTTTGCGCGTTACCGAGATCGGGCGGCTGGTCACGGTATCGATGGTGATGTTCCAAAAACCGGTGCTGGGTACGGTGATCTTGGCCGGGAAGCGCTCGAAGTGGCCGCCGTGGTAGGTGTGCCGGCCGCCGTTCTTGAAGCTGCGGAAATTGGCGTCGTTCATCAGGCGGATGTTGCAGCGCTGGGAGCACTCGATGACGACGATATCGTCCTCGTTGAGGTGCTCGCGCTGGTGTACGAATTTCATGGGGTGCTCCGCAAGGATTGGTTCTGCAAACGCGAAAGATACCACGATGTCGGCTTACGCTGCCGCGCCTGATGGCACCAGGCAGATAAAACGGCCAAGACGGGGAGCAAAACTGCCTGGTTGTTGTCCTACGCTCTCTTGTCATTCGAGGTGCGTCAAATGAAGTGGACGGTGGCGGCGTTGCTCCTTGCGCTGGGTGGTTGTGTCAGCGTGTCGGAACTTGAGCAATCCCATGAAACCATGGATGTCATGTCTGGCAAGACGCCGCGCGAATATGCCGATTGCATCAAGGCGCACCTGGCCAAAAGCCGTGACCCATTGGTGGAGGAGCAACGAGATGATGGCGTGCGTCTGATCGTGCCGCAAAAGCTCACGGCAGGTTCCGGGCCGGCAGCGCTGCTCGACATCCACAAACGCGGCAGCGGCAGCAGTATCAAGCTGCATGAGCGCATGAACAATTTTCCGCTGCGCCCGGGTGATGTACGCGAGGCGACGACCGCGTGCATCTCTGGTAGTTGATCTGGCTCAACGGATGCTCGGTTAAAAGGCTAATAGCCATCACTTGGTCGGCTTGAGCGTTGTTGCGAATTCCCTTACAGGGCTAGTATCCATTTGCTTATGTTTTTTAAGCCTAAGCTTATAACAAAAGAAATGGAGATTCGTGATGACACCGTTGAGTCGCGTCGTGATCGGCAGCCTGCTGATCCTGGCCTGGCCCGCGGCGCATGCCGCCGATGGTCAGAAAATCTTTACCCAGGGTGGGGTCAACCCCGCCGCCATGGCCTGCCTGGGTTGCCATGGTCCAGACGGCAAAGGGGTTGCCGCCGCAGGGTTCCCCCGCCTGGCTGGCCTGCCGGCCGGATACCTGAGCAAGCAATTGCATGACTGGCGCAATGGCAGCCGCCAACAGCCGGTCATGGCGCCGCTGGCCAAAGCCCTCAGCACCGATGAGATCGAGGCCGTCAGCCACTACCTGGCCGGGCTGCCTGGTGATCCTGCCCCAGACCTGCGCCGCCAGCAGATCGCAGGCAACCCCACCGAGCGCCTGGCCCTCTATGGTGACTGGAGCCGGCAGATCCCCGGTTGCGTGCAGTGCCATGGCCCAGGCGGCAGCGGCGTCGGTGAGCACTTCCCACCATTGGCCGGGCAGCCTGCTGCCTACCTGATGGCACAGCTCAACGGCTGGCGCGATGGCAGCCGCAGCAATGACCCCAACCAGTTGATGGCAGGCGTGGCCAAGGCCATGACCGACGCCGAAGTCAAGGCGATTGCCGAGTACTTCGCCCAACCCGCCAGCCCGGAGGTCAAGCCATGAGAACCCTGTTGCCAACGTTACTGCTGCTGGCTGCGAGCAATACCTTAGCCAATCAGGCACCCATCGCCATGGAGGACCAGTCGCAACTCAAGGTCCCCGGTGCCCAGGCCGCGCCACAGTTCGCACCGCCCGCCGAAAGCGAGCTGCCGGACAATGCCTTTGGCAAGATGGTCCGCGAGGGGCACGCGCTGTTCGTCGATACCCGCCGACTGATGCCGGAGGCCGTAGGTAATGGCATGAACTGCAGCAATTGCCACCTCGACCAGGGCCGCCTGGCGCATTCAGCGCCGCTGTGGGGCGCCTATCCGATGTACCCGGCCTACCGCAAGAAGAACGACAAGGTGAATACCTTTGCCGAGCGCATCCAGGGCTGCTTCCAGTTCAGCATGAATGGCAATCCGCCAGCTGCCGACAGCCCGCAGATGACCGCATTGTCGGTTTACGCCTACTGGCTTTCGACCAAGGCGCCCACCGGTGTGGAAATCGCCGGTCGCGGCTACCCCGAGGTGCCACAGCCAAAAGGCGGCTACGACTTCAAGCGCGGCCAGCAGGTCTACCGCGAACAGTGCGCCATCTGTCATGGTGACAACGGCGAGGGGCAGCAGGTGGCCGGTGAGTATGTGATGCCGCCACTCTGGGGCAAGGACTCCTACAACTGGGGCGCAGGCATGCACCGGATCAATACCGCCGCATCCTTCATCAAGTACAACATGCCACTGGGCAAGCCGGGCAGCCTGAGCGATCAGCAAGCCTGGGACGTGGCCGCCTGGGTGAACCGCCACGAGCGCCCCCAGGACCCGCGCCTGGTGGACGGTTCCATCGAGAAGACACGGCTGAAGTTCCACGCCAACGACGGCGTCAACCTGTATGGCCAGCAGGTAGACGGGGTGCTGGTCGGGCAGGGCAGCGGTCGCTGAAAGCACGTTGCGCCGGCCTTTTCGCGGCTGCCGCGCAGGGGCCGGATGACGGGATTTTCACGAACTTTTTGGAACTATCTACACTGGGTTATCTCTATGATGGCAACTGTCGTCACAGGAAGGGCATTGTAAGCTGCATGCCGCCTGATTAGACTGCGCCGAATTCCACAGGCCTCGCCTATGTTTAAGGATGTTTATGATCAAGAAATGCTTGTTCCCGGCAGCCGGTTACGGCACTCGCTTCCTGCCTGCTACCAAAGCCATGCCCAAGGAAATGCTGCCGGTGGTCAACAAGCCACTGATCCAGTATGGCGTTGAAGAAGCATTGGATGCTGGCCTGAACGAGATTTCCATCGTCACCGGTCGCGGCAAGCGCGCCCTGGAAGACCACTTCGACATCAGCTACGAGCTGGAAAACCAGATCAAGGGCACCGACAAGGAAAAATACCTGGTCGGTATTCGTCGCCTGCTCGACGAGTGCTCGTTCTCATACACCCGCCAGACCGAAATGAAGGGCCTGGGCCACGCCATCCTGACCGGCCGCCCGCTGATCGGTGACGAGCCGTTCGCCGTGGTGCTGGCCGACGACCTGTGCGTCAACCTCGAAGGCGACGGCGTGCTCGCGCAGATGGTCGAGCTGTACAAGAAATACCGCTGCTCGATCGTCGCCATCCAGGAAGTCGACCCGCAGGAAACCAACAAGTACGGCGTCATCGCCGGTGAAGAGATCAAGCCAGGTATCTTCCGCGTCTCCTCCATGGTCGAAAAGCCGAAGCCGGAAGATGCACCGTCGAACCTGGCGATCATTGGTCGCTACATCCTGACCCCGGACATCTTCGACAAGATCCAACAGACCGAGCCAGGCAAAGGCGGCGAGATCCAGATCACCGATGCGCTGATGAAGCAGGCTGCCAATGGCGATGTGATCGCCTACAAGTTCAAGGGCAAGCGTTTCGACTGCGGTGGCGCCGAAGGCTACATCGAGGCGACCAACTTCTGCTTCGAGAACTTCTACAAGGCCGGCAAGGCGTACTGATACGCCCATGCGGGTTCAAGGAGCCACCCTTCGGGGTGGCTTTTTTGTTTGCGGCGGGCAACGGCGGTATGCTGGGCGCCTGCCTAGGAGAGTGAATACATGGCCTACGATTTTGAGTTGTTCGTGATTGGCGCCGGTTCCGGCGGTGTGCGTGCGGCGCGCTTCGCTGCGGGCTTCGGTGCAAAAGTGGCAGTGGCCGAGAGCCGCTACCTGGGTGGCACCTGCGTCAACGTCGGTTGCGTGCCTAAGAAACTGCTGGTGTACGGCGCCCATGTCGCCGATGAGCTGGAACAGGCCGCAGGCTTCGGCTGGACCCTGGAAGAGGGCCACTTCGACTGGGGCACGTTGATTGCCAACAAGAACCGCGAGATCGAGCGCCTCAATGGCATCTACCGCAACCTGCTGGTGAACAGCGGCGTCACCTTGCTGCAAGGCCATGCCCGCATCACCGGCGCCCATGAAGTGGAAGTGGACGGCCAGCGCTACAGCGCCGAGCACATCCTGATTGCCACCGGCGGCTGGCCACAGGTGCCGGACATTCCGGGCAAGGAACTGGCCATCACCTCCAACGAGGCGTTCTACCTCAACGAGTTGCCGCGCCGCGTGCTGGTGGTCGGCGGTGGTTACATCGCCGTCGAATTCGCCGGCATCTTCCAG
This sequence comes from Pseudomonas sp. URMO17WK12:I7, assembly GCF_003269045.1. Classification (NCBI taxonomy): domain Bacteria; kingdom Pseudomonadati; phylum Pseudomonadota; class Gammaproteobacteria; order Pseudomonadales; family Pseudomonadaceae; genus Pseudomonas; species Pseudomonas sp. URMO17WK12:I7. Next base: position 242,178 of record NZ_QLTL01000004.1, on the reverse strand, counting down.
GGCCTGGGCGCCGATACCACCTTGCTGTATCGCGGTGACCTGTTCCTGCGCGGCTTCGACGGCTCGGTGCGTACCCACCTCAAGGAAGAGCTGGAAAAGCGCGGCCTGAACCTGCAGTTCAACGCCGACATCCAGCGCATTGACAAGCTTGACGACGGCAGCCTGAAAGCCACCCTCAAGGACGGCCGCGAGCTGATCGCCGATTGCGTGTTCTACGCCACCGGTCGGCGCCCGATGCTCGACAACCTGGGCCTGGAAAACACCGGCGTGGAGCTGGACGCCCGCGGCTTCATCCGCGTCGACGAGCAGTACCAGACCACCGCACCGTCGATCCTCGCCATTGGCGACGTGATCGGCCGCGTGCAGCTCACCCCGGTGGCGCTGGCCGAAGGCATGGCCGTGGCACGGCGGCTGTTCAAGCCTGAGCAATACCGCCCGGTGGATTACCAGAACATCCCGACTGCCGTGTTCAGCCAGCCACCGATCGGTACCGTCGGCCTGACTGAAGAGCAGGCACTGGAAGCTGGGCACAAGGTGCAGATCTTCGAAAGCCGCTTCCGCGCCATGAAGCTGACCCTTACCGACATTCAGGAAAAGACCCTGATGAAGCTGGTGGTGGATGCCGAGACCGACAAGGTGCTGGGCTGCCACATGGTCGGCCCGGATGCCGGCGAAATCATCCAGGGCCTGGGTGTTGCCTTGAAGGCTGGCGCGACCAAGTTGCAGTTCGACGAGACCATCGGCGTGCACCCGACCGCTGCCGAAGAGTTTGTCACCATGCGCACCGTCACCCGCTGATCAAGCCTGGCGCTGTGCCTTTGTAGGAGCGGCCTTGTGTCGCGAAAGGGCCGCATAGCGGCCCCAGGATATCGGCGTCAAAGCTGATGTTGCTGGGGCCGCTATGCGGCCCTTTCGCGACACGAGGCCGCTCCTACAGGGCACGGCGCCATCGTCGACATCGTTTGCTCAGCCCATTCCCTTCTATTAAATATGTGCGGTTATAGCCAAAACCAATCACAAGCATGAGCTTTGCCAATGAGCCTTTACGGGGACCAGCGGTTAGGATTCTCTCCATCAACTGATTCCAACCCCATGAAGGAGCGTCTCTCATGCCAATCATCAACAGCCAGGTCAAACCGTTCAACGCCACCGCCTACCACAAGGGCGAGTTCGTTCAGGTCAGCGAAGCCGACCTGAAAGGCAAGTGGTCCGTCGTGTTCTTCTACCCGGCCGACTTCACCTTCGTCTGCCCGACCGAACTGGGTGACCTCGCCGACAACTACGCCGAGTTCCAGAAGCTGGGCGTGGAAATCTACGGTGTTTCGACCGACACCCACTTCACCCACAAAGCCTGGCACGACACTTCGGACACCATCGGCAAGATCCAGTACCCACTGATCGGTGACCCGACCCACGTCATCTCGCGCAACTTCGACGTCCTGATCGAAGAAGCCGGCCTGGCGGATCGCGGTACCTTCGTGATCAACCCGGAAGGTCAGATCAAGATCGTCGAACTGAACGACGGTGGTGTTGGCCGCGATGCAGCCGAACTGCTGCGCAAGGTGAAGGCTGCCCAGTACGTTGCCGCTCACCCAGGTGAAGTCTGCCCGGCCAAGTGGAAAGAAGGTGAAGCTACTCTCGCTCCTTCCCTGGACTTGGTCGGCAAGATCTAAATTTTCGCCCGATAAGCGCCTGCGCAACGACCATCCCGCGCAGGCACTTCTCGAACGAAAATCCGGTCATGCGCCAGTGGCGGGCGGTGCGCAGCCGCCAAAGCTGAAGTACCCACCGCCCCGTAAGAACGCCCGGGCGAACGCGCCTGGGCGTTTTTGTATCCGAGTTTTGAAAAAGGAATCGCCCGTATGTTGGACGCCACGCTTAAATCGCAACTGAAAACCTACCTGGAGCGGGTCACCCAGCCGATCGAGATCGTTGCCTCCCTCGACGACGGCGCGAAGTCCCGCGAATTACACGACCTGCTGGTGGAAATCGCCGGCCTGTCGAACCTCATTACCTTCAGCGCGGATGGCAGCGATGCGCGTCGCCCTTCGTTCTCGCTGAACCGCCCGGGTTCCGATATCAGCCTGCGCTTCGCTGGCATCCCCATGGGCCACGAATTCACCTCGCTGGTGCTGGCACTGCTGCAAGTCGGCGGCCACCCGTCCAAGGCCAGTGCCGAAGTGATCGAGCAGATCCAGGCGCTGGAAGGCGAATTCACCTTTGAAACCTACTTCTCGCTGTCGTGCCAGAATTGCCCGGACGTGGTCCAGGCGCTGAACCTGATGGCCGTGCTCAACCCCAACGTGCGGCACGTGGCTATCGACGGTGCGTTGTTCCAGGATGAAGTCGAGTCGCGCAAGATCATGGCGGTGCCGAGCATCTACCTGAACGGCGAATTGTTCGGCCAGGGCCGCATGGGCCTTGAAGAGATCCTTGGCAAGATCGACACCAGCGCCGGCAGCCGCCAGGCCGAGAAGATCAACGCCAAGGACGCCTTTGACGTGCTGGTGGTGGGTGGTGGCCCAGCCGGTGCTGCAGCGGCCATCTACGCCGCGCGCAAAGGCATCCGTACCGGTGTGGCTGCCGAGCGCTTTGGCGGCCAGGTACTCGACACCCTGGCCATCGAGAACTTCATCTCGGTACAGGAAACCGAGGGGCCGAAGCTGGCCACGGCACTGGAAGAGCACGTCAAGCAGTACGACGTCGACATCATGAACCTGCAGCGCGGTGAAGCGCTGATTCCGGCTACCGACGGCGGCCTGCATGAAGTGCGCCTGGCCAGCGGCGCCTCGCTCAAGGCCAAGACGGTGATCCTCGCCACTGGCGCCCGCTGGCGCGAAATGAATGTGCCGGGCGAGCAGGAATACCGCTCCCGTGGTGTGGCCTACTGCCCGCACTGCGACGGCCCGCTGTTCAAGGGCAAGCGTGTGGCGGTGATTGGCGGCGGCAATTCGGGTGTGGAAGCGGCCATCGATCTGGCAGGTATCGTCGCCCAGGTGACGCTGATCGAGTTCGACAGCCAGCTGCGTGCCGATGCAGTGCTGCAGCGCAAGCTGCACAGCCTGCCGAACGTCAAGGTGATCACCAGTGCGTTGACTACCGAAGTGGTCGGCAATGGTGAAAAAGTGACGGGCTTGCGTTACAAGGATCGCACCACCGATGAGGTGCATGACCTGGCGCTGGAAGGCATCTTCGTGCAGATCGGCCTGCTGCCGAACACTGATTGGCTCAAGGGCACTGTCGAGCTGTCGCCGCGTGGCGAGATCATCGTCGACGCCAAGGGCCAGACCAGTGTGCCGGGTGTGTTTGCCGCGGGTGACGTGACCACTGTGCCGTACAAGCAGATCGTTATCGCGGTGGGCGAGGGCGCCAAGGCCTCGCTGGCGGCGTTCGATCACCTGATCCGCACTTCGGCGCCGGCGTAAGCCTGTACCGGCCTGTTCGCGGCTAAAGCCACTCCTACAGGTACAGCGCACGCCTTATGGGCAGTGATTCCCCTGTAGCAGCGGCTTTAGCCGCGAAAGGGCCGGTACCAGCAATGCAAAAACTGAGGGTGTCTATGATTACTGCAGACACCCTCAGGAACCTGACCCATGACCCTGATCAGCCGCGAACCCTGGTGGCTAGTCCCCCCCAAGCCCGGGCAGAAAGAGCAGGACCTGCACTGGGGCTACCTCGAGATCTACGCCGACGGCCGCACCGTGTTCGTCGACCAGCGCCCGACAGAGCGGGAGCTGGCCGAGCGCAAGAGTTGTCGCAACTTCCCCGACCCTGAGCAGTAGCGCCTTCAGCCTTCCAGCTCGGCCAGGCGTGCTTCCAGCGCGGCGATTCGCGCTTCCAACGCTTCGATACGCTCTTCCGACACGCTGGTGCCACTGCTGCGAGCACCGCCTTCCTGCTGGCGCGCCGCCAGAATCGCCTCGATTTCCGCCGGGTCACCGAGAGCGTGGGTATAGCGGTCTTCCCGTTGCCCGGCCTGGCGTGGCAGGTGCAGGGCCAGGCCGCGGGAAATCAGGCGCTCGAGCTGGTGCTGGATCTGTTCGGTGTCGTCGAAGTCGTGCAGGCGGTTGCTGCGGGTCAGCAGTTCGTTGAGGGTTTGTGGCCCGCGCAGGAACATCAGGCCCATCAGTACCAGCTGCGCCGGTACCAGCTCCAGGGCCTTGTCCACCCGCTGCTCCCAGCGGTCAGCGCGGCTGCCCATTTGCAGGCGGGTCATATCCTGGCTTTCGAGGGCGCGCAGGGCCTGGCCGACCTGCCCCTGGGTGAGGTTCATCACCGGCTCGCGGCTGGTCTTCTGGTTACAGGCCAGGACCAGGGCGTTGAGGGTCAGCGGGTAGCTTTCCGGGCTGGTGGCCTGCTTCTCGATCAGCGCGCCAAGAATGCGGATCTCGATGCTGCTGAAGCGGCCTTCACCTGCGGTTTCGTGTTCTGACATGGCCCTGTCTCATTACTGGGGAAAGGCCACTAGCGTAGGTAATGCCGCGAGGTAAGGCAATTGGGGCCGCATGGCGGCCCCGGCTAGCTCAACTGCTGCGACGATCTTCAGCCATGCAGGCCGCCGCTGTGAACAGCACATCGGTCGACGAATTCAGTGCCGTCTCTGCCGAATCCTGCAGCACGCCGATGATAAAGCCCACCGCCACCACCTGCATGGCTATCTCGCTGGGGATGCCGAACAGGCTGCACGCCAGCGGAATCAGCAGCAACGACCCGCCGGCCACGCCCGAAGCACCACAGGCACAAACCGCCGCCACCACGCTCAGCAGCACGGCGGTCGGCAAGTCGACTGGAATGCCCAACGTATGCACCGCCGCCAGGGTCAGCACGGTGATGGTGATCGCTGCGCCTGCCATGTTGATGGTCGCGCCCAGCGGGATCGACACTGAATAGGTGTCCTCATGCAGCCCCAGGCGCTCCGACAGTGCCAGGTTGACCGGAATGTTGGCCGCTGAACTGCGGGTGAAGAACGCGGTGATGCCGCTTTCGCGCAGGCACAGCAACGTCAGCGGGTAAGGGTTGCGGCGGATCTTCCAGAACACGATCAGCGGGTTCATCACCAGCGCCACGAACAGCATGCAGCCGATCAGCACGCCCAGCAGGTGCAGGTAGCCGAGCAGGGCGCTCAAGCCAGCCTGGGCCAGGGTCGAGCTGACCAGGCCGAAGATGCCCAGTGGGGCGAAGCGGATGACCACACGCACGATCAGGGTCACGCCATTGGACAGGTCCTCGACCACGGTGCGGGTGGTTTCGCCGGCGTGGCGCAGGGCCACACCCAGGCCGATGGCCCAGGTCAGCACGCCGATGAAGTTGGCATTGAGCAAGGCGTTGACCGGGTTGTCGACTGCGCTAAGCAGCAGGTTCTGCATCACTTCGGCGATGCCGCCCGGCGCGCTGAGCGTCGCTTCGCCGGTACTCAGGGCCAGCTGCGAAGGGAACAGCATACTGGCGACCACAGCCACCACGGCGGCGGCGAAGGTACCCAGCAAGTACAGCCAGAGGATCGGGCGGATGTGGGTTTCCTGGCCGTGGCGGTGGTTGGCGATCGACGCCATGACCAGGATGAACACCAGCACCGGCGCGACCGCCTTGAGGGCGCTGACGAACACTTTGCCGAGGAATGCCAGGTCACGGGCGATGGCAGGTGCCAGCAGGGCCAGGGCGATGCCGGCGACCAGGCCGATGACGATCTGGGTCACCAGGCTGGTGCGGTTGAGGAGTCGGAAAACAGGAGTCATGTACAGCGGTATCTCGGCGTTTGCATAAAGGGCGCGATTTTACCATAGACCCTTGGTGGGCAGGTCCGACCTCTTCGCGGGCAAGTCGGGGCGCCACCACTACCAATGAAACAGCTCCCGCCGTGCCCCCTCGGTAATCGCCACGATCCCCGGGTGCTTGACCTTGCGCTCCACCGAAATGGCATAGAACGACTCATGCACCGCCTCGGTCTGGCCAATCAACTCGACGCCATACTGGCGGCACACTTCCTCTGCAATTACGCTGGGCGCGACGAAAACGCCACTGCCCGACTGCCCGAACGCCTGCATCAGTGCGCTGTCATCGAACTCGCCAACAATCCTCGGCTGCACCTGTTGCTCGCCCAGCCAGCGCAGCAGGCGGCTGCTCACCACGGTTTCCGGGCCGGGAATCAACAGCGGAGCATCCTGCAGGCAGGCGGGGAAGGGGCCGGCATGCTGCCTGGCCAGGGCCGGGGTAGCGAAGAAGCTCAGGCCGCATTCGCCGAGCTTCTGGCTGTAGCCCTTGATATCCAGGTGGCTAGGCATCGGGCTGTCGGAAATCACCAGGTCCAGGCGCTGGATCGCCAGGTCTGCCAGCAGCCGTTCGAGCTTGTCTTCGCGGCAGTTGATGCGTAGCACCTCGTCCAGCTCCATGGTCGGTGCCAGCAGGCGATAGACGATCGACTTCGGCACCACATCGGCCACCCCCACGCGAAACAGGATCTGCTCTTGCGGGCCAGCCCTGAGCATGGCCTCCAGTTCGCCGCCGATCTGGAACATCTGCTCGGCGTAGACCAGCGTCTGGCGGCCGGTCTCGGTCAGCTCCAGTTGCCGGCCGACGCGCTGGAACAGCTCCAGCCCGTAGGTCTGTTCGAACAGGCTGATCTGCCCGCTGATGGTCTGTGGGGTCAGGTTCAGCTGTTCGCTGGCGCGGGCAATGCTGCCGGTCTTGGCCACGGCCCAGAAGTAGTGGAGCTGGCGGTAGTTGAGCACGAACGCAGGTCCCGATTCGAAAAAACCGAAGTATACACGCTGAAAATACGAATTTTCCTGAGGTATTGGCGTCTTTAGAATGCGACCCCATGGCGCTACGCGCCGCCGGGATTTTTCAAGCGAGGACACCATGCTGCATCTCAAATCCATTGGCACACCGTTGGTGCTGGCCCTGGCGCTGTTCACCCTGGCCGGTTGCGACCAGGCCGAGAAGTCTGCCCAGCAGATGCTCGACCAGGCCGCGCAGTCGGCCAAGCAAGCCATCGATGACACCAACAAGGCCGCCCAGCAGGCATTGAGCGAGGCCATCGGCAGTGAGGGCCACAAGCCCAAGGATGCCGAAAAGAAAGCACACACCCAGGAAATCTGACCCTAACCGCCGCTGCAGGATTTGAACAATGGAATACTTGCTGGAACTCGCCGCTAGCCCTACCGCCTGGGTCGCCCTGGCTACCCTGGTGGCCATGGAAGTGGTACTGGGTATCGACAACCTGATCTTCATCTCGATCCTGACCAACAAACTGCCGGTGGAGTACCGCTCCAAGGCGCGCCGTATCGGTATCAGCATGGCCCTGGTCATGCGCCTGGCCCTGCTCAGCACCGTGGCCTGGATCGTGCAGTTGACCGACCCGGTGTTCGAGGTGTTCGGCAACGCCTTCTCCTGGAAGGACGTGATCCTGATTGCCGGCGGCCTGTTCCTGCTGTGGAAAGCCACCAAAGAGATTCACGAGAACGTCGACCCGCACGGTGCCAAGGAAGAAGCCAAGGTCTCTTCCACGGTTACCCTGGGCTTCGCTGCAGCGATCTTCCAGATCCTGCTGCTGGACATCGTCTTCTCGGTCGACAGCATCATCACCGCCGTGGGCATGACCGAGCACCTGCCGATCATGATCATTGCCGTGATTACCGCCGTGATCGTCATGATGGTCGCTGCCGACCCGCTGGCCAATTTCATCAACGACAACCCGACAGTGGTCATGCTGGCCCTGGGCTTCCTGATCATGATCGGCATGACGCTGATCGCCGAAGGTTTTGGCGCCCATGTACCGAAGGGTTATGTGTATGCGGCGATGGCCTTCTCGACGGTGATCGAGATCCTCAACATCCTGGCTCGCCGGGCGCGGCTCAAGCGCGAAGCAGCTGAAGGCTGATGTAAAAAAAACGGGGCGCTCTTTGCGCCCCGTTCGCATACAGGTGAAGAAACCTCAATGCACCCCGGCATGCCGCCGTGCCCTGCGTACAGGCTGCGCCTTGGCCGGGGCCTGCGGTGGCAGGTGGTGATGCTGGGAATGACGCCGCACGATACGCAGAACACCCCACAGCATGGCGGCCGCGACGCTCAGCCACATACCTACCAGCATGAGGATTGCCATGGTCAGGCTCATGTGTGCCTCCTTCTCTTGGGCAACCTGAGGTTTGCCCTCCAGACACTGCTTTAGTCTAGCTGCCCGCCCGTGACGTTCCATTGACCAAAGGTTGATTGCTTAAGCCGATTGGTTCCGTTCTCTTGTCGGACTATACCCGCGCAACGCAGCGCCCTATGATCGGTGGCCAGAGCCGGGCGCTGCCTGCCTGGCATCGGAACAAGCGAGTGTCCATGGAGCAACATTCCTGCAAGAGCTGGTTGACCATCCCACGTCAGCTGTTGGCCGCCTGCCTGGTGGCCGCGACCCTGGGCGGTTGTGCCAGCGCACCACCTGCCAGCCTCAAGGGCATGCCGCAGCGGGTCGAAATCAGCAGCGTGCCGTTCTACCGCGGCAATGCCAACCACAGCGGGGCGATGGCCCTGGCCGCGCTACTGTCGCAGCAAGGCGCGCCGATTACCCCCGGGTTGCTGGACAAGCCGCTGAACCTGCCGAAGGGGGTCGAGGCGCTGGAAACCAGTATCCCGCGTGTGGCGCGTGAGTACGGCATGGTCGTGTACCCGCTGGACAAGCAGCTGGATGCCTTGCTGGCCCAGGTGGCTGCTGGCAATCCGGTGCTGTTGCGTTACGAGGAAGGCTCGGCGTGGTGGAGCGAACCGCGTTATGCGGTGCTGATCGGCTATGACAGCTTCAAGAAGCGCGTGCTGCTGCGCTCGGGGATGCATCGGCGCCAGCTGATGGCGTTCGACGACTTTGCCTCGGCGTGGGCGAAGGAGGGGAGTTGGGCAGTGCTGGTGCAGCCACCGCGCCAGCTGCCGGCCCAGGTGGACCGCCAGCGTTGGCTGCAGGCTGCCGACGAACTGGCCCGGGCGGGCCAGGAGGTTGCGGCAAAACAAGCCGTGCGTAGCCTGAACAAATAGTGTTGTCAGTGCCGGCCCTTTCGCGGCGGTTCGACGCCTCGATAAACCCGCGCCCACAAGTACTGCACTGGTTTTGAACCTTGTGCGGTCCCTGTGGGAGCGGGTTTAACCGCGAAGAGTTTGGGCCTGCTTATATCAGAAACCCAGGCGATCGCGCAGGCTGTAGTACCAGGCGCCGATTGCGCTGAACGGTACACGCAGCATCTGGCCACCCGGGAATGGGTAGTGCGGCAGGCCGGCGAAGGCGTCGAAACGTTCGGCCTGGCCACGCAGCGCCTCGGCCAGCACCTTGCCCGCCAGGTGGGTGTAGGTCACGCCGTGGCCCGAGCAACCCTGCGAGTAGTAGATGTTGTCGCCGATACGGCCGACCTGGGGCAGACGCGACAGGGTCAGCAGGAAGTTGCCGGTCCAGGCGTAGTCGATCTTGACGTTCTTCAGCTGCGGGAAGGCCTTGAGCATCTTCGGGCGAATGATCGCTTCGATGTTGGCCGGGTCGCGCGCGCCGTACACCACGCCACCGCCGAAGATCAGGCGCTTGTCGCTGGTCAGGCGGTAGTAGTCGAGCAGGTAGTTGCAGTCTTCCACGCAGTAGTCCTGCGGCAGCAGGGTGCGGGCCAGTTCATCGCCCAGCGGTTCGGTGGTGATCACCTGGGTGCCGCATGGCATCGACTTGGCCGCCAGCTCAGGTACCAGGTTGCCCAGGTAGGCGTTGCCGGCAACGATGATGAACTTGGCACGGATCTTACCTTGCGGGGTGTGCACCACCGGGTTGGCACCACGCTCGATGCGGATGGCCGGGGTCTGCTCATAAATGATGCCGCCCAGCGATTCGACCGCGGCCGCTTCGCCCAGGGCCAGGTTCAGCGGGTGGATGTGGCCGCCGCTCATGTCCAGCATGCCGCCCACGTAGTTGTCGCAGGCGACCACTTCACGGATGCGCTTCTGGTCCATCAGCTCCAGCTGGGTGTGGCCGAAGCGTTCCCACAGGCGCTTTTGCGACTCCAGGTGGCCCATCTGCTTGCTGGTCAGGGCGGCGAATACGCCACCGTCCTTCAGGTCGCACTGGATGTTGTACTTGGCCACGCGCTCACGGATGATGCGGCCGCCTTCGAAGGCCATCTTGCCCAGCAACTGTGCTTCCTTGGGGCCGACAGTGCGTTCGATGACGTCGATGTCGCGGCTGTAGCTGTTGACGATCTGGCCACCGTTGCGGCCCGATGCGCCGAAGCCGACCTTGGCCGCTTCGACGATGCTCACCTTGAAGCCGTTTTCCAGCAGGAACAGCGCGCTGGACAGGCCGGTGTAGCCGGCACCAATGATGCAGATATCGGTTTCCACCTCACCCTGCAGCGCCGGACGTGGCGGCACCGGGTTGGCCGAGGCGGCGTAGTAGGACTGGGGGTAGGGGGTGTTAGCCATGCTGCAGAAACCTCTGTGTTTTATATTTTTAACGAATGTACCGATGCTATCAATAATAATAAACACCCGCTAGTCGTCTGTTGAAAATCCTTTACTGGCCTCCAGTCGGCACTTCTCTATAAACAGTTTAAGATTCAGTGAGTTAGCGCGAAAAAAAGTGTTGACAGGGTTTTTGGAATGCGTAGAATGCGCACCACACGACAGGCACATAGCTCAGTTGGTTAGAGCACCACCTTGACATGGTGGGGGTCGTTGGTTCGAGTCCAATTGTGCCTACCAAACAAAGCCCCGGTTTCCGGGCATCAGAAAGGGCGATCCGAAAGGGTCGCCCTTTTTGTATTCTGAATTGCCATCGAAGCAGCGTGTAACCTTTGGTCGCGGGCGGTGCCCTGGGCGGCCGTGGTAGAATCCGCCCCTTCGAATCTGGAGGTACACGCGTGCGCAAACTGGCAGTGGTATTGGCAGTGCTGGCCCTGGCGGGCTGTGAGAACGAGGTCGAGGGTGTGCACAAGCAGGTTGCCGAGCACCTGCACAACCCCAAGACCGCCAAGTTCGGCAACGTGCGGATCGACACCAAGGGCACCATCTGCGGCCAGGTCCGCGGCAAGGACGATGCTGGCCAGTACGAGGCTTACCGCAGCTACGTGGCAATCAAAGGTGCCGATGGCCAATACGAAATCATCGTCGATGACGGCGGCAACAACCTGCGCATCCGGGAGTATTGCGGCGGTGCCGATCTGCAGCGTCGCGCCGAAGCGCTGGCGGGTCAGCCTGCACCTGAAGGGTGGGATGTCGAAGTGATCCAGGGTGCCAACATGGGCGCGCTGAGCGACATGACCGCACGCCTTATCGAGAAGGGTATCCCGTCCTCGGTCGAATACCGCGACGGCAAACCGGTAGTGTTGATGGGGCCGTTCCCGAGCAAGGCTGAAGCCGACGCGCGCAGGGCTGAGGTGATGGCCAAGCTGGGTACCGATTCGGTCGTCATCCAGCATGGTGCGCAGCGCTAACTGTTATCTGTAGTCTTCCCCGGCTATGCTTGGCCTGAGACAAGCCAAACGGGGGAGGGCCTCATGTCTACGCTGGAGCGGGCCATTGCTGTGGCCGCCAGAGCACATGAAGGGCAATACGACAAGGGTGGAGCGGCTTATATCCTGCACCCGCTGCGGGTGATGATGCGGGTCAGCACGCCAGAGCAGCGCATTGTCGCAGTGCTGCATGACGTGATCGAAGATACGACGCTGACCGTTTCCGATCTGGCCCGAGAGGGCTTTCCCCTGAAGATTCTCGCCGCCTTGCTGGCCCTGAGCCGGCATCAGGGCGAGAGCTACCATGACTTCGTCGTGCGCCTGGGCAGCGACCCGCTGGCGCGTACCGTCAAGCTGGCCGACCTGGCCGACAACAGTGATCTCTCGCGCATACCCGTTCCTGGCCCTGCCGACCTGGCGCGACTGGCCCGTTACCGCGAGGCCAGTGCCTACCTGCAGGCGCTGGCCTGAGCCTCAATCTTCCTTCGGCACGGTCCAGAAGATCTGCACGCCGCCATCGTCGCGGTGGGCGAGGGTGACGTTGTCGTTCTCGGCGATTTCCTCGAGCAGGGTTTCCCAGTCATCGGGCGACTCGTGTTCCTGGCGGAAGATCAGTGCGGCGCGGCTGCGCTGGGCGAGGGGGTTGTTGATGATCTTCTGGATACGCAGGCCCAGTTGTTGATAGCTGCTTGCGGTTGCGGAGTCGGTGCTGGCCACGGGGGCGATTCCTTGTTGTGCTGTATGTGCGTACAGTATTTCAAGGCAAAATATTTCGCAACTGGCTCGGTGCTGGATTCTTCGCGGGCAAGCCGCTCCCACAGGGTTATGCGGTACCTGTAGGAGCGGCTGTAGCCGCGAAAGGGCCGGGGCAAGCAGCGCACCTGCCCACGTCATACCAGAATCAGTACTCCCAGAAGATCCGCTGCAGCTCCTTGCTGTCCTGGGTCTTGGTCATCGCCACCATCGCCAGGATCCGTGCCTTCTGCGGGTTCAGGTCATGCGCCACCACCCAGTCATACTTGTCATCAGGCTGTTCGGCATTACGCAGCACGAAACCACCCTGGTTGACGTGGGAAGAGCGAATGATCTGCACGCCGTTCTTGTGCAGCTCCTGCAGCGTCGGCACTACCCGCGACGACACCGAGCCATTGCCGGTACCGGCATGGATGATCGCTTTTGCACCGCCCTGCGCCAGCGCCTTGTAGGCCGTGTCGCTGACATTGCCGTAGCTGTAGGCGATGTCCACCTGCGGCAGGCTGCTGATCTGCTTGATGTCGAACTCTGATTGGGTAGTGTGGCGCTTGGCTGGCAGGCGGAACCAGTACGATTTGCCTTCCACCACCATGCCCATCGGGCCCCAGGCGCTCTTGAAGGCTTCGGTCTTGATGTTTACCGACTTGCTCACATCGCGACCCGACTGGATCTCGTCGTTCATGGTCACCAGCACGCCCTTGCCGCGCGATTGCTTGTCACTGGCCACCGCCACGGCGTTGTACAGGTTGAGCATGCCGTCGGCAGACATCGCCGTGCCTGGGCGCATCGAGCCAACTACCACGATCGGTTTGTCGGTCTTCTCCACCAGGTTCAGGAAGTAGGCGGTTTCTTCCAGGGTGTCGGTGCCATGGGTGATGACAATGCCATCGACGTCCTTGCTGTCGGCAAGCTCGGCGACGCGCTTGGCCAGTTTCAGCAAATCGTCATTGGTGATGCTTTCGGAGGCAATTTGCATCACTTGCTCGCCGCGCACATTGGCCAGGTCGGCCAGTTCCGGCACGCCGGCAATCAGCTTGTCGACGCCGAGCTTTGCGGCCTGGTAGGTGGCGCTGTTGGCAGCGCTGGCGCCGGCGCCGGCAATGGTGCCGCCGGTGGCGAGGATGACCACGTTGGCCAGTTTCTGTTGGGTTTCGGCTTCCTTCGCCGAGGCAGTGGCGGGCAGGATCAGCAGTAGCGCCAGGGCGCTGGGGGCGAAGGACTTCAGTGCAGCATTCATAATTATTGTTCTCTCTCTTCCTGATGAGGTGGTTGCTGTGTCGCACAAGTGCGTAGGCAGGTTTCGTACCACTCCTATGCGGCCAGGTGTGTAGGAGCGGCCTTGCGTCGCGAAAGGGGTGCGAAGCACCCCCAGGATTTCAGCTTCGCCGCTTGAATTGCCGGGGCCGCGTTGCGGCCCTTTCGCGACGCAAGGCCGCACCTACAAGGGCGTATTCCATTCGGAACCCCGAACAAGCATAGGAAAAGGTGTTCGGTTTTTCGGAAAAATTCCGGATAATCTGCACCAGCAGCGTCTTGACCCCGCAAGCGAAACGGATTTGACAAAACCAGGTCTTGTTTCCATAGTTACGCAACGCAAACGTTTGCGATCCGATAAAAATCACAAGATTCGGAGTCATCTTTCATGAAGCTGCCGTTCCCCGGTCGTCTGCTGGCGCTCGCCGTCATGTCCTCGCTGTCCCTCGCCATGCCGCTGTCTGCCGCCCACGCAGAGGAAAAACCCAAGGTCGCGCTGGTGATGAAGTCACTGGCCAACGAATTCTTCCGTACCATGGAAGACGGCGCCAAGGACTACCAGAAAGCCCACCCTGGCGATTTCGACCTGGTTGCCAACGGCATCAAGAACGAAACCGATACCGGTGAACAGATCCGCATCGTCGAGCAGATGGTCAACTCGGGCGCCAAGGCCCTGGTGATCGCGCCGGCCGACTCCAAGGCGCTGGTTTCGGCGGTGAAGAAGGCCATGGACCAGGGCGTCATCGTCATCAACATCGACAACCGCCTGGACCCTGAACTGCTCAAGAGCAAGGGCATCAGCGTGCCCTTCGTCGGCCCCGACAACCGCAAAGGCGCGCGCATGGTGGGCGACTACCTGGCCAAGGAAAAACTCAAGGCCGGTGACCAGGTCGGCATCATCGAGGGCGTGCCGACCACCACCAACGCCCAGCAGCGTACCGCTGGCTTCAAGGATGCAATGGACGCCGCGAAGATGAAGATCGTCTCGGTGCAGTCCGGCAACTGGGAGATCGACAAGGGCAATGCCGTCGCCGCTTCCATGCTCAACGAATACCCTGACCTCAAGGCGCTGCTGGCCGGTAACGACAGCATGGCCCTGGGCGCCGTCTCGGCCGTGCGTGCCGCCGGCAAGGCAGGCCAGGTGCAGGTGGTCGGCTACGACAACATCAATGCCATCAAACCGATGCTCAAGGATGGCCGCGTGCTCGCCACCCTCGACCAGGCTGCTAGCCAACAGGCGGTGTACGGTATCCAGGCAGCGCTGAAAGTGCTCAAGGGCGAGAAGCCGGACGTGGACGCCGACAACGTCATCCAGACCCCGGTCGAACTCATCACCCAGCCCTGACCCCAGCAGGAGAAGTGGCCATGTCTGCTTCGGCCAATGAAGTGGTGCTTGCCGCCAGCGCGCTGGGCAAAAGCTACGCCCAGCCAGTGCTGGCGGAGGTCAGCCTGGCCCTGCGCGCCGGTGAAGTGCTGGCGCTGACCGGCGAGAACGGCGCGGGCAAGAGCACCCTGTCCAAGCTCATTTGTGGCCTGGAAACGCCCACCACCGGGCACATGACCTACCGCGGCCAGGCTTACGCGCCCACCAGCCGCAGCGAGGCCGAGCGCCTCGGCGTGCGCATGGTCATGCAGGAGCTCAACTTGCTGCCGACCCTGACCGTGGCGGAAAACCTGTTCCTCGACAACCTGCCCAGCCGCTTCGGCTGGATCAGCCAGAAGCGCCTGCGCCAGCTGGCCACGGCTGCCATGGCCCAGGTCGGCCTGGAGGCCATCGACCCAGACACCCCGGTTGGCGAGCTGGGCATTGGCCATCAGCAGATGGTCGAGATCGCCCGCAACCTGATTGGCGACTGCCATGTGCTGATTTTCGACGAACCTACGGCCATGCTCACCGCCCGCGAAGTGGAGTTGCTGTTCACGCAGATTGAGCGCCTGCGCCAGCGCGGCGTGGCCATCGTCTACATCTCCCACCGCCTGGAGGAGTTGCAGCGCGTGGCCCAGCGCATTGTCGTGCTGCGCGACGGCCAGCGGGTGTGCGACGAACCCATTCAGCGTTACAGCAGCGCCGAACTGGTCAACCTGATGGTCGGGCGCGAGCTGGGCGAACATATCGACCTGGGTCGGCGCAGCATTGGCGCGCCGTTGCTCAAGGTCGACAAACTGTGCCGCGGCGACAAGGTGCGTGATGTGTCGCTGCAGGTCAGGGCAGGGGAGATCTTCGGCGTCTCTGGGCTGATCGGCGCCGGGCGCACCGAGCTGCTGCGGCTGATCTACGGTGCCGACCGGGCCGACAGCGGCAGCATCGAGATCGGCCAGCCACTCAAAGCGGTGTCCATCGATTCGCCCAAGGCTGCCGTAAAGGCCGGTATTGCCCTGATCACCGAAGACCGCAAGGGCGAGGGCCTGCTGCTGACGCAATCGATCAGCGCCAACATCGCCCTCGGTAATCTGCCTGCAGTGTCGCGTGCTGGCGTACTCGACAGCGACGCGGAAAGGGCCCTGGCCGAACGCCAGATCAGCGCCATGCGCATCCGCAGTGCCAGCCCGGCACAGGTGGTTGGCGAGCTGTCTGGCGGCAACCAGCAGAAGGTGGTGATCGGTCGGTGGCTGGAACGCGACTGCCAGGTGCTGCTGTTCGACGAGCCTACCCGTGGCATCGACGTCGGCGCCAAATTCGACATCTATGGCCTGCTGGCTGAACTGGCGCGCCAGGGCAAGGCCCTGGTGGTGGTGTCCAGCGACCTGCGCGAGCTGATGCTGATCTGCGACCGCATCGCCGTCCTCTCTGCCGGTCGCCTGATCGATACCTTCGACCGTGAACACTGGAGCCAGGACCAGCTCCTGGCTGCCGCCTTCGCCGGCTATCAAAAACGTGATGCCTTGCTGCACGAAGCAGCGCCCAGGATGGATGCATGAAGACCACACCCCTCGACACCCCGAGCGGCGCGCCCGTGCGCCGCAGCGGTAGCTACTACGGCCTGGGCACCTACCTGGGCCTGGCCGGTGCATTGCTGGCGATGATTGTGCTGTTCTCGTTCCTGAGCAGCCACTTCTGGTCGTACGCCACCTTCAGTACCTTGGCCAACCAGATCCCAGACCTGATGGTGCTGGCCGTGGGCATGACCTTCGTGCTGATCATCGGCGGCATCGACCTGTCGGTCGGTTCGGTGCTGGCCCTGGCGGCATCCACGGTCAGTGTGGCGATCCTCGGCTGGGGCTGGGGCGTGCTGCCCGCAGCCTTGCTCGGCATGGCCGTCGCCGCCCTGGCCGGCAGTATCACCGGCGGCGTGACAGTGGCCTGGCGCATCCCTTCGTTCATCGTCTCACTCGGTGTGCTGGAGATGGCTCGCGGCCTGGCCTATCAGTTCACCGACTCGCGTACTGCCTATATCGGCGACGCCTACGCCTGGTTTTCCAACCCCGTGGCATTCGGCATCTCGCCGGCTTTCATCATCGCCTTGCTGGTGATCGTGGTGGCCCAGCTGGTGCTGACCCGCACCGTGTTCGGCCGTTACCTGATCGGCATCGGCACCAACGAAGAGGCCGTGCGCCTGGCCGGTATCGACCCGCGCCCGTACAAGGTGCTGGTGTTTGCCCTGATGGGGCTGCTCGCCGGGTTGGCTGCGCTGTTTCAGATTTCGCGCCTGGAAGCTGCCGACCCTAACGCCGGCTCCGGCCTCGAGCTGCAGGTGATCGCCGCCGTGGTGATCGGCGGCACCAGCCTGATGGGCGGGCGCGGCTCGGTCATCAGTACCTTGTTCGGTGTGCTGATCATCTCCGTGCTGGCCGCAGGGCTGGCGCAGATCGGCGCGTCGGAACCTACCAAACGCATCATCACCGGGGCGGTGATCGTCATCGCCGTGGTGCTCGACACTTATCGAAGCCGGCGTGCAGGCCGGCGGAACTGACATCATGGCAACCATCAAAGACGTCGCGGCCCGTGCGGGCATCTCCTACACCACGGTGTCACATGTACTGAACAAGACCCGCCCGGTCAGCGAGCAGGTACGGCTCAAGGTCGAGGCGGCCATCCTTGAGCTCGACTACGTGCCCAGCGCCGTGGCGCGCTCGCTGAAGGCGCGCAGCACGGCCACCATCGGCCTGCTGGTACCCAACAGCATCAACCCGTACTTCGCCGAACTGGCCCGAGGCATCGAGGATGCCTGTGAGCGCAACGGCTATTGCGTGATCCTTTGTAACTCAGACGATAACCCGCAAAAGCAGCGCAGCTACCTGCGCGTGCTGCTGGAAAAGCGCATCGACGGCCTGGTGGTGGCGTCGGTGGGCGAGGACGCCGACCTGCTGCAGAGCCTGGCCGGCGTGCGCACGCCGATGGTCATCGTCGACCGCGAGCTGGAGGGTGTCGATGCCGACCTTGTGCGCATCGACCATGAGCACGGTGCCTACCTGGCGACCCGCCATCTGCTGGAGCTGGGCCATCGCGACATCGCCTATATCGGCGGCCCCGCCGAGACGGGTGTCACGCAGTTGCGCCTGCGCGGCTTCCACCAGGCCATGGCTGAAGCTGAGGTTGAGGTGCTGGCAGGCAGGGTGTTGCATTGCGACTTCACCAGCCCGGGCGGCCATGCCGCCGCCGTGCAGCTGCTCGATGGCAAGCGCCCGACGGCGATCTTCGCCGGCAACGACATGATCGGTTTCGGTGTGTTGCGCGCCGCTGCCGAGCGAAACATCAGCGTACCGGGCGAACTGTCGGTGATCGGCTTCGACGACATCGAGCTGAGCCGCTATGTGTACCCGCCGCTGACCACGGTCGGCCAATCGATTCGCGAGCTTGGCGAGAGCGCTGCTGCCTTGCTGCTGTCCCGTATCGCCACGCCGCGGTGCGATGCCGCCGAGCAGCGCATCGTCGCCCCGCGCATTGTGCTGCGCGAATCCACCGGGCCGCGCCCGGACCTGTTCAATGATTACCGCTAAGGAATTTGCGCCATGAATGCCAAGGTAGTGGTGGTCGGGAGCCTCAACATGGACCTGGTGGCCCGCGCCCAGCGGCTGCCGCGGCCCGGTGAAACACTGGCTGGGGAGTGTTTTTTCACCGTGCCGGGCGGCAAGGGTGCCAACCAGGCGGTGGCAGTGGCACGCCTGGGTGGCCGTGTGGCAATGGTGGGTAATGTCGGCGATGACGCCTACGGTCAGCAGTTGCGCCAGGCGCTGGAAGTGGAAGGCATCGATTGCCAGGCGGTCAGCGTGTGCCCGGGTGTGTCCAGTGGCGTGGCGCTGATTACCGTGGACGCTGCCAGCCAGAACTGCATCGTCATCATTCCTGGCGGTAACGGGTTGCTGACGCCCGAGTCGGTGCAGCGCTTCGATGCGTTGCTGCAGGCGGCCGAGGTGATCATCTGCCAGCTCGAAGTACCGGCCGAGACTGTTGCCTGGACCCTTGCCAGAGGGCATGAGCTGGGCAAGCGGGTGATCCTGAACCCGGCGCCGGCCACTGGACCGCTGCCGGCTAGCTGGTTTGCCCATGTCGACTACCTCACCCCCAATGAGAGCGAGGCCGAGGCACTGACCGGGACGCCGGTCAACGACCTGGAGAGTGCCCGCCGCGCGGGCGAGCGTTTGCTGCAACTGGGTGCCGGCAAGGTGATCGTCACCCTGGGGGCGCAAGGCGCCTTGTTCGTCAGCCGTGACGGTAGCCAACATTTCCCGGCGCCGCAGGTGCAGCCGTTGGATACCACGGCGGCGGGCGACACCTTCATCGGCGGTTTTGCTGCGGCGCTGGTGCAGGGCAAGGGAGAGGGCGAGGCCATTGCGTTCGGCCAGCGTGCTGCGGCGTTGTCCGTCACCCGTGCCGGCGCCCAGCCGTCGATTCCTTATCTGGCGGAGCTGACGCCATGAAAAAGACCACGCTGCTCAACGTTGCGCTGTCGCGGACCATCGCCGGGATGGGGCATGGGGACATCCTGGTGATCGGCGATGCCGGCTTGCCGGTGCCCCCGGGTGTCGAGCTGATCGACCTGGCGCTGACGGCGGGCGTACCGGATTTTGCCAGCGTGCTGCGCGCGGTGTTGAGCGAGCTGCAGGTGGAGCGGCATGTGCTGGCCGAAGAGATGCAAAAGGTGGTGCCGCCGGCGCTGGTCGAAATCGAGCGCCTGAAGGGCAAGCTGGGCAAGCGTGAATGGCTGAGCCATGAGGATTTCAAGGTGCTGTCGCGCAGTGCCCGGGCGATCGTGCGCACCGGCGAGTGCCAGCCCTACAGCAACATCGCCCTGATATCCGGCGTCACCTTCTAACAAGCGAAACACAAAGCGCTTTTGTAGGAGCGGCCTCGTGTCGCGAAAGGGGTGCGAAGCGCCCCCAAGGTCTCAGCTTCGCCGCAGGAATTGCCGGGGCCGCCTTGCGGCGCTTTCGCGACACGAGGCCGCGCCTACAGTGATCGCATTCCATCTCATGGCAACAGGAGTGCCCCATGCTCAAACCCCTGCTACAAGGACTCACCCTCATGGCCGCAGCCGCTACCACCAACCTCCAGGCCGCCCCACGTGACCTGATCATCGACACCGACCCCGGCGCCGACGATGTGGTCGCACTGTTCCTGGCCATGGCCTCACCCGAAGCACTCAACATTCGCGCCATCACCACCGTCGCCGGCAACGTGCGCCTGGAAAAGACCTCGCGCAACGCCCGCCTGGCCCGTGAGTGGGCTGGCCGTGAAGATATCCCGGTATACGCCGGGGCAGGGCGGCCACTGGTGCGCGCGCCTATCTACGCCGCTGATGTCCACGGTGAAGAAGGCCTGACCGGCGTCGCGGTGCATGAACCGAAAAAGCCCCTGGCCGAAGGCAATGCCGTGCAATACCTGGTCGATACCTTGGGGAGCGCCAAGCCCCACAGCATCACCATCGCCATGCTCGGCCCGCAGACCAACCTGGCCCTGGCGCTGATCCAGCGTCCGCAAATCGCCCAGGGCATCAAGGAAGTGGTGATCATGGGCGGTGCCCACTTCAACGGCGGCAACATCACCCCAGTGGCGGAGTTCAACCTCTACGCCGACCCGCACGCCGCCGAAGTGGTGTTGGCCAGCGGCGTGCAACTCACCTACCTGCCGCTGGACGTTACCCACAAGATCCTTACCAGTGACGCCCGGCTCAAGCAGCTGGCCGCCGTGAACAACCACGCCAGCAAGCAGGTTGTCGATATTCTGCAGGCTTACATCAAGCACGACATGGACCTGTATGGCATGCCCGGTGGGCCGGTGCATGACGCCAGCATCATCGCTTATCTGCTAAAGCCCGAGCTGTTCAGCGGGCGGCGCATTCACATGAGCGTCGACAGCCGCGAAGGCCCGACTTTCGGTCAGACCGTCGCCGACTGGTACGGCGTGCTCAAGCAACCGGCCAATGTGCTGTGGGTAAACGAGGGTGACGCCCAAGGCTTTTTCGACCTGCTCAGCGCGCGCCTGGCTCTATTGCAATAGCCGCGTGGGGCGCATAGCGCTCAAATACCTGGTCGATGAAACTGCGCGCCGCTTCGCCGCCGCGGTCGCGCACCAGCAGGTCGATGGCGATCAACAGCAACTCTTCGGGCGTGCTGGGGCTGTAGGCGCTCTGGCCCTCGGCCCATTTGACCTTGATATCGGCGTCGATGCTGTGGCTGCTCATGGAAGGCTCTCGCTGGGGACCCGGAGTAGAGGGGCGAACACCGGATCCTGGCGTTCGAAGAAGGCACTGTGCCTTCACTTCCTAAAGTAAATCATGACTTTGCGGCGCAAACCAAGCGGCTCGTCGGCTGAGTGGTAAAATTCGGTCACGATTGCCTTTGGCCCCGGTGTGGTGAGTTCAGGCAGACTTGCGCGGTTTTGCAACGAATTACTGGTGGAGCTGTCGGATCAGGCAGTTCCCAGATCGATTTTAGGAGGATTCATGTTCCGTACCCGTGCTTTCCTGGCAACCCTGGCGGTGGCTGCTGTCCTGGCTGGTTGCAGCACTGGCGGTAACTCAGGGGGTGGCAAGGCGCCTGAGGCGTCGGCGGGCAATGATGGCCGCTGCGAGGCCAGCGGTGCCGACTTCGCCATCGGCAAGCCGGGCAGCGCCGACCTGCTGGAGCAGGCGCGCAAGGCCAGTGGTTCACAGATGGCGCGGATTCTCAAGCCGCACGACGTGGTAACCCTGGAGTACCGCTCCGAGCGCCTGAACCTGAATGTGGACGAGCAGGGTGTGGTGACTCGCGTCAACTGCGGTTGATCCAGCAGCAACGCGGTCCCTTGTAGGAGCGGCCTTGCGTCGCGAAAGGGCCGCAAAGCGGCCCCGGCAGTTTCTGATTCGAAGCTGAGACCTTGGGGGCGCTTCGCACCCCTTTCGCGACGCAAGGCCGCTCCTACAAAAGCAAGTGTGTGAGCCAGGCAAGCGCCCATGGCAAGCGCCCATAAAAAAACCCGCCACAAGGGCGGGTTTTTTTACAGCTGCCCGAATTACTCCGGACGAACCTGCGCAGCCTGCATGCCCTTCTGGCCGCGCTCGGCGACGAAGGAAACAGTCTGGCCTTCTTTCAGGCTCTTGAAGCCGTCGGATTCGATGGCTTTGAAGTGTACGAACAGGTCGTCGCCGCCGCCTGCTGGGGTGATGAAGCCGTAGCCTTTCTCATCATTGAACCATTTGACGGTGCCTTGTTGGCGATTGGACATGAGGTGAATCTCCAGAACATTTAGTTTTTTCAGTGGTGCAATGTGGCCGAGGCTACGGAGCACGGGCAACATCATAGTCTAATTCTGCGCATCTAGCGCCTTTTACCTTCGCAGGATATTGATCCAGGCCAAATAATGCGTGAATCAAACCCTGCGCACGGCTCATTTTGGCTTGCAGGCAGCCTGTACGGTCATCTGTGCCTTCTTCATCAGGTTGGCATCCACGCCGTCGGTGCTGTCCAGCTCAGCGATCTCCTTATCGGTAAAATTCTTTTTGATGGCCTGGGCACCACATTCGCAGTGCTTTTTCGCGGTCGCGGCATCAAGGCCCTTGCCGCTGGCCACCTGTTGGCACTGGGTCATGTAGTGGCCCTCCTTCCCGGCAGGGAAGTTGCCAGCATTGGCAGCCACGGGCAGCAGCAGTGCGCCAGCGGCCGCCAGGGCCAGTAGAGACGGTACTCGCATAACCAGTTACTCCTTGGGTTAAGGTCTCAACAAGCGTAGGTTGCTTCCCAAGGTCTGATAGGAATTTTTCCGCGATAGTTCACCGAGGCGGCGTAATTTCCAAATATTTCTGCGTGGCGCGTAACCCGCGTGCTAGCATGCCCGGCTTGCAGCTGACAATGTTCAGCTTGCAGCGATCTTTTTTATTTCCAGTCACTCTGGTTCGTCCCTGGCAAGCCGAAAGGCTTCTGCCACTGTGAGGCAGGCTTCCCTGAAGGGAAGGCAGGTCGGATCTTGTACTGGCTCATCCCAACCCACGTGACCTTTGGTAGGGGTCACCACTAGGAGAGGAGGCGCCATGCCCGTTATTACTCTTCCCGATGGCAGTCAACGTTCGTTTGATCACGCCGTATCCGTCGCCGACGTCGCCGCTTCCATCGGCGCAGGCCTGGCCAAGGCCACCGTGGCCGGCAAGGTCGACGGCAAGCTGGTTGATGCTTGCGACCTGATCCACAACGACGCCACCCTGCAGATCATCACCCCTAAAGATGCAGAGGGACTGGAGATCATTCGTCACTCGTGTGCCCACCTGGTCGGCCACGCGGTGAAGCAGCTGTACCCGACCGCCAAGATGGTGATCGGCCCGGTGATCGACGAAGGCTTCTATTACGACATCGCCTACGAGCGCCCCTTCACCCCAGAAGACATGGCCGCCATCGAAAAGCGCATGATGGAGCTGATCGAAAAAGACTACGACGTGGTCAAGAAGGTCACCCCGCGCGCCGAAGTCATCGACGTGTTCAAGGCCCGTGGCGAAGACTACAAGCTGCGCCTGGTCGAAGACATGCCGGACGAGCAGGCCATGGGCCTGTACTACCACGAAGAATACGTCGACATGTGCCGTGGCCCGCACGTGCCGAACACGCGTTTCCTCAAGGCATTCAAGCTGACCAAGCTGTCCGGTGCCTACTGGCGCGGCGATGCCAAGAACGAGCAGCTACAACGCGTGTACGGCACCGCCTGGGCCGACAAGAAGCAGCTGGCCGCCTACATCCAGCGCATCGAAGAAGCCGAAAAACGCGACCACCGCAAGATCGGCAAGCAGCTCGACCTCTTCCACCTGCAGGAAGAAGCCCCGGGCATGGTGTTCTGGCACGCCAACGGCTGGACCGTGTACCAGGTGCTCGAGCAGTACATGCGCCAGGTTCAGCGCGTCAACGGCTACCAGGAAATCAAGACCCCGCAGGTTGTCGACCGCATCCTCTGGGAGCGTTCCGGCCACTGGTCGAACTACGCCGAAAACATGTTCACCACTTCGTCGGAAAGCCGTGACTACGCGGTCAAGCCGATGAACTGCCCATGCCACGTGCAGGTGTTCAACCAGGGCCTGAAGAGCTACCGCGACCTGCCACTGCGCCTGGCCGAGTTCGGTGCTTGCCACCGTAACGAGCCATCCGGCGCCCTGCACGGCATCATGCGCGTGCGTGGCTTCGTGCAGGACGACGCGCACATCTTCTGCACCGAAGAACAGGTGAAGAAAGAAGCCGCCGACTTCATCAAGCTGACCCTGGATGTGTACAAGGACTTCGGCTTCACCGACATCGCCATGAAGCTGTCGACCCGCCCAGCCAAGCGTGTGGGCTCCGAAGAGCTGTGGGACCGTGCCGAAGGCGCACTGGCCGACGCCCTGAACGAGTCGGGCCTGGAGTGGGAATACCAGCCGGGCGAGGGCGCGTTCTATGGTCCGAAGATCGAGTTCACCCTGCGCGACTGCCTCGGCCGTAACTGGCAGTGTGGTACCCTGCAGTACGACCCGAACCTGCCAGAGCGCCTGGATGCCAGCTATATCGCCGAAGATAACAGCCGTGTTCGCCCGGTCATGCTGCACCGTGCAATCCTCGGTTCGTTCGAGCGCTTCATCGGCATGCTGATCGAGCACTACGCCGGCGTGTTCCCAGCGTGGCTGGCACCGACTCAGGCGGTGATCATGAACATCACCGACAAACAGGCCGATTTCGCCCTCGAGGTGGAAAATGCTCTGAACGGTAGCGGTTTCCGTGCCAAGTCGGACTTGAGAAATGAGAAGATCGGCTTTAAAATCCGCGAGCATACTTTGCTCAAGGTCCCGTACCTTTTGGTTATAGGGGATCGAGAAGTCGAAACACGAACCGTCGCTGTGCGTACTCGCGAAGGCGCAGACCTGGGCTCCATGCCCGTCGCCCAGTTCGCTGAGCTCCTGACACAAGCGGTTTCCCGGCGTGGTCGCCAAGAAACGGAGTAATGACTATTAAGCGTGAAATGAGAAACGATAAGCGTGCTGTACCGAAGGCCCCGATCAACGAGAATATCTCGGCCCGCGAGGTTCGGTTAATTGGCGCTGATGGCGAGCAGGTTGGCATCGTCTCGATTGATGAAGCGCTTCGTATCGCTGATGAAGCGAAGCTGGATCTGGTAGAAATCTCTGCAGACGCGGTACCGCCTGTCTGCAAGGTCATGGACTACGGCAAGCACCTCTTCGAGAAGAAGAAGCAGGCTAACGAAGCCAAGAAAAACCAGAAGCAGATTCAGATTAAAGAAATCAAGTTTCGTCCAGGGACGGAGGATGGGGATTACCAGGTAAAACTACGCAACCTGGTACGTTTCCTTACCGATGGGGACAAGGCCAAGATCTCTCTGAGATTCCGTGGTCGTGAGATGGCCCACCAGGAGCTGGGCATGGAGCTGTTGAAGCGGGTTGAAGCTGACCTCGCCGAATACGGCACCGTTGAGCAGCATCCGAAGATGGAAGGACGCCAGCTTATGATGGTCATCGCCCCCAAGAAAAAGAAGTAATCTCCCGGGCACGGCAGGCCTGATGATTATTGTGTAATTTTTATCGAATGCGGAGTTCAACATGCCAAAAATGAAAACCAAGAGCGGTGCTGCGAAGCGCTTCCTGAAGACAGCTTCGGGCTTCAAGCACAAGCACGCTTTCAAGAGCCACATCCTGACCAAAATGTCGACCAAGCGTAAGCGTCAACTGCGCGGTGCCAGCTTGCTGCACCCGTCCGACGTGGCAAAAGTCGAGCGCATGCTGCGCGTTCGTTAATTCTGGTTAAGATAGAGGAAGTTACTCATGGCTCGTGTTAAGCGCGGCGTTATCGCTCGTAAGCGTCACAAAAAAATTCTGAAACTGGCTAAAGGTTACTACGGTGCACGTTCGCGCGTATTCCGTGTTGCCAAGCAAGCGGTCATCAAGGCAGGCCAATACGCCTACCGCGACCGTCGCCAGAAGAAGCGTCAGTTCCGCGCACTGTGGATCGCTCGTATCAACGCCGGTGCCCGCACCAACGGTCTGTCCTACAGCCGTCTGATTGCTGGCCTGAAAAAGGCTTCGATCGAAATCGACCGTAAGGTTCTGGCCGATCTGGCAGTGAACGAAAAAGCGGCGTTTGCTGCGATTGTCGAGAAAGCTAAAGCCGTTCTGGCTTAAGTACCCGCGACAATCACCCGGCGGCGCGTGCGCTGCCGGGCATTGAACGTCATCGATAGGGGAAGAGCCTTCAAAGCTCTTCCCCTATTTTCGTATCTGGAGTCTGTACATGGAAAACCTGGATGCGCTGGTCTCCCAAGCCCTAGAGGCCGTCGAGCGCGCTGAAGACATCACTACCCTGGAACAGATCCGGGTTCAGTACCTCGGCAAGAAGGGCGAACTGACCCAGGTGATGAAGACCCTGGGCAACCTGCCAGCCGATGAGCGCCCGAAAGTCGGCGCCCTGATCAACGACGCCAAAGAGCGCGTCACCGTCGTGCTCAACGCACGCAAGGCTGCCTTCGAAGAGGCCGAGCTCAGCGCTCGCCTGGCCGCCGAATGCATCGACGTGACCCTGCCAGGCCGTGGCCAGACCACCGGCGGGCTGCACCCGATCACCCGTACTCTCGAGCGCATCGAGCAGTTCTTCACCCACATCGGCTACGGCATCGCCGAAGGCCCTGAGGTCGAAGACGACTACCACAACTTCGAAGCGCTCAACATCCCTGGCCACCACCCGGCCCGGGCGATGCACGACACCTTCTACTTCAATGCCAACATGCTGCTGCGCACCCACACCTCGCCGGTGCAGGTGCGGACCATGGAGTCCACCCAGCCGCCAATCCGCATTGTTTGCCCGGGCCGCGTGTACCGCTGCGACTCGGATATCACCCACTCGCCGATGTTCCACCAGGTCGAAGGCCTGCTGATCGACCGCGGCATCAACTTCGCTGACCTCAAGGGCACCATCGAAGAATTCCTGCGGGTGTTCTTCGAGAAAGAACTGGCCGTGCGCTTCCGCCCGTCGTTCTTCCCGTTCACCGAGCCGTCCGCCGAAGTCGACATCCAGTGCGTGATGTGTTCCGGCAAGGGCTGCCGCGTGTGCAAGCAAACCGGCTGGCTGGAAGTCATGGGTTGCGGCATGGTGCACCCGAACGTGCTGCGCATGTCTGGCATCGACCCGGAAGAGTTCCAGGGCTTCGCCTTCGGCATGGGCGCCGAGCGCCTGGCCATGCTGCGCTATGGCGTCAACGATTTGCGTCTGTTCTTCGACAACGACCTGCGCTTCCTCGCGCAATTCCGTTAGTGGGCTGTGCGGCCAAGGCGCGCGCCCAAATTCGTGCGCCAGGCTTTGCACCGCAAGGCGCCACGACGAGTCGTAGCCAGCTACGGCGAGGAGTGGCAACGCAGCGGTGCGAAGCCTGGTGCCGAAGTTGGGCGTGCGGGTTGGTCGTACAGGTCACTCAGTCAATGCCCGACGCAACTTTCAGGAGAACAGCATGAAATTCAGTGAACAGTGGCTGCGCGGTTGGGTAAACCCGCAAGTCTCCCGTGACGAACTGGTCGCCCGCCTGTCCATGGCCGGCCTCGAAGTTGACAGCGTTACCCCCGCTGCCGGCCAGTTCAGCGGCATCGTCGTGGGCGAGATCCTCGCCACCGAACAACACCCGGACGCCGACAAGCTGCGCGTGTGCCAGGTGAGCAATGGCCAGGAAACCTTCCAGGTCGTGTGCGGCGCGCCTAATGCCCGCCCAGGCATCAAGATCCCGTTCGCCATGATCGGCGCCGAGCTGCCAGGTGACTTCAAGATCAAGAAGGCCAAGCTGCGCGGCGTCGAGTCGTTCGGCATGCTCTGCTCGGCCGCCGAACTGCAGATCAGCGAAGAAAACGACGGCCTGCTGGAACTGGCTGCCGACGCCCCGGTGGGCGAAGACATCCGCCAGTACCTGAGCTTGGACGACGCCAGCATCGAGATCGGCCTGACCCCGAACCGCGGTGACTGCCTGTCCATCGCAGGCCTGGCCCGCGACGTCAGCGCCCTGTACGACGTGCCGGTCACCCGCCCGGCGGTGCCAGCCGTAGCCCCAGCCCATGACGAAGTGCGCCCGGTCGAAGTCAGCGCCCCGGCCGCCTGCCCACGCTACCTCGGCCGCGTCATCCGCAACGTCGACCTGAGCAAGCCGACCCCGCTGTGGATGGTCGAGCGCCTGCGCCGCAGCGACGTGCGCAGCATCGACGCCGCCGTCGACATCACCAACTACGTGATGCTCGAACTCGGCCAGCCGATGCACGCCTTCGACCTCGCCGAAATCAACGGCGGCATCCGCGTGCGCATGGCTGAAGAAGGCGAGAAACTCGTCCTGCTCGACGGCCAGGAAGTGGCCCTGCGTGCCGACACCCTGGTCATCGCCGACCACACCCGCGCCCTGGCCATCGCCGGCGTCATGGGTGGCGAACACAGCGGTGTGAACACCGAAAAAACCCGCGACCTGTTCCTCGAAAGCGCCTTCTTCGAGCCGATCTCCGTCGCTGGCAAGGCCCGTTCCTACGGCCTGCACACCGATGCCTCGCACCGCTACGAGCGCGGCGTCGATTCGCAGCTGGCCCGCGAAGCCATCGAGCGCGCCACCCAGCTGATCCTCGACATCGTCGGCGGCGAAGCCGGCCCGGTGGTCGAAGCCGTCAGCGAACAGCACCTGCCGAACGTCGCCCCGGTTACCCTGCGCGCCGAACGCATCACCCAGATGCTCGGCATGCAGATGGACCCGGCCCAGGTCGAGCAGCTGCTCAACAACCTTGGCCTGGCGACTACGGCTAACGGGGCAGGGCAGTGGACCGTCAACGTCCCAAGCCACCGCTTCGACATCAGCCTGGAAGTCGACCTGATCGAAGAGCTGGCCCGCCTGTACGGTTACAACAACCTGCCAGTGCGCTACCCGCAAGCCCGCCTCGCGCCGCAAGCCCGCCCGGAAACCCGTGGCGAGCTGCCAAACCTGCGCCGCCTGCTGGTTGCCCGCGGCTACCAGGAAGCCATCACCTACAGCTTCATCGACCCGAAACTGTTCGAGCTGTTCAGCCCAGGCGTCGAGCCGCTGCTGCTGGCCAACCCGATCTCCAACGACATGGCCGCCATGCGCGCCTCGTTGTGGCCGGGCCTGGTCAAGGCGCTGCAGCACAACCTCAACCGCCAGCAAGACCGCGTGCGCCTGTTCGAAAGTGGCCTGCGCTTCGTCGGCCAGCTCGGTAACCTCCAGCAGCAGCCCATGATCGCCGGCGTCGTCACCGGCAGCCGCCTGCCGGAAGGCTGGGCGAACGGTCGCGACACCATCGACTTCTTCGACGTCAAGGCCGACGTGGAAGCCCTGCTGGGCTACAGCGGCGCCCTGAGCGACTTCACCTTCGCCGCCGGCAAGCACCCAGCCCTGCACCCTGGCCAGACCGCTGTAATCCAGCGCGACGGCAAGGACGTCGGCTACCTCGGCGCCCTCCACCCGGAGCTTGCCAAAGCCCTGGACCTGGACCGCCCGGTGTTCGTCTTCGAGCTGGTGTTGGGTGATGTGGTCGAAGGCCGCCTGCCGAAATTCAGCGAACTCTCCAAGTTCCCGGAAACCCGTCGCGACCTGGCTTTGATTGCAGGACGTGATGTAGCTTCTCAAGATGTGCTTGAAGTAATTCGTGACAATGCAGGCGAATGGCTCACAGACCTCAGGCTGTTTGATGTCTACCAAGGTAAAGGCATTGATCCTGATAGAAAAAGCCTCGCCGTCGGCTTGACCTGGCAGCATCCATCGCGCACTCTTAACGACGATGAGGTGAACACTACCCTGCAAAACATCCTCACCTCGCTCGAACAAAGGTTGAACACCACGTTAAGGAAATAACGGCATGGGTGCTCTGACGAAAGCTGAGATGGCCGAAAGGCTGTACGAGGAGCTGGGGCTTAACAAGCGTGAGGCCAAGGAGCTGGTCGAGCTGTTTTTTGAAGAAATTCGGCACGCACTTGAAGAGAACGAGCAGGTCAAGTTGTCCGGTTTCGGCAACTTCGACCTTCGCGACAAACGCCAGCGGCCGGGCCGCAACCCCAAGACAGGGGAAGAGATCCCGATCACCGCACGGCGCGTCGTCACCTTTCGTCCAGGGCAGAAGTTGAAGGCCCGGGTTGAGGCCTATGCTGGAACCAAGCCATAACGACGAACTGCCCCCCATACCGGGCAAACGCTACTTCACCATTGGTGAGGTGAGCGAGTTGTGTGCCGTGAAGCCACACGTGCTGCGGTATTGGGAGCAGGAATTTCCTCAGCTCAACCCTGTGAAGCGGCGGGGGAACCGGCGGTATTATCAGCGGCAGGATGTGCTGATGATTCGCCAGATCCGCGCGCTGCTGTATGATCAGGGGTTCACCATTGGCGGGGCGCGGTTGCGGCTCTCCAGTGATGAGGTGAAGGATGAATCGAGCCAGTACAAGCAGCTGATTCGGCAGATGATTGTCGAGTTGGAGGATGTGTTGGTGGTGTTGAAGAAGTAGGCTGGTTTCTGATGAGTGGAAAATTTTTTGAGAAAAAGGTTTCATTTATCAGGAGGTTAGGGTACATTCTTCAACGTTCTCGGCAAGATTGAGAACATGCTTCAAGCCCAGTCGGGGCGTAGCGCAGCCCGGTAGCGCACTTGCATGGGGTGCAAGGGGTCGAGTGTTCGAATCACTCCGTCCCGACCATTATTTAAACAACTAAGCCACCTTCGGGTGGCTTTTTTGTTTGTGCGGTAGAAACTGTGGGTTGGTGAGCATGCATCACTGGCTTGTGCTCAGTTCCCAGGTATGCAGCCATATGGCCTATGGGGCTTGTAGCTCTGCGGTCTCTCTCGTGAGCCGGGGGATTTGAACCGCCGTCCGACGACGTTGCTCTGCGTAAGCGCACCGTAGGTGGCAGAGATCAACGACGCATTGTAAGCCAACACTCTGCAGTGCCATGTATACAAGAAGGGCATTGTCCTCTCTGACCTTCATCCCTACTGGCTAAACCAACGCCCAATGTGGCGGTCCATTTCTTACAAATCTCGTAGGAAATTTCTTCTTTTTTGATAGGCTTTTGCCATCAATCGAGAGGAAAACGTAATGTCCGTCGTCATAGTGGAAAATGACACGTCGCAATGGGAAGACAAGACCGGCGCCGTTTACCACTTCCCCAAACGCTACCAAGCTTTACTCGTTCCGGGCACCGATGTCATCTACTACAAGGGACGCATAAAAGATAAAGCGTTTTCCCCTGTACGGCTGAGCGATGGCCCGCATTATTTTGGTACGGCGCGCATCGGTAAGGTATACGCGGATCCTGGTAGTGCTAAGGGTGACCTTTACGCGCTGATCGAAAACTTCGCGCAGTTTGAAGGTGCTGTCCCTTCGAAAATTGATGGGGTGTACCTGGAGACCATCCCTGCCAACCGATTAAAAAACTATTGGCGTGACGGAGTTCGGCCCATATCCCAAGCTGATTTCGATGCCATTTTAAGCCATGCCAAGCTCCAGCCTTTGCAAGCAGAAGCGAATGGGCCGAATGTGGAAGGCGATCTGTTCACTCTCGAATCGGCCAATGAAGGCAGCAAATTTAGCTACTTTGGAACTCGCTACGAGCGAAGAAAAGATCTGAGGATGCAGGCCATCGCTATCCACGGTCTTGACTGCAAAGGATGTGGATTTGATTTCGAACAGGCCTATGGTGAACACGCAAAGGGCTTCATTCACGTTCACCATGTAGTACCGATTTCGGAGTCCGGCGGCGAGAAAGCTGTGGATCCCGAGACTGATCTCGTAACGTTGTGCGCCAACTGTCACGCAGTCGTCCACCGCAAGCGGGATATGACACTTAGCATTGATGAATTGAAAGGAATGGTGCGCGGGCGATGGGTATTCGAGTCTTGAGCGCATTTCTGTGCTTTAGGCAATAACAGTCGCATTGGGGCAGGCTGGGACATCCAGCCCATCCCGCCACCATTTCGCTGATCAGTCGACCCACCGCCACAGCGGCTCATCCAGCAATCCAACGCCTCGCAACTGCGTCTGCCCCTGATGCTTCTCCAGCTCCAGCACATTGCAACCGTCACACGCCGTTAACGCCTCAATCAGCGGCCTGCTGTGCGACACCACCCACACCTGGCTGCGCTGCGAGGCGCGGATGATCAGCCGGGCCAGGGCCGGGAGCAAGTCAGCATGCAGGCTGGTTTCCGGTTCGTTGAGCACCATCAGTGATGGCGGACGTGGCGTCAGCAGCGCGGCCATCAGCAACAGGTAGCGCAAGGTCCCGTCCGACAACTCGGCGCCGCCCAGCGGACGCAGTAGCCCTTGCTGATGCAGCCGCACGCTGAACAGGCCACCCGGTGGCGCGTCGATCTCCAAGCGGCTGCCGGGGAATGCATCCTCCAGCGCGGCAACGAGGTCTTCCACCTCTCCGATCTCGATGATGGTCTGCAGCGCCGAGGCGAGGTTGCGTCCATCGTGGTGCAGCACTGGCGAGCGGGTGCCCAGCTGGGGCTGGCGGCAGGGCGCATCGCGGTCGATGCGGAAGTGATCGTAGAACCGCCAGCTATTGATGAACGCACGCAGCTCGCCGATCTCTGGTGCCTGCCGCGGTCGACCAACGATGTTGAAGAAGCTCTCACAACTGTCGGCATGCTGATCGAGAACCGTCCAGCTGTTGCCCTCTCGAGCACGAACCATGCCGTTCTTGCGCTCTACCAACAAGGAAGAGGGACGGTAGGCTCCAGCACCCCAGATGGCTTCAGATTTGATCTCGGGATCGAGCATGAACGCAGTGGGATAGGGCAGGGGAATAGGCAGGCCGAGCGAGATGGCAAAGCCGAAATCCTCGGTGGCAAAACCCAAGCGCAGGCGTTTTACGTCGCTAGGATGCTGGCCTTGGATGGGCACCTCACCGCGCTTCATGCGTGCACTCATCTCAGGCCCGGCCCACCAGGTCGAATCCAGTCCGCCTTCACGGGCAAGTGCTTCGATCACGCCGCCTTGGGCGGTTTCGGCGAGCAGGCGCAGGGCTTTGTAGAGATTGGATTTACCGCTGCCGTTGGCACCCGTCACCAGGTTGAGTTGGCCTAGAGGCAACACAAGGTGATTGATCGAGCGGTAATTGCC
Organism: Pseudomonas sp. URMO17WK12:I7; assembly: GCF_003269045.1. Classification (NCBI taxonomy): domain Bacteria; kingdom Pseudomonadati; phylum Pseudomonadota; class Gammaproteobacteria; order Pseudomonadales; family Pseudomonadaceae; genus Pseudomonas; species Pseudomonas sp. URMO17WK12:I7. The sequence goes on along the minus strand of NZ_QLTL01000004.1, from coordinate 209,191 downwards.
GATGGCGAGGGTGGTGAGCATCCGGTGCGTCCCAGCTTGAACTGAGTGGCCAATTGTGGCTGAACTGGGGCGGCGTTACTACCGGTCAGCTGGGGTTCGGGAGTGAGGGCGGATGTGTTCGAGTTCATCAAACAGGGCGCGAACCATCATGTTGAGGTAGCGGGAGGTAGCGACTCTGCGGTGGTCGCCTAACATGACGCCGGTGTGGTTGAGGTAGCGGGCGCAGTCCAACAGTTTCGAAGCTTGCTCTTTGGCTTGGAGGGTAGGTATCCCGGGGATGGTGGTGATCAGTTGTTGGGATGGTTTGTAGCTGGGGGCCGGAATGTTGTCGCTCCCACTACTCGGGGTGTTGTTTTGCTGCATCTGTGTAATCTCCTGGAATCGGCGCAGGGGCTTGGATTGCTGGGGCCGCGTTGCGGCCCTTTCGCGGCTAAAGCCGCTCCTACACTGGGTGGCGCCGGTGCTGACGGTTCAATCCTTCATCATGCCCAGTTCGGCATCATCGAGCAGGGCCTTGGCCAGGGCGCTGAGGTAGTGAGAGGCCCAGAGCAGTTGGGGTTTGTCTTCCATCAGGCCGTCGATGGTCAGGTCGCGGACATAGCCCATTAGTTCAGAGGCCTGTTCGCGGGCACTTTGGCAAGGGATGCCGGGTTCGATGCGGAAGAGTGGATGGGTCTGGTTATCGCCTTGGTAGAAGGTGGTTTTGCCGACTGTGAAATGGGTTTCTTCGGTGGCCATTGATTGATCTCCCTGAAGTTATAACTGCCTTGGCTGGCCCTATCGCTGGCAAGCCGGGATCCCACAGGTTCACCACGCGTCTGAGGGGCGTCTTCAACCTCAACGGCGGTGCTGTGCGAGTGGGTTAGTCTGCAAAAGCGTCAGGCTAGGCAAATCATGAAGTTGATTAATGCTGCGTCTGGGGATCGGCTGGTTTCTGGATTTGAACCAGCGCTGATTCGAGCAATTTACGCAGTGTTTCGAGCTCGTGCATTGTCGTCATGATCAACAACGACACGGGGGACTTGGGCTGCATCAGCATTGCCTGCTGGGCAACGACTTCTGCGCAAAGTGCGTAGTCAGCCGCCATCATCAGCGTGTCTTCGAGGGAGTGGAGATTATGGGGTGGGTCTGGAACTATCTTCAGCATGCTTACGCTCCAACAATGGTTGAGCTGCGATCCACCTCGCTGTCAAACGGGAGGGTGGCAGCTGTACGCGGGTTGACAGACCGAGATTGTTGGCACTCGGCGCACAATAATGTGCCCGCACGTACAGCCGCCATAAGCGTATGCACACGGACAACAATCGACGGTCTGTCAAAACCGATCGCTGAATTGGCAGCGACCGGCCGAGACTAGAATCCACATTGAGCATGTGCAACGAAAAATGGGCGTCAGCAGTATCTTTGGGAAAGGTCCTACAAGGAAGGGGCTAAATCTGATTTTATTAGCCAGAGGGCGTAACAACATGTGACTGGTCAGCCCATTAAACCGACTTGAACAATCGCGGTAATGGCCCACCCATCAAGGCTGAGCCAGACCCAAATCAGGCGCGTTTGCGCTTGAACAGCTTGCCGAAGAACCCAGCGATAGCCACCAACCCCAGCACGATAAACTTCTTGAACGCCAGCAAGGCAACCCCAATCTTGGCAAACAGCCCCGCCTTGGCAGCAATGCCACCGGCAACCAGTGCGGCCAGCCCGTAGGGCGCCAGCTTGTCGGTCTTGGCGTCGTAGTCGGCGTATCGGTTGCCGTCGGTAAAGTTGGTGAAGGCGAGGATCTTCGGCGTTTCCTGCTTGATGGTCTGCAGGTCGGCCATCGCCGCCACGGCGTTCAGCTCCAGCACGCCTTCGCGGCCCAGCACGCGGATGCTGTAGTTCAGCGTGGTCTGGTCGGCGTCTTCGGCCTTCAACTCGCGTGCCCAGTACATCTTGTGGGTAGCCTGATCGTAGCTCGGTGGCTCGGCCCAGCCCAACAGTGTCAGGCCGGCATAGCCTTGCTCGCGACGCGCCTTGTTGTCTTCCTCGTCATCGGCCTTCATCTGTTCGAGCAGGTCGGCGTAGTCGATCTTGGCTGCGTCATCGTCGGAAATGTGGCCGTCGTTCTTGTAGCTGATGATCACGCCCCAGCCGTTGTCGGCCAGTGGGTTGACGGCGGTCGGGATGATCATGCCGAGGGTCTTGAAGCCCGGTGGGTTGCCCCAGCCTTCGGTCAGCAGGCGTTCGGTGTCGTCCGGCGACAGGTAGTAGAACGCGTTGTTGAGTTGCAGGCTGGCGATGCCGCTGGGCAGGGTGATGTTGCCGTGCTGTGGCTTGAGCGTGGCCAGCCACTGTTCGGCGGTCTGCTGCGGTTGTTCACTGGCGGTTGGCGCAGACGCGGGAGTGCTGGCGGCAATGGCGGGCAAAGTGGTTGCGCAGAGCAACACTGCCGCCAATAGCTGGCGCAGGTGTTTCATTGTAGTCCCTTACAATTTGAATTAATTTGGCCGCGCAGGATAATTGAAAGAACTGGCAAATCGCCAGAATTTGATGTTGGTGCCAAAGCGTCAGGCTTTACTGCGAGCACTGGCGCAGCTGCTGCCAATACACCGTGCTGGATTCTTCGCGAGTGAACTCGCTCCTACAGGGCTACGTTCCATACGCGATCCGGCCGTAGCCTTCCGTCTGCCAGTAACAGTACTCTCGGTCTACACACCTACTACCGCAAGGACCGACCAAATGACTCAACCACCGGATGGATTACCGATTTACCGGGTGCTGACCGGCCCCGATGACGCTTCCTTTTGCCACCGGGTCAGTGATGCCTTGAAGCTGGGTTATCAACTCCATGGCGGGCCTGCACTCACGTTTAATGGCAAAGATGTGATGGTGGCGCAGGCTGTTATCTGGCCAGAGGCGCATGACATTTCGTCATGAGGGAGCAAGGTTGTTCGTCTTGGTATTTGTAGCGCCTGCGAGATCGAGCGCCGCCCGCGCGGCGCATCGCGGATAAATCCGCTCCTACGTTTGTTTCGGGCCAGTCATTTCTGTGACGGGGGCGCGCGGCCGCCTTGTGGGTACGGCGCGGTATCGTGCCATGCGCCAAAGCGTTCGCGCGCAAATCCCACAGGAATCATTGGCCCGAAACAAACGTAGGAGCGGATTCATCCGCGATGCGCCGCGCGGGCGGCGCTCGATCTCCCAGGCGCTGCATTTGCTAAGGCGAACACCTCGGCAAGGCAACCTCACCGCATCAGAACCGAACCGTAACCCCCGCATTCACCGAATGGTACCGGGCGTCCGACCCAAACTGCCCCTGATACGACAACCCCACCTCAGTCTGGCGGTTCACCTTCACCGTCGCCCCCAATTCAGTCATCGCCACATCACGCGTCTGGGCAATGCCCTGTACCGCAAAGTCCGGCCCACCGGCAAAGGCCTGCGTACTACTCGGGTCCAGGTCACCATAAGCACGCCGCCACCCCAACGACCCGTAGAACTGGGTGTCATGGTCAGCCACGCGGGTGCGGGTTGAAGCACGCATGCCCACGGTCGAGAACCAGGTATCTTGCCGCTCACTGGACACATCCAGCGCCGCAGCCCCGCCTTTCTCATGGAAGCTGTCGGCATCGTATTTCACGTACGACACCCCCACGAACGGCTCCAGCGCCACCGCGCCCAAGCCGATGCGGTAAGCCGCTTCGCCACTGGCCTGCAGGGTGTTGGCATCGCGCTTGCCCTTCAGGTGGTCGCTGAACCCGGCAAAGGCCACGTTGCGTTTGCTGTCCAGCTTGTGCCAGGTGTAGCCGACGTCTGCACTCAGGCGCAGGGCATCGAGTTGGGCGCCGGTGTACAGGCCCAGGTGGTAGTTGTCGCTGTGGCCTTTGGCATCGGTGTCGTCGGCATCGAACTTGGTGCGGCTGTAGCCACCGTAGAGGCCGGCGCGCCAGTCGGGGGTGAGGCTGCCGTCGGCGCCAATCAGCACGCCGCCGGTCCGCTGGTGCAAACCGCCGGCGCCGTTGTTGCCGTCCAGCTTTGACCAGTTGCCGAATGCCTGCGCCCAAGCGCCGCCTTCCAGTTCAGGGGCGGTGGGCATGAAGCTCGATGCACCCAGCGGCATGCGCACGCTGCTGCTGTCGAACAGGGTGCGCAGGCGGGTGCCCAGCACGCCGGAGACCACTTGGCTGTTGGCGATCAGCGCGGTGCCGGTGCTGCCGTGGTAGTCGCCGGCGAGCTGATCGATGGCGTTGCGGGCGCTGTCGGCATCCAGCACCAGCAGGTTGTTGTACAGGCGCAGCGGCTCGCCGCTTTGTTGCAGCTCGCTCAGGGCGCCTGCGGTATTCCACTGGTTCTCGGTCAGCGCCACGGTCTGGAAGATGCCGGGGGTGGCTGGCCCGCCGGTTTCTGGCGGCTGGACCGGGGGTTGTACGGGAGGCTGAACCGGTGGCTCGACCGGTGGCTGTACCGGGGGTTCAACGGGTGGCTCTACCGGGGGTTCAACGGGTGGCTCTACCGGCGGTTGAACCGGGGGTTCCACAGGCGGCTGGACCGGTGGCTGCACCGGGGGCTCTACGGGGGGCTCGACCGGTGGTTCGACAGGCGGCTCTGGGGTGGTGGTCTTCTGCGCGATGGTCAGGTTCAGTTCATTGGCCGTGCGCTGCAGGCTGACGTTGAGGAACGCCGAGTTGGTAAATGCCTGGGCATAGGCGGTGCCGGCCGCAGCGCCGTCCACCACGCCGCCCTGGGCGGCCAGCAGGGTGTAGGTCTGCCCGGTCTGGTAGCTTTGCGCGTCGTTGAGCGTGGTGACATCGACCCGGGTGCCACGCAGGGTCGCGGTGCCGCTGACGTTGACGCGGTCCGAGCCGCCGTCGCCGGCAATGTCGGCGGCGTAACGCGAGCCGGCCGCCATGTCCAGGTCGCCGTTGATCGTCAGGGTACCCAGCGCGCCTTCACCCGGCGAAAGGCTACCGCCCGAGGCAACCTGGGTGCTGCCGACCTGGCCGGTACCGGCCAGCACGCCGCCGTCCAGGACCTGGGCGCGGTTGCTGTAGTTGCCGGTGCTGTCGGTGTGGCCGACGGTGCCGTTGACCACCAGGGTGCCGTTGCCAACGCTCAGGAGCGAGGAGCCGCGTGGGTTGGTCTGGTCGACATCGCCGGCCAGCACCAGGCGCCCGCCACGTACCACCGTGCTGCCGCTCATGCCGGTCAGGTCACCGCTCAGGGTGGTGTTGCCGCTGAAGGCATAAACCCGGCCCGCACCGCTGATGCTGTTGCTCACTTGCAGGTCGCTGTCGGTGTGGTTGAACGCCAATGCCCCGCTCCCGGCGCCGAAGCGTATTGCGGTTTGCGGGTCGAGGCGGCCGGCGGCTTGTGCGGCGCCGGCGGTGATTGCGTCGATATCGGTGCGGCTGTCGTCCCTGACCACTGCGCCACCGATGCTCAGGGCGCCGCGTGCGGCCGAGTTGAGGCTGGTCAGCTCGCTGATGTCGATGCCGTCGGTGCTGCTCAGCTCGGCGCCGTTGGCCAGCACCAGGGTAGTGCTGGAGGTGGTGGTGCCCAGGGTCAGCGCGCGGGTGGCCAGGCGCGTGCCTTCGCCAGATACGCTGACCACGGTATTGCGGCTGATGTTGGCCGAACCCAGTTCCATCGAGTCGCTGGTAAGCACCGCGCCATCGCTCAGGCTCAGGTCGTTGCGGTTGCGGAAGCTGCCGGTGTTGTCCCAGCGGGTGTTGGTGCCGGACAGGTCGCTGATCGAGTTGATGGCCACGCGCTCGCTGGCCAGCTGCCCGCCATTTTGCAAGGTAATGCGCGAGTCGTAGAGGAAGGTGCCGCCAGAGGTCACGTTCACGGCATCCACCTTCGAGCCCGGGCCGCTGACCACCAGGTTCGCCCGCGACAGGGCATTGCCGGCATTGCCGTTGTCGCTGAGCTGCAGGTCGCGCACAAACACTTCGCCGCCGTCCTGCACGTTGAGCGTGCCTTGGCCGGCGCCGCCGATGACGATGGTGTTACCCAAAACGGCTGTAGTGCGCGGCACCACCCAGCGGGTGCCTGGGCCCTGGACCGTGACAGTGGCCATGGCCGTGCTGGCTTCGTTGTTGGTGGCCGAGCCACCGATTCGCCCACCTTTGCTGGTCAGTTCGGCGCCGTTGTTGACGGTCAGGGTGGCGGGCACGCCGTTGCCGGGGCGCAGCGATACCGTGCCATCGTAGGCGCGATCGCTGCTGAAAGTGTCCTCGCCGCTGTCGAGGATGTAGTCCGCAGCGTGGGCGTTCGGCAACAGGGCGAGGGTGATCGAGAGTGCGAGCGGGGAGAGTCTGAATAGGGGATTCATGGCGATTCCAGATATTCCATTAGAGGCCACGCAAGTGGCTGCCAGCCCCGAGGGCGCTGGCGTTCCTTGGCTGCAACGGATAGACGCTGGGAGTATCGGGAGGGGGCATCGCGATGAGAATAGTACGCATGTACTAGCGGCTTTCGAAACGTGACGCTGCGCACATAGCGGCCTGCGGTGGTGCAGCCTTGGGTGGAACCATTTTTCAGTCCACGCATTCACAGTTCAGGGAACACGTGTGAGGACTATGCCATGACAGACCAGAAACAGGATCAGCAACAAACCGAGGTGCCGGCTCACTCGACCGAAGAAGAAAAAGCGCGGCTCAAGGACAAGAACAAGGACGGTATTCCGCCAGGCGCTGAGTGATGGATGATGCGGCAGTGGGTTGCCGTAGCTGGGGCCGCTTTGCGGCCCATCGCGGATAAATCCGCTCCTACAGGGGGGACGGTGCGGAAGGCGGGCAGGTCAGCGCTGGTAGGCCTTGCCAAAATGCCGCTCGAGCCGTGCCTGCACCAGCTCCAGCAGGATCGACAACACCCAGTAGATCACCGCCGCCGTGGTCAGCATCTCCAGGTACCGATAGCTCGATCGGCCATACGACTGCGCCAGGAACATCACTTCCCAAACCCCCATCACCGAGATCAGCGACGAGTCCTTGAGCATCGAGATGAACTGGTTGGCCGTAGGCGGAATGATCACCCGCATGGCCTGGGGCAGCACGATGCTGCAGAAGATCTGCACCGGCCGCATGCCCAGCGCCAGGGCCGCTTCGTGCTGGCCGCGGGCCACGCCGAGGATGCCGGCGCGGAAGATCTCGCTCAGGTACGCACCGTAGTTCAACGACAACGCAATGATGCCGGCGCTGATGGCGCCGGGCACCAGGCCCAGCTGCGGCAGCCCCAGGTAGATGAGCAGGATCTGGATCAGCAGCGGGGTGCCGCGGAAGAACGAGGTGTAGAAGCTGGCGATGCCCACCAGCACCGCGCTGTTCGACAGCCGCGCCAGCGCTGCGGCAAAGCCGAACGCCACCGACACCACCATCGAGCACAGGCACAGGAACAGGGTCAGCGCCGCGCCCTGCAAAAAGCCGTTGGGCCCGAGCTTGAAGCCGGCGAGGTTGGGGAATTTCTCCACGATGATCGCGAACTTCAAATCGAAGCTGAGGAAGAACGCCACGAACAAGGCGAACAGCGCCAGCCAGGTCAGGTACAGGCGGGTGCGAAAGCCGAACAGGCCGGTGCCCGCGGCGCGGGCCACGGGTTTGGGGGCAGGGGGGAAGGTGCTCATTTGCTGATGTCGGCGCCGATCCATTTCTGCGAGATCTGCGCCAGCGTGCCGTCAGCCTTCAGCTCGGCGAACACCTGGCGCACCTTGGCGTCCCACTCGGGGTCGCCTTTTTCAATGGCTACCGAGTTGGGCTCTTCATACAGCGGGGCGCCGGCCAGCTTGAAGCGGTTGTCCTGGTCCAGGCGCGGCTTGGCGGTCACCAGGTTGGTGAGGATGGCGTCCAGGCGCACGCCGGCGCCCAGGCCCAGGTCCTGGAAGGCGACGTTGTCGGTGTCGTAGGGGGCGATCTGCACGGCCTCGAACGGGTAGTCGATATGGCGGTCTTCGGCGCCTTCGATCACCAGGTTCTTGTTCAGGTAGCTCTCGTAGCTGGAGGCGGCGGTCAGGCCGACCTTGCGACCGTCCAGGTCCTTGGCGCCGTGGATGCGCTCATCCTTGGCGTTGACCACGATGACGGCAGGCGAGGCGTAGTACTCCACCGGGAAGGCGAACACTTCGGCGCGGGCCTTGCTCGGGGTCATCGAGCAGATGCAGATGTCGTAGCGGCCGCTCCAGCGGCCGGCGGCGATCACGTCCCAGGACGGTGTTTCCAGGCGCAGCTTGACGCCAAGCTTCTTCGCCACCGCCTTGGCCACGTCCACATCGAAGCCGTCGAGCTGGTTCTGCTCGTTGAGGAACGAGAACGGTGGGTAGCTTTCCATCAGCACGTTTACCAGTTCCTTGTTCGACTCGACGCGCTCAAGGGTGGTGCCGGCAAAGGTTTGAGTGGCGGTAGCGAGTAACAGAAGGCTCGCGCCGAACAGGGCTGGGATGCGCATGTAAATACCTGAAGTGTTGGCAAAACGGGAAAGGAGGTATTAAATAGTTATAAATAAACCAAACATAATGAATTTTATTCATAAGCACCTTTAGGAACGTTATATGACACAGCGAGCGTTGGTAGTTCTGGACGGTGGCATGGGGCGGGAATTGCAGCGCAGCGGTGCGCCGTTTCGCCAGCCCGAGTGGTCGGCGCTGGCCCTGAGCGAGGCCCCCGAGGCGGTAGTCGGCGTGCATGCGGCGTTCATCGCTGCCGGTGCACAGGTGATCACCAGCAACAGCTATGCGGTGGTGCCGTTCCATATCGGTGAAGCGCGTTTCGCCCGGGAGGGCCTGCAGCTGGCCACGGTGGCGGGGCAACTGGCACGTCAGGCGGCCGATGCCAGTGCGCAACCTGTGCAGGTGGCGGGCTCGTTGCCACCGTTGTTCGGCTCCTACCGGCCGGACCTGTTCCAGCCGCAGCGGGTGACTGAGGTGCTGACGCCGCTGCTGCAGGGGCTGGCGCCCCATGTGGACCTGTGGCTGGCGGAAACCCAGAGCTCGATTGCCGAAGTGCGGGCCATTCACAGCCATCTGCCAGCGGACGGCAAGCCGTTCTGGGTGTCGTTCACCTTGCAGGACGAAGACGTCGACAGCGTGCCGCGCCTGCGTTCGGGTGAGCCGGTGGCCGATGCCATCGCTGCGGTGGCCGACCTCGGGGTGGTGGCGGTGCTGTTCAACTGCAGCCAGCCTGAAGTCATCGGCGCGGCGCTGGATGTGGCGCGCGCGGTGATCGAGGCCCGCCAGGCGGATATCGCCATCGGTGCCTATGCCAATGCCTTCCCGCCGCAATCGAAAGAAGCGACCGCCAACGATGGCTTGAGCGAGCTGCGCGAAGACCTCGACCCGCCAGGCTACCTGGTATGGGCCCGCGACTGGCGTGCGCGTGGGGCGAGCCTGATCGGTGGCTGCTGTGGCATCGGCCCGGAGCACATCGCCGAGATCAAGCGCAACCTGTGAGCAACAAGCCCGAATAGCGGTCTATAGTTTTGCCAACGCCATCTGCCAAGGATGCCCAGAAGTGGCCCGATCATCCGTTGTCACCGCCGTGATCACCGCGCTAGCCATCGCCTTCGCCTCAGGCCCGACCCTGGCCGACCCTGGTAATGGCAAAGGCCAGGGGCAAGGCCATGGCAATGCTGGCGGCCACAAGCAGGGCGGCGGCAATAACGACTGGCACAATGGGCCCTCCATCGACCGTGGCGATGTGCTGGGCATTCTCGGCGGCCATCGCAGCTACTGGAGCCCGAGCCCTGCATTGCCACCCGGCATTCAGAAGAACCTGGCCCGTGGCAAGCCACTGCCGCCAGGTATTGCCAAGAAGCTCGATGGTCGCCTGCTCGGGCAGTTGCCTCACTATGACGGTTATGAGTGGATGCAGGCGGGCGCAGACCTGATCCTCGTCGCGGTGGCCACCGGCATCATCTATGAAGTGCTCAACGGCGCGTTCGACTAAGGACCTGAATTAATTTTTGTCCGGCTGGTCAGGTATTGAGCCCTTCCTCCGCCTTCGAGGTGCTCATGCCTGTGTATACCGTTAGCTACCGCCACAATGGCCAGCCGTCCACTCACACCTTTGAACTGAAGCAGCTTCGGCTGGCCACGCACGAGGTGGCCATGCACCTGATGCTGCTGCACTTCGGCGATGGCGAGAACAGCCTGGTCATGCCCCCTGCCGATGCCAGCCCTGAGCAGATACTGGCCCAGGCACAGGTCCTGGGGCTTTCGGATATACACGTCGCTTGACCGCTGCCGCTGACAGGGCCCGCCCGCCTGATCAGAACACCGACCAGCCAATCCGCGAAATGCTGGGCCTGTGCCTGTTCATCAGTGGCTTGCTGATCCTGGCGATCCCCGCTGGCATGCTCACGCGCTCGGGCGCCGAGCCGCGCAAGCCACTGGAACTCAAAGCAGCTTGAGTGGCACCCCTCACAAGGTCGTGGACCTGCCCATGCGGTCCAGCTCGAACACCTTGCTGCGTTGCAGGCACTCGCGCAGGTAGCGCGCCGCCGGCCCAGGCTGGCGCTTGCGGTGCCACAGCAGGTCTACCCCCACCAGCCAGTCGGTGTGGGGGTAGGCCTCCAGCTGCAGCTCCACCAGTTGCCCGCTTGCCAACGCGTGCTGCACCAGCTGGCGCGGCAGCGTCGCCCAGCCAAGCCCCCCGCGCACCATCTCCACCAGCGCCAGGTAACTCTCCGCCCGCCACAGCTGGCCGGCGCGCAGGTATTCGCTGCTGGGCAGCTTGTCGGCATGGGCGAAAAAGGCCAGCCGGCGATGGGCGTTGAGGTCGGCAAAGCTCACCGGGCACTGCCCGGCCAGGGGGAACTGCGGGTGGCAGACGTGGGTCATGATCAGCTTGCCCAGCTGCTGGAAGGCAAGCTCTGGCGGGTAGTGGGGCTGGGCAAAGCTCACCCCAAGGTCGGCCTCGCCTGTCAGGATCATCTCGCTGACATCGCCGTGCAGCGGGTGGCGGATCAGCAGGTCGACGAAAGGAAACGCCGCGTCAAAGTCTTTGAACGGCGGTATCAGCGGGCCATAAGGCACCTCGATCGCCAAGGTCAGCGCGGCTTCCACCTGGCCCGCCAGGCTGTCGGCGCTGCCCTCCAGGGCATAGCAGCGCTCAAGAATGCCCTCGGCGCGCAGCAACAGCTTGTGCCCGGCGGCGGTGAGGGCGGGGATACGGCTGGTGCGGTCGAACAGCTGCACACCCAGGTCGGTTTCCAGGTTGCTGATGGCCGCGCTGACCGTCGACTGGGTACGCCCCAGCCGCCGCGCAGCGGCAGAGAACGAGCCGGCCTGCACGGCGCTGACGAACACCTGCAACTGATCCAGAGAAAAGCGCATGGCCTGATCCTTTCTACGCGTCGATCCATCGATAGTAACGATGGTTAATGATTTGCTCCATCGCTGATTTCGCAGGATTCTCCCCGTCGACATCGCGGCAGCTGCCCCTGCTTCCCTGCGCTGAATGTCACTCCGGGCGCCTTCAACAATAAAAAGAGCCGCACATGAGGAGAGTCACGACATGAGCCAACCTGTTATCCACCCCGTGGATGAAGTACTGCCTGCGCGGCAGCTGTTCACCTTCGGCCTGCAGCATGTGCTGGTGATGTACGCCGGTGCCGTTGCCGTGCCACTGATCCTGGGTAGCGCCCTGGGCCTGACCCAGGCCCAGGTGGTCACGCTGATCAATGCCAACTTGCTCACATCTGGGGTTGCCACCTTGCTGCAAACCCTCGGGCTGTGGCGCTTCGGTGCCCGCTTGCCGCTGATCCAGGGCTGCTCGTTCATTGCCTTGGCGCCGATGATCATGATCGGCAAGGAATTCGGGCTACCTCACGTGTTCGGTGCGGTGATCGCAGCCGGTGCGCTCACCGTTGCCATCGCACCGCTGTTCAGCCGCCTGCTGCGGTTTTTCCCGCCGGTGGTGATCGGCAGCCTGATCACCGTCATCGGCATTTCGCTGATGCCGGCTGCGGCCATCTGGCTCGGGGGAGGGCAGCCAGGCACTGCGGACTTCGGCAAACCGGCCAACCTGATGCTGGGCGTGGCCACGGTGGCGATGACGCTGGTGATCCACGCACGGTTTCGTGGATTTATCGGCAACCTCAGCGTGCTCCTGGGGCTGATCGCCGGCAGCGTGGTGGCCGTGGCCTGCGGCATGGCCGACTTCAGCCGGGTGGCCGATGCCACGTGGTTCGAGCTCAGCGCGCCAATGGCTTTCGGCGCCCCGCAGTTCGCCTTCACCCCCGTGCTGATCATGCTGTTGGCGATGCTGGTGATCATGGCCGAAACCACCGGCAACTGCCTGGCCATCGGCAAGCTGACCGGCAAGCCCACCGACCAGCGCACCTTGGGCAACGCGTTTCGCGCCGATGGCCTGTCGACCATGCTCGGCGGCCTGTTCAATAGCTTTCCGTACAACGCATTCACGCAAAACACCGGCCTGATCGCGCTTTCCGGGGTCAAGAGCCGCTTCGTGGTCGCGGCAGCGGGCGCCATCATGGTGCTGATGGGGTTGTTTCCCAAGTTGGGTGCGCTGATCGCCAGCGTGCCGACGCCCGTGCTCGGTGGCTGCGCCATCGTGATGTTCGGCATGACCACGGTGGCCGGCATTCAGGAACTGGCCCGCGTACGTTTCGAGGGCACCCGCAACGGCCTGGTCGTGGCGGTGTCGGTCAGCCTCGGTGTGTTGCCGATGTCGATGCCGGCGCTGTTCGAGCATGTCAGTGGCCCGCTGAAGCTGGTGCTGGAAAGCGGGATCTTCCTTGCCGCTGTCAGCGCCATCCTGCTCAACCTGCTGCTCAACCGTGAAGCCAAACCCGGCAGCCAGGACGCCGTCGATACCAGCCTGGCCAAGTGAACCTGCATTCTCACGCGCGCCAGCTGGCGCGCTTTCAAACGCCGTTCAAGGAGTAACAGCCATGACCTTCACCCGCTCCGGCGCTGACCTGTCCGAGATGGACCTGGCCCTGCTGCGCGAGTCGATCCGCCTGTCCGAGCAGTCGCGCAACGACGGCCGCCACCCCTTCGCCGCCCTCGTCGCCGATGCCCAAGGCCAGATCATCGCCAGTGCCGGCAACAACTCCATGCCCCCGGAGGGCGACCCGACCCAGCATGCCGAACTGGTCGCGGCGGCGCGCGCCGCCAAGCTGCTGACCCCGGAACAACTGGCAGGCTGCACCCTGTACACCAGCGCCGAGCCCTGCTGCATGTGCGCGGGTGCGGTGTACTGGACCGGTATTGGCCGGGTGGTGTATGCGTTGTCGGAACACGCGCTGCTCGGGCTGACCGGTGCGCACCCGGAAAACCCCACCTTCTCGCTGCCGTGCCGCGAGGTGTTTGCGCGCGGTCAGCGCGCCGTGCAGGTTCATGGTCCGGTGCTTGAAGAAGAGGCCGCAGCCGCGCACCAGGGGTTCTGGGCATGAACGGTGGCGTCTCCGTGCATGTTGTGGACATCGCCAGCGGGCGTGCCGCGCAAGGGCTGCGCCTGAGCATCGCGTTGCCGGGCGGCGCGCCGATCGCGCAAGGTGTCATCGATGCGCGCGGGCAGTGGGCGGGGCTGGCCGATATGAACGCGCTGTTCGGGGTGGGCGTCTATGAAGTGCGTCTGCAGGTGGCGCAATTCTACCGCCAGTTGGGTACGCCGTTGCCAGACATTCCGTTTATCGACGAGCTGGTGTACCGCTTCGGTATTGGCGATGCACAGGCGCACTATCACCTGCCGTTCAAGATCACCGCCTGGGGCGTCAGTTGCTTCCGGGGTGGCGCTTGAACGGACGCGTGGTCATGCCATTTCAGTAAAAACAGCAGCGATTTGTCCTCTTTCTGCTGCTCGCTGGCGCTGCATGGCTTATCCTTGCGCCACGCAATCAACGTAGAAGCAGTGAATTAACGATGGGTTTTGAACAACTAGCTGAGTTACGTGACCGCCTGCGGTCTGAAAAAGAGCAGCAGACAAAGGCCGAGAACCCGCCGCGCCCCGCCAAGCGCAAGCCCGCGCCACAGGCAAAGGCGCGTGAGGTGGACCCGGCGGTGGAAGCGATCTGGCCATTGCAGAAGCATTTCCCCTTGGCGTTCCCTGTAAACCCGGCCCCCAAGGTGCCGCTCAAAGAGGGCATCTTCAAGGATGCCGAGCAACACCTGGAACTGCTCGGCATCACCAGCGAACAGCTCAAGCTGGGCATCTCGACCTGGTGCCGGGGCAACCGGTACTGGGCCTGCATGGTAGAGAACGCGCCACGCCTGGACTTGAACGGTCAGCCCGCTGGCATCGTCACCGCCGGCCAGGCGCTGTATGCCAAGCAGCAAGCTTCGCGGCAGCGCGGCAAAGACCGTAAAAACCGTGCCAAGCCCAAAGCGGCTGCTCAAGCGCCGGTCGCCGATAGCGCGGCGGAACAGGCTGCGGACTAAGCCCAGCCCTGCTCGGCCCCGCGCCTTGCAGTTTGCGAGCGCTTGGGCCGTGGCGCGCAGAACGACAGGGCAGGGTGCTCAACCTTGCCCCGTCCTGCCAACTGAGCAGCGCCACCCCGCCTGGCTCACTCAGGCCAAGCACTCGCATTCGCCTGAAATGATCATCGGGGCAGAACATCGGCAGCAGCCCAATCACTGCCACAGCGGCTTGCGTCACGATCGTCACCAGCAACCATTTCGGCCACCTGCGGATAAACCAGTAAACCGTGGGTGATGTTCCTGCGGGCGTTAGTTGCCAACGCCCCACAGCGCTCAGTCGACCTGAGACCGAATGCTGAATGGTTTGTACCAGGGCGCTGCGCAATCGACGTGAACATGCGCCTGCTTTTCCGGAAAAAACGGTGTATCAAGCGTGCCCAGCGCTATCGAAATCCAGTCGGCAAACTCACCTTCAGAGCGTGACCAGAACAAGGTCGAGCCACACGCCACGCAGAACTCGCGCACTGCCGTCGGTGAAGAGGCGTAGGCCTTGATACTGTTGGCGCCGCGACGTACACGCAGCGTGTTGCGCGGGACGCTGCCATAGGAAGCAAATGCGGCTCCATGGCCTTTGCGGCACTGGCTGCAATAGCAATGACTGACTGCCTGTGGCTGGGTGAGTAGCTCGAAACCGACTGCTGCGCATAAGCAGCTTCCTTGGTAGGCGTCTGTCATGGGTGCGTCCGTGCAGGTGGGAAGCGCCAGCGTAACCGGCCCGGTAGTATCGGTCGACTGCCTGAGTCCGCGAATAGGTAAGGAGAGCGTGATGCATCCAAACAAATCATGCCCAGTGGTGCTTTCGAATACGACCCCACCGAAGCTGCTGCTGTTTCGGCATCCCCTTGCAGGCACGCAATTGGTGAAGGGCACCATCGAGCACGGCGAGACGCCGGGTGAGGCGGCGTTGCGTGAGCTGGAAGAGGAATCCGGTATCAGGGGGGCCGCCATCGAGCGCGACCTGGGGTGCTGGGTCGCCGGGCATCTGGGGCAAGTGTGGTCGTTTCACCTGTGCCGAACTCACCAAGCGTTGCCCCAGCGGTGGGCGCATCAGACGCTGGATGACCACGGCCACGTGTTCGAGTTTTTCTGGGCTTCGCTCGAAGATCTCCCTTATGCGGACTGCCACCCCGTCTTTCAGCGGGCACTGGATTACTTGCGCGAAGTACTGAAGATACCCGGTCATTGGGCAGATGGGGCATCAGAAATCTGAAGCACTGACTTGCTCATTTTTACAGGCCGGCGCGGATCCTGTGGGAGCGGGTTTACCCGCGAAGCAGGCAACGCGGAGGATGGCACGGGCTTCGCCCGTGTTCGCGGGTAAACCCGCTCCCACAAAGTTCTCCTCTGGCCCCAATGGCGGTGTCAAACAGCGCCCTTGGCCTGCTGCTCCAGGTGCACCTGCAATGTCGGGTCGATCTGCAGCGCACTGGCCAGCTCGTCAAGGTAGGCCCGCTCTGCATCCTGCTGGTCATCCACCAGCATCACGCTGGCCAGGTACATTTCCGCGGCCATGGCCGGGTCCTTGGCCGACCGCGCGACCTCGCCAGCATCGAGCGGCTTGCTGACTTCTTCATCCAGCCATTGCTGCAGTTGCGGGTCGTTGGTCTGCCGTTTGATCTGCGCGTAGATCAACTGTTCTTCCTGCTCGTCGATACGACCATCAGCCTTGGCGGCGGCAATCAGCGCACGCAGGATCGCGTGGCTATGATCTTCCGCCTCGGGCCCGGACAATTGATCGACAGTGCGCACCGCCTGTTGCGGCGCTGCCGCATGGCTACGTTGCCAGCTCTGGTAGGCCTGGAACGCCATCATGCCCAACGACGCCAGGGTAGCGTAATTGATGCCACCTGCCGGGCGCCCCTGCGCAGCGCCGCCAGCGCTGCTGCCACCCAACAGGCCGCCCAGCAGACCACCCAGGCCGTTGCCACCTCCAGCTGAGCTTGCGCCGCCAAGCAGCCCGCCCAGCAAGCCACCAAGGCCGTCTTGCGAGGAAAGGCCGCCGCTGCCTTGTTGCGCTTGCGAACCCTGGCCGGCCCGGAGTAATTGTTCGAGCAAATCACGGGTGTTCATGGCTCTACCCTCGATCGGTAGCGGTTGCCCAGACAAGCAACGATAGCCCCCTCAAGCCGAACCGCCATGACCGTCTGGCTGCTGTTCAGAACACCGACCACCCAATCCGTGAACTCAGCAATTCGAGCGCTGCCATCCCCGCCAGGGAGTTGCCCGCCGCATTCAGCTCCGGCGACCACACGCACACGGTGAATTGCCCCGGCACGATCGCCACGATCCCGCCGCCCACGCCACTCTTGCCTGGCAAGCCCACGCGGTAGGCGAAGTTCCCCGCTTCGTCATACAGCCCGCTAGTGGCCATGATCGAATTCACCTGCTGGGTCTGGCGCCGGCTGAGGATTTGCTCGCCGCTGTGCTTGCAGAACCCGTCGTTAGCCAGAAAACAGAAGGCCCGGGCCAGGTCCAGGCAGCTCATCTGGAGCGCGCAGTAACTGAAGTAGCTGCGCAACACCGTCTCGACCTCGTTATGGAAGTTGCCAAAAGACTGCATCAGGTAAGCCATGGCCGCATTGCGCGCGCGGAACTGGTATTCCGAATCCGCAACGCGGGCATCGATGGCAATGTGCGGGTTGCCCGACAGCCGCCGCACGAAATCGCGCATCGACAGGGTGGGGGCGGCGAAGCGCGACTGGTTGATGTCGCAGATCACCAGCGCGCCCGCATTGATAAAAGGATTGCGCGGGCGGCCGCGCTCGAACTCCAGCTGTACCAGCGAATTGAACGGCTGGCCCGAGGGCTCATGCCCAAGCCGTTCCCAGATGGCTTCACCGGAGTGGCCGATCGCCTGGACCAGGCTGAACACCTTGGAAATACTCTGCACCGAGAACGGTACCTGGGCGTCGCCTGCGCAATGGTAACTGCCATCGTTGCCATACACGGCGATGCCCAGCTGCTGCGCCGGCACGTCGGCCAGCGCAGGAATGTAGTCAGCCACTTTGCCCTTGCCGATCAAGGGGCGCACTTCGTCGAGAATCTCGTTCAACAGCGTTTGCATGGAAGGCCCTGTCCTCACTCCCCCAGGCGACGGCAGGGGGTAGCGTTTCAGACGCAGGCTCAGCTGCAGAGATCACACTTTCGCACCAACATGGCGCAGTCGATCATTCGGCTCAGATCTGCACACATCTTCTGATTGGCACGGGTCTGTGGGAGCGGGCTTGTCGGATCGCCGCACCGCCGCGAACACCGGCAAAGCCGGTGCCATCCGCCGCGTAGCCTGCTTCGCGGGCAAGCCCGCTACCACAGGAACATCACCCGCTTTCAGCGCTACAGGGCGTATTTCTTGGCCCCGGCAACACAGATGACAGCCCCCAGCGTCACCACCAGCATCATCCAGCTGACCTGCTCGTGCAGCAGCAGCGCGGCCAGCCCAAGCCCCATGAACGGCTGGAAGAGTTGCAGTTGGCCAACCGCCGCAATGCCACCCTGGACCAGCCCCCGGTACCAGAACACAAACCCGATCAGCATGCTGAACAGTGAAACGTAGCCAAGGCTGAACCACGCAGGGGCGCTGACCTTGGCGAAGGCATCTGGCGCCGGAAGATGAGTGACGGTCAGTAGCAGCATCAGCGGCAACGCCACCAGCAACGCCCAGCTGATCACCTGCCAACCCCCCAATGTCCGCGACAGACGCGCCCCTTCCGCATAACCCAAGCCACAGACGACTACCGCTGCCATCATCAGCAGATCGCCCACCACCGACGCCTCGCCGCCATTGATCAATGCATAGCCCGCGACGATTCCGGCACCCATCAACGAGAACAACCAGAACAGTGGCCGGGGCCGCTCGCCGCCCCGCAGCACGGCAAACCCAGCGGTACACAGTGGCAGCAGCCCGACAAAGACAATGGAATGAGCAGAAGTGACGTGCTGCAGGGCCAGCGCTGTCAGCAATGGGAAACCGATAACGACGCCCGCCGCTGTTATGGCCAATGACCACAAGTCACTACGTTTGGGGCGAGGCTGGCGTAGCACGAGCAGGAACAGCGCACCCAGCAGGGCGGCAATCGTTGCCCTGGCACAGGTCAGAAACGTAGGTTCAAAGGCTGTTACTGCCACACGGGTGGCCGGCAACGAGCCCGCGAAGATAGCGACGCCAATGAAGCCGTTGATCCACCCGCTTGTTGATTTTTCCATCGCCCAGTCCTCGAAAAGTCCGGGTTCAGTACATCACTGACGGGTTCACCAAGGCCATGTACAATCCAACACAGTTTGGCCGAACTGTTATGCACAGTAACCCAGCACAGTTGAGGGCGCGATGAAACGCAGTGCAACGCTGATCCGCACCGTAATGAGTGAGGTCCAGTCCAGGATTACCTCCCGAACCTACACGCCAGGAGCAAGAATTCCTTCGGTCCGGGCAATGGCGCAGACCATGCAGGTATCGGTTTCCACCGTCCTCGAAGCTTATGAACGGTTGATGGCAGAGGGTGTACTCAGTTCACGCCGTGGCTCCGGTTATTACGTGGCCGGGCCCGTGGCGCCACTGGCACTGACCGAACTCGGCCCCAGGCTCGATCGTGAAGTCGACCCATTGTGGATCTCGCGCCAGTCCCTTGAAACGCCCAGCGATGCGCTGAAACCTGGGTGTGGGTGGCTACCTGCATCCTGGATGTACGAAGCCGGCATGCGTAAGGCGCTGCGCGTCGCTGCCCGTTCCGACACCTTGGAACTGACGGAGTATGCTTCACCCCTTGGGCATCCGCCGCTCAGGCAGTTCCTGTCGCGACGGTTGGCGGGTATCGGGGTCGATGCAGCTCCGGAGCAGATCATGCTCACCGATTCCGGCACCCACGCCATCGACCTGATTTGCCGGTTTCTGCTGGAGCCGGGAGACACCGTCCTGGTCGACGACCCCTGTTACTTCAACTTTCACGCAATCCTGAAAGCACACCGGGTGAACATTGTGGGCGTACCCTACACGCAGACGGGCCCAGATATCGAGGCGTTCGGCGCTGCCCTGCTCAAGCATTCCCCCAGGTTGTACATGACCAATTCCGGCATCCACAACCCGACCGGGGCCACCCTGTCTCCGGTCACGGCGCACAGGCTGCTGAAGCTGGCCGATAGCTCCGACCTGGTGATCGTAGAGGACGACATCTTCGCGGATTTCGAGAACACGCCCGCGCCCAGGCTGTCTGCCTTCGACGGCCTCTCCCGCGTCATCCAGATAGGCAGCTTTTCCAAGACCATCTCCGCGTCGATACGGTGTGGCTA
Source organism: Pseudomonas sp. URMO17WK12:I7 (assembly GCF_003269045.1). Classification (NCBI taxonomy): domain Bacteria; kingdom Pseudomonadati; phylum Pseudomonadota; class Gammaproteobacteria; order Pseudomonadales; family Pseudomonadaceae; genus Pseudomonas; species Pseudomonas sp. URMO17WK12:I7. The sequence goes on along the minus strand of NZ_QLTL01000004.1, from coordinate 189,498 downwards.
CATCGCCGCGCGGCGTGAATGGATCGAGAGCCTGGTCGACCTCAAGATTGCGACCACATTCGGGGCTGGGCGCTTGGCTGCGGATATCATCCATCAAGCCATCACTGATAGCGGGTACCGAAAGCACCTGGAGAGTGTTCGCCTGCGGTTGGCCGAGGCAATGGACAGTACGGTAGCGAAGCTTCAAGCCATTGGTATCAAGCCCTGGAGGATTCCCCAGGCAGGTATGTACCTCTGGTGCCAGCTCCCTCAAGGCAAGGATGCAGCCGCGCTGGCCAGAGCCTGCCTGACTGAAGGTGTGTTGCTGGCGCCCGGCAATGCGTTCAGCCAGTCCATGACGGCGGGGGATTTCCTGCGTTTCAACGTTGCCCAATCGAGCGACGGCAAAATTTACGAAGTGTTGAAACGGGCGCTGAGTGCTGAGTCGCGAGTTCAATCCGCACCGCCAGTGTGATGGCACCACTGGCATCTGTCGGCCTACAGCGTGCGCAGCATCTCCCAGAACGATGCCCCCACCCCCATGATGCTTTCCCCGGCAATCAACCCTGCCGCCGCAGTGATCGCAAACCGCTCGGTAACGCTCGGCCACCGGCAACTGACCAGCCAGGTCACCACCGCCCCCAGCCCCATCATCAGGCTGATCGACGCCGGCAGGATGAACGCCAACCCCAGCGCTGCCGTACTCGGCAACCAACGCGCCGCGCGCTGCGGCAGCAGGCCGTCCAGCGCGCCCAGCAGCACGCCAACCCCGCTGCCGGCCACAATCGCCCAGCGCAACGCCAGCGGCAGCGCCCCCAACCCTTGGGTCAATGTCTGCGCCACCGCCTTCCAGGTCGCTGCGGCCGGTGCCGGCCACTGCTCGGTCAGCAACAAGGCCTGCGGGTCGGGAATCAGCACCCGATACACCAGCACCCCGACCACGCTGCCGATGAAGATCCCGATGCATTGCGCAATCAGCTGCTTGTGTGCCGCCGCACCGATCGCCAGGCCTACCTTGAAGTCGTTCATCAGGTCGGTGGACTGCCCGGCCGCGCCACCGGCCGTGTTGGCGCTCATCAGGTTGATCGCCACTTGCCCCGGCGCAATCAGGCCGAAGCTGAGCTGCGACAGCTTGCCGATGGCGCCTATCGGCGCGATGCCGGTGGCGCCGACCACGCGTGCGGCGACCACGGCAAGGCACACTGCCAAAGGAATGCTCAGCAGCGCCATCCACCCGTCGATCCCGAACAACAGGGCTTGCAGGGTCACGATCAGCACGATGGACAACAGCAGCCCCGACGCAGGCCATGGGGTGAATCGCACCCTGGCGCGCGGCACGCGCAGGTTGGCGGGGGAGCGCCGGGGTACCTGGAAAAGTCGAACCATCAACGAAGTCAGGGTCGCACACACCATCAGGCTTACACCCGGCCACAACAGCCATTCCACCAGTGCGGCGAACTGTGGGCCGCTGGCGTCCGGGGCAAGCACCACCAGGGCATGTTCGATCAACCACGGCGCCAGCCCGCCCCAGGCCAACGCGGCGCCGATCAGCAGCGTCAGGCCTACACGTATGCCGATGATGCTGCCGAAGCCGATCAGCATCAGCGAAGGGTCGAGCGTGAAGGTCAGGCGCTCGAGAGCAGGTGTGGGCGCCCAGCGCGGTATCGCCCAGACGAAGCCGTCGATCCACTTCACCAGCGCGGACAACAGCGCGGCGCTGCACAGCACCTTGATCCGCGCCATGGCTTCGCGCCCGTGGTTATAGATTTGCTGCAGTGTTTCCAGGGTCGCCATGCCCTCGGGGAATTTCAGGCCATGGTCGTTGAGCAGGGCAGGGCGCAGATACCAGGCGATCCAGATGCCCAGAAAGCTTACCGAGAACACCCAGGCCATCATCGGCACCGGGTCCAGTTGGTGACCGGTGAGCAGGGTATAGGCGGGAATCGGCGCGACCAGCCCGCCAGAGACGATGGAGGCGGCGGCCGAGGCCACGGTCTGGTTGATGTTGCTTTCGTGCAATGTCCACGCAGGCCGGTTTTCCCTGCGCCCCGCGAGCCCTTGCCACAGGGCGAAACCGATCAGCAAGGCAATGATCGACATGTTGAAGGACCAGCCTATCTTCAGCCCCGCATACACATTCGAAGGCGTGAGCAAGATGCCCAACAGCGCCCCAGTGAGCACCGCCCGCAGGCTCAGTTCACGTTCTACGCGCATCGCGGGGAGGGTGGTGGCGGGTGCATGGGGCATGGCAATCCTTTGTCGAAGTCGCAAGCGTGCTCTGCACAACTGAGCCGCGAACGCCACGAAGGTTCATTGCTGCTCATGCACCCTCACCGTCAACGGCCCTTCGCGACTGCAGGCGTTGACTCAACGCGCCATGACATAGGAGCCAGGTGCGGGGCACAGGGGCGGGTACTTGCGCGAACCGGGTTTCTTCGGTGCAGCCCGGCTGTCGCCCGAGCGCTGGCCGATCCATTCGCGCCAGTGCGGCCACCAACTACCTTGCTGGCGATCCCCGGCGCTCTGCAGCCAGGTTTCCGGGGCCTCGACGTTGGCCGGTGCGGCGTAGAAGAACGATTTCGGGTTACCCGGCGGGTTTACCAGGCTCTGCAAGTGGCCGGCGTTGGACAGCACGTAGGTAGTGTCTGCGCCAAACAGCCGGGCAGTGCGGTAGCAGCCCTGCCATGGGGTGATGTGGTCGGTGGTACCGCCAACCACATAGGCGCCCACCTGCACCTGGGTCATGTCGATCGACTCGCCGGCAATCTGCAGGGTACCCGGGTGGGTGTAGGGGTTCTGCTGGATCAGGTCGAGGTAGTCAGCGTGCAGCTGGGCCGGTAGCCGCGTGGTGTCGTTGTTCCAGGCCAGGATGTCGAAAGCCGGCGGTTTGTTGCCCAGCAGGTAGTTGTTGACCCAGTAGCTCCAGATCAGGTCATTCGGGCGCATCCAGGCGAACATGCGCGCCATGTCCTGGCCGCTCAGCACGCCTTTTCGCCGCGAGCAGGCCTTGGCCGCGCTCAGGGCCGAAGGGGTGTTGAACAGCCCCAGGGTGGTGTCGCCCAACGCCGAGGGCATGTCGAGCACGCACACCGCCCAGCTGGTATTGGCCACCTTGTGGCCCTCGCCACGCGCCGCCAGCCAGCCCAGGTAGGCGGCCAGGGTGATACCGCCCGAGCAGGAGCCCCACATGTTCACATCCGGGCTGCGGGTGATGCTGCGCGCCACGTCCACCGCCTGGTCCAGGCACAGCGCGTAATCGGCCAGTCCCCAGTCGCGATGCTCGCGGGTGGGGTTGCGCCAACTGATGACGAACAGGGTTACCCCGCTGTCCTGAATCCACTTGATCAGGCTTTTTTCCGGCGACAGGTCGATGGCGTAGTACTTGTTGATTTGCGGTGGCGACATCACCAGTGGCCTGGCATGGACATTTGCGGTGGTGGCGGCGAACTGCAGCAGCTCGAACATCTCGTTGCGAAACACCACTTCGCCCTTGGCCGTGGCGATGTTTTCCCCAACCTTGAACGGTGTGCTGTCGACCTGCCTCGGCAGGCCGCGGTTATGCAGGATGTCCTGGCCGAACTGGCCGATGCCCTTGGCCAGGCTCATGCCACCAGTGTCCACCAGCTTGCGCAGCGCCGCCGGGTTGGTCAGCGGTGAGTTGCTGGGGGCCAGGGCATCGGCCAGCAGTGCCGCAATGAACCGGGCACGGTTCTTTTCCATCGGGGCAAGGTCGCTGGTCTCGATGAAGCGGGTCAGCTCACTCTGGCCGGCCAGGTAGCTTTGCAGCAGTGCGCGCAAGAAGGCATTGGACTGCCAGGCCGGATCGGCAAAGCGCTTGTCCTTCGGGTCTGGCGCAATGCCGGAATGGCCATCGACGATGCCGCCCAGCGCCTTCAGGTAACCCCCTACATGGGCGCCAGCCTTGAGCGGCGACTTGCCCACGGCCTTGAGCAGGGAGCCGGCCCAACCGGCCAGGTCGGCCGGGCGCATGCTGACCAGCGGGTTGGCCGCCAGGGTCTGGTTGGCTGCGGCGTCGATCAGCGCTTGATACGGAGAGTCTTCCGGCAGGTCGTCCCGCTTGCGCGTGCGACGGTTTCGGCCGGATGCGGGCGCTTGCGGGGTAGCGGTGTCGCTCGTTCGGGTGGATCTGCTCATGGCTGCTCTCGTGATTCCGGGCACGGTCTTGTTGTGCACCGACTCTATGGCAGCCGTGGCAGCGGCCACTTCACATCGCACGTCAGCGAATTTTCATTTCATGACGAGAGGGATCCAGGGCCGACGGTTTGTACTGCCCAATGAGGTTGAACGGGTTGGCGTAAGGTGCGAACAGGCTCGGGTGAACGCGGCTGAATGCGACAATCGTTTTCTTCATGACCCGGTATGACCTTGATGACTTGATTGAGGGTGCGGCTTTGAGGTGCGGTCAGCCGGAGGCAAAAACGCAGTGCCAGCCGCGCGCGAGCGCGCAGCTGGCAGCGGCGATGCGCTTACTCTTGTAGGGCGTACGATTTGGTCTTGTTTTCGGTTTTCTCCTGCTTCAACGCGGCGATTTCACGTTTGGCAGTTTCGACGTCGAACGCCTTGTCCCATTTGGCAATGGCGATGGTGCCGATACCGTTGCCAATCAGGTTGGTGACTGCCCGGGCTTCATTGAGGAAGCGGTCTATGCCGAGCAGTAGGACCAGACCTACCAATGGGATCGAGTGAAGGGTGGTCAGCGTGGCAGCCAGGGTGATGAACCCGGCCCCCGCAACCCCAGCCGAGCCTTTGGAGGTGAGCAGCAGCACGCCTAGCAAGATCATCTGATCCATGAGCGAGAGGGGCGTGTTGGTTGCCTGGGCAACGAAGATCGCGGCCATGGTCAGGTAGATACAGGTGCCATCGGCATTGAAGGTGTAGCCAGTAGGCAGAACCATCCCCACGACAGATTTCTTGCAGCCCAGTTTTTCAAGTTTTGCCATCATCCGTGGCAACACGGCCTCGGTCGAACAGGTGCCCAGCGTGACCAGGATTTCATCCTTGAAGTAGCGCAGAAACTGCATAAGCGGCAAGCCAGACCAGCGCGCGACAGTTCCCAGAATGACGACGATGAACACCAGGGTGGTCATGTAAAGCGCAACGAGCAATTGCCCCAGCGACAGCAGCGTGCCCACGCCATATTTGCCGATGGTAAACGCCATGCCAGCCCCCGCGCCGAGAGGGGCAAGCCGCATGACCATGGCGACGATCTTGAACAGGCCATGCAGGAAAAGGTCAATGACGTTGATCAGGGGTTTACTGGTTGGCCCCATCTGAACCAGCGCTACGCCCATCAGTACCGACAACAGAATCACCTGGAGCATGGAGCCCTTGGCAAAGGCATCGACGAAGGTGCTGGGGATGATGTTCAGCAAGAAATCAACGGTGCCGCCCTGTTCCTGAGCCGCCTGGCTGTACTTCCCGATGGCACTGCCATCGAGGGTGCTCGGGTTGATGTTCATGCCAACGCCTGGCTTGACGATGTTGACAACCACCAGGCCGATGACCAAGGCAATCGTGGACAGGATTTCAAAATAGATTAACGCTTTGACGCCTATGCGGCCGACTTCCTTGATGTCGCCCATTTTTGCAATGCCGACGACTACGGTGCCGAAGATGATGGGCGCCAACAGCATCTTGATAAGCTTGATGAAGCCATCGGCGAAGGGCTGCAGCTGTGCACCGATATCCGGCTCCAGGTAGCCGACCAAGCCACCGATCACGATGCCAATCAGTACCTGAACATAGAGCTGGCCATACCAGCGGGATTTGGACGTTTCCACGAGCGCACCTCATTTTATTGTTGTGATCGGCTGTGTGGTCAGGCGTCGACGTGCGACGCTTGTAACGCAGCTGCCTTGCAACACAAGGCAGCTGCTGGCTTGCATCAGCCTTCGCCCAGCTCGCGCATCACGTTGTACAGTGCAGATTTCGCTTCGAAACCGACGCCTGGGATATCCGGCAGGCCCACATAGCCGTTCTCGACGCGGATGCCATCGGCGAAGCCACCGAAAGGCTGGAACACATCCGGGTAGGACTCGTTGCCGCCCAGGTGGAGGCCTGCTGCAATGTTCAGCGACATCTGATGGCCGCCGTGGGGAACGACGCGGCGAGAGGACCAGCCCATTTCTTCCATGACGTTGAGCGTGCGCATGTATTCAACCAGCCCGTACGACAGGGCACAGTCGAACTGCACGTAGTCACGGTCCGGGCGCATGCCGCCATGGCGCAGCAGGTTGCGAGCGTCCTGGTGCGAGAACAGGTTTTCCCCGGTCGCCATTGGCAGGTCGTAGTGCTTGGCCAGCTCGGCCTGCAGTGCGTAATCCAGCGGGTCGCCTGCCTCTTCGTACCAGAACAGGTTGTAGGGCTTGAGGGCTTCGGCATAGGCGATTGCGGTTTGCTGATCGAAGCGGCCGTTGGCGTCGACTGCCAGGCGACGACCATCGCCAACGACTTTGATGACGGCTTCGATGCGGCGGATGTCATCGGCCAGGGGGGCGGCACCGATCTTCATCTTGACGACGTCATAACCGCGGTCCAGGTAACCGCGCATCTCGTCTTGCAGCTTGGTGTCGTCCTTGCCTGGGTAGTAATAGCCACCGGCGGCGTACACCCAGACTTTGTCGTCGGCTTTGCCGCCACGGTAGCGGTCGGCCAGCAGGCGATAAAGCGGCTTGCCTTCGATCTTCGCGACGGCATCCCATACCGCCATGTCGATGGTACCGACGGCAACCGAGCGCTCGCCGTGGCCTCCCGGCTTCTCGTTGGTCATCAGGGTTTTCCAGATGGCGAACGGATCGAGGTTGTTGTGTTCCTTGTCGATCAACGACTCTGGGTCAGCTTCAGTGATTCGAGCCAGGAAGCGATCACGCATCAGCGCGCCTTGACCATAGCGACCATTGGAGTTGAAGCCGTAGCCAATCACTGGCTTGCCATCACGGATGACATCAGTCACCACCGCTACGACAGAGCAGGTCATCTTGGAAAAATCGATATAGGCGTTGGCAATTGGCGAGGCAATGGAAACGGTCTTTTCGCGGATGTCGACGATACGCATGATGCGCTCCTCTTGTTGTTGAGGACTTCAAATTAAGCCTGGCAACGAGGTCCGCCCAATGCTATTAATGCAGGCCCCCATGCTGAAACGGCATTGCCCATGGAACTGGTCTGGCTTGAGGATTTCATCGCCCTGGCAGAGAACGGCAGCTTCGTTCGAGCCGCCGATGCGCGCCATGTAACCCAGCCTGCTTTTAGCCGCAGGATCAGGTCGTTCGAGAGCTGGATAGGCGTTGAACTGTTCACCCGCACGCCGCAAGGCGCCAACTTGACCGAGGCGGGGAAGCACATTCTGCCGAGTGTTCTGGACGAGGTGAGCCGGATTTATCGAATCCGTTCAGAGGCCCAGGAGCTTGCCGGGAAGGCAGCCAAGGTCCTGCAATTTGCCGCGACTCATTCGCTGTCCTTTACCTTCTTCCCGCGGTGGATCAGAGCGGCCGAGCGCGGAGCGCCGATTGAAGCCATCCGGCTTCACTCTGACAGTATGGCCAGCTGTGAACAGATGCTGGTACATGGGCAAGTGCAGTTCCTGCTCTGTCACCGTCACCCTGAAGTGCCACCTCAGCTACCCCATGACCAGTACATCAGCAAAAAGGTCGGTGACGATATTCTCCTTCCTCTTGCAAGCCCGGCACTTGATCTTGAAAGCGAAGAAACGTCCATGCCCTATCTTGCCTACACGGAAGAGTCGGGCCTTGGGCGGATCGTCAGGCATCGCTTGCAAGGAAAGGATGAGTACCTCCAGCTCAAGCCTCACTTCAGCAGCCACCTGGCCGCCGTCTTGACGTCCATGGCCCTGGAAGGCAAAGGCATCGCGTGGCTACCCAAAAGCCTGACTGAGCAGGAAGTCCTTGATGGCAGGCTGATCAGAGCGCTCGATGAGCGCTGGGATATTCCTCTGGATATAAACCTCACGCGTCCCACTGCGCCTATCAATACCTCTGCCGAGACGTTCTGGAGCAGTTTGAACGTTTGATGGTTTCAGTGCCTATGGATTCATGCATTTCTGAATGCGGGCTGTTCCCTGCCTGTAGAATCCCCGTTGCATAAGGCAATCAACCCAGGACTGGAATGCCATGAACCCTTACCTACACGAAGTCATCGACCTGCACGTACTGATCGAGGCGCTGTTCGCCAGAGGCGAAGGCCAGGTTGAGGCGATGATGGAGCGATTCACCCAGGACTTCTCCATGATCACGCCCACCGGTGTTCAGGTATGCCTGCAGGATGTGGCAACCCTGTTCGCAAAACGAGCGGGTGGCCAGCCAGGCTTGACCATCGAGCTGACCGAGCTGGAAACATTGGCGCAATGGCCGGAGGGCGCAGTGATCCGCTATCAGGAGACACACCGCCAGCCCGGCCAGGACGCGAAGGCACGGATCTCGACCGCCGTGTTCAGCCGCCAAGGAGATCGCGTTTTATGGCGTCATCTGCATGAAACCTGGGCGGCGTGATGTTACGAGCAGCCGCTGGCCCATGCAGCCACAACCTGCACGGGCCACTGGCTACGCTTAACGTTTGAAATTACCCACCAGTACTTGCAGGCCCGCACCCAGCCGGGCCAGCTTGACACTGGATGCGGCGGTTTCCTCGCCGGCAGTCGCCGCCTGCTCGGACACGTCGCGAACGTTGAGCACGCCGCGATTGATCTCCTCGGCCACAACGCTCTGTTGCTCCGAAGCCGTGGCGATCTGCCGGGCGACCGACTTGATCACATCCCCGGCACGGTGGAAGCCATCTCGTTCATAGGGCACTGAATTGTGGACATGATTGGCTGATTTATCTGAGCCATTTGGCCGTGGAAGTCGTTCTGAACTCACCTTCAGCCAAGCCGATGGCAGAGGTACGCGTGGGTCTGGTAGGGAAACGCGATGGTTTGCTGGCCCCGTAGCGCCGGATGCGTCTGGATCAGTTCGCGCAGTTGCCGGGTAACCTCGGCCTTGTCCGCAGGCGGCAGGCTGGCGATGAAACTGACCGACAGAAAACGGTCCATGATCACCGTTTCGGCGCTACCGCGGTGAGTGTGCTCGAAGCATGTCAGTTCCGGTGCCGAAAAACCTGAGCCGTCGAACGCATCGCGCCAATGACCTGTGTGAAAGCGCGGCGTATCACCCTCGTAAGGGGTGATGATTCGGGTAATCGCCGCGACCCAATCGACCGACGCGTCCCGTACGTTCCACACAAGCCCCAGGCGCCCGCCAGGCGTGAGCACCCGATGGATTTCTGCCAGTGCCTGGGCGTCTGCGAACCAGTGGAAGGCCTGGGCGCACAGCACCACGTCTGCGCTGGCAGCGGGCAAAGGCAATGCCTGGGCTGTTCCGGCAAGCACCTCGATACCGGGCACACACTTGGCGAATTCCTGGCGCATCGCAGCGATGGGCTCGACGGCAACCAGTCGATCAGTCAGCGGTAGCAGCAGGCGGGTGAACTTGCCGGTGCCGGCGCCAACATCGACCACACGGGTGTGCCCGTCGATCATGATCACCTGCCGCAGCCAGGAGGATAACGCTTCGGGGTAGGTTGGCCGGCCCTGGGTGTAGGTCTGTGCCTGGCGAGAAAATCCGGTCTGGGCGGCGTCATGAACGGGAGGCATGCTGGGTGGCTCCTGGCAGGGCTGGCGATCAGCGAAGTATAGAAACCGTGTGGTGCATGAAGATGCCTATCCTGGTCTTACACATCGGCACGGCGAAGTGGCCCAGATCGCCAGGTATCTACCAAGGGTCCATGGATGCCAGTCACGAACAATCGCTTTCGACCCAAGCCGTACACTGATCCAGCGCGCTGTTGCCGGTGCCGGCCTCATCGCCGGCAAGCCAACGCTCACGGGATGATCACCAGCCTTCAATCCTGCACTGAGCCGGTGGGCGCCGCGCTTGCCGGCGATGGGCCGCAGCGCGGCCCCAGGATCTGCGCATGTTCGAGAGACTTACAGGCAGCATGCGAGGGCTTCGCCCTCGATCGCCGGCAAGCGCGGCTCCCACAGGGCCGGCGCAGGTCAGATCAAGCCTTCAGCCTGCAAGGTCTTCTGCACGGCCGGTCGGCTGGCGACGCGCTTCTGGAACTGCACCACCGTTGGCCAGGGCGAGAGGTCAATACCTAGCATGGGCGCCCAGTTGACGATGGTGAACAGGTAGGCGTCGGCCACGCTGAAGGCCTTGCCGGTCAGGTAGTCCTTGCCTTGCAGTGCCTTTTCCACAACGCCCAGGCGTTTGCCGAAGGTGTCGATGGTCTTGCTCTTGGCCTCTGGGGTGATGCTCGGGTTGAACAGGGCGGCGAGGGTCTTGTGCACCTCGGTGCCGATGAAGTTCAGCCATTCCTGCACCCGCGCGCGCTCCAGCGAGCCCGCAGGGGGCAGCAGGTTGGCCTGGGGTTTCTGATCGGCGAGGTACTGGATGATGGCCGGGCCCTCGGTGAGGACTTCACCGCTATCCAGTTGCAGGGCTGGCACGTAGCCCTTGGCATTGAGCGTGTAGAAATCCGCGCCGCTGGCAGTGGTGTGGGTCTTGAGGTCGACTTTTTCGACGGTGTAGGGCAGGTCCAGTTCGTTAAGGACGATGTGCGGCGAGAGTGAACAGGCACCTGGCGTGTAAAAGAGCTTCATTGTCTTCTCCCATTGAACGGGTAACCGTGATACGGCGAGATGAGGCATCTGTGCAGCAGTCTGGTTATGGCACCAAAGCGGGATTTCATGCAAGCGGATGACCCGTGGCTAATGCGTGCAGGCGGGCTCAATGCTCATCCATGATTTCCCGCGCCAGGGTCAGGCGGCGAGTGTGGAAGTCGTACTCGAACAGTTCGGCATAGCGCCCCCACTCGATGGCCACCTTGAGTACGCGCTCGGCCTCGTCGGCGTCCATGTACTCCGACAGGCGGTCGAGCACGGTTTTTTCCAGCAGGCCGGCAGGCTCCAGGTGCAGGCTGTCGAGGATATAGCCGATCAGTGACACGCGGCCTTTGCACTGACGTGCGAACAGGTCCTGGCGCCGCGCCTGGCGGGCGGTCACGTAGTTGCGGCCGTGGCGCGTGAGGCGGATGTCGCCCTCGACCACCTGGGCGAAGCCGAGCAGACCCAGCGCTTCGTAGATCGGGAACAGCACCTCGTCGGGCAGCTCGGTTTCTTCGGCCAGGTGCGGCAGGTCGGCCTCACCGTTGAACGGTTCGCCGGCGATCAGTTCAAGCACGCTCTCCATCCGCGCGATGTCGGCGTCGGGCAGCCGGTAGCCAAGCTCCACGGCTGGCGGCGCGCCCGCAGCGGCGATGGCTTCGGGGCGCAGGGTCATGAGTGCGTAGACCTCGTCGACCAGCGCGCGAACCTCCGCTGAATCGGCATTGCGCGGGCGCGGCAGGTCGATGTGCAGTTCCGAACGCACTCGGCCTGGGTCGCTGGAAAGGATGAGGATGCGGTCGGCCATCATCACCGTCTCCTCGATGTTGTGCGACACCACCAGCATGCTACGGGTGGTGATGCGGCGTTCTTCCCAGAGCTCGAGCATGTCGTCGCGCAGGGTTTCGCCGGTGAGCACGTCGAGCGCCGAGAAGGCCTCGTCCATCAGCAGCACCTCGGGGTTCATCACCAGGGCGCGGGCGATGCCCACGCGCTGGCGCATGCCGCCGGACAGTTCGCGCGGCAGGGCGCCGCCGAAGCCGGACAGGCCAATCAGCTCCAGCGCCGCGTCGGCCAGGCGCTGGCGCTCCGCCGGGGTCACGCCCTGGGCTTCCAGGCCGAGCTCGACGTTCTGCTGCACGGTCAGCCAGGGGAACAGCGCGAAAGTCTGGAAGACCATGGCCACACCACCCACCGGCCCGTGGAACGGCCGGCCCTGGTATTTGACAGTGCCACGGTCGGCGCCGACCAGGCCGGCGATGATCCGCAGCAGGGTCGACTTGCCCGACCCAGAGCGGCCGAGCAGGGCGACGATCTCGCGTTCGCGCAGGTGGAAGTCGACACCTTCGAGGATGGTGCGCGGCGTGCCGTCGGAGGCCTGGAAAGCCTTGCTCACGCCCTTGAGTTCGATCAACAGTTGTTTCATGGCAGGTCCTCAACGACGGCTTTCGGCGAGCAGGTACAGGCGGCGCCAGAAGAAGCGGTTCAGTAGCATCACGTAGATGCACATCACGCCGATGCCCAAGGCAATGCGGTGGAAGTCGCCGGCATCGGTCATCTGCTTGATGTAGCTGCCCAGGCCGTCGGCCACCAGCGAGGTGTCGCCCCAGCTGACGTACTCGGCGACGATGCTGGCGTTCCACGAGCCACCGCTGGCGGTAATGGCGCCGGTGACGAAACTGGGGAACACCGCCGGCAGGTACACGCGCTTCCATTTCAGCCAGCCGCGCAGGCCGAGGTTGTCGGCGGCCAGGCGCAGTTCGTAGGGGATGGTCGCCGCGCCCGCGACCACGTTGAACAGGATGTACCACTGGGTGCCAAAGACCATCAGCGGGCTCAACCAGATGTTCGGGCTGAGCTGGAAGTGCACCAGCAGCAACACCACCAGCGGGAACAGCAGGTTGACCGGGAAGGCGGCAAGGAACTGCGCCAGCGCCTGGACCTTCTGCGAGTAACGTGGGCGCAAGCCGATCCAGATTGACAGCGGCACCCACACCAGCGAGGCCAGGCCGATCAGCAGCATCACCCGGCACAGTGTGATCAGGCCCAGGCCGAGCACGTGCAAGGCTTCGCCCCAGCCGACGTCCTGGTGCACGAACAGCCCCAGGCGCAAGAAGGCAAAGGCGCAGGCCAGCACCAGGAAAATGTCCCAGGCGCGTGGCCACCAGGCCGGCAGGCGCAGCCACTGGCGCCGTGCCACGCTGCCGTCGTGGCGCAGGACGAACCAGCCCATGGCGTTTTGCATGCCCTTGGCCAGCCGCTCGCTGAAGGCGCTCAGCCAACGGCTACGGCGGGCAAAGTCAAGCACCCAGGAGCGCTGTGCGGTATCGCCCTGAGTGTCTTCGAAGCGGAAGCGGTCGGCCCAGGCCAGCAGCGGGCGGAAGAACAGCTGGTCGTAGAGCAGGATGCCGGTGAGCATCGCGCCGATGGCCCAGACGATGGCGCCAAGGTTGCGCTGGTCGATGGCCACGGCGATGTAGGAGCCGATGCCGGGCAGCTTGATGTCTTGCCCGGCCACCGAGATGGCCTCGGCGGCTACCAGGAAGAACCAGCCGCCGGACATCGACATCATCATGTTCCACAGCAGGCCGGGCATGGCGAACGGCAGCTCCAGGCGCCAGAAGCGCTGCCAGGCCGAGAGGCGGAATACCCGCGCGGCCTCGTTCAGCTCCGGCGGCACGGTGCGCAACGACTGGTACAGGCTCAGCGCCATGTTCCATGCCTGGGAGGTGAAGATGGCAAAGATTGCCGCGCACTCCACACCCAGCAGGTTGCCCGGGAACAGCGCGATGAAGGGCGCGATGGCGATGGCCTGGAAGCCCAGGATGGGCACCGACTGGAGCACGTCCAGCAGCGGGATCATGGCCTTCTCGGCGGCGCGGTACTTGGCTGCCAGCGCGGCGAAGATGAAGGCGAACAGCAGCGATAGGCCCAGCGCGATGAACATCCGCAGGATGGTGCGCATCAGGTAGTAGGGCAGGTTGGCCGGATCGAGGGAAATCGGCAGCGCCTCGCCGACCACGAACGGCCGGCTCATCTGCATGGCGCCATAGGCGGCGAGCACCAGCAATACCAGCACCAGCGGCAGGAGGATCCAGTCCCAGCGATTGGGCGCGGCGCCACGCAGGCCTGGCGATGGGTTGAACAGGCGGGCCATGTGCAGGTCTCGATCGTCAGGGGTGGAAAGGGTGGATGCCAGCACGTGAGCCAGTATGGTTCGGTTCCCTGACAGTTCAATGTGTCAAAAACGGACGTTCAGATGGTAGTGCCCACGCTGTTCGGCTAAGGTTCGGCTGTCTGAAATGGAATGTCACGTGAAGGCACGAGGGTCATGGATAACTTTTCTGATATGTACGAACGCTTGCACAACCGTCGATTCACCGTCGCCAGCAACAGCCAAGGGCTGTCCGGTGACGGCACGATTTTCCGTTACTTTGTTGACGGTGAGGCCATCACCAGCACCTACCAGGGCGGCCGCATCCGTGTGGGCAATCAGGTAGGCCGAGTGACGGGCACTGACACCTTCGAACTGCTTTTTCAGTGCGTCACCACGGAGGGTGAGCTGCTCGCTGGCTGGTCGCGCGGCGAGGTGAGCCAGGATTCAAGTGGGCGTACAACGCTGCACTTTATCTGGGGCTGGTTGTCCGGTGCAGAGGGCGGGGGCGAGTCCAGCTACGTCGAGCTGGTCGACTAGAAACCCGCGCAATGATCGCCAATGGAATACACCTCAGATGAATAGCGAAGCCTTTGCCCCGTTCCAGACCCTCGCCGACCAGTTGCTGAAATGCCTGCCGGTTGGTCAACAGGATGGCTCCCACGACTTGTCCCATATCCATCGTGTGTGGGTAAACGCGCAGCGGATACAGCGGGTGGAAGGTGGCGACCTGCAAGTGCTGCTCGCGGCGACGCTGCTGCACGACTGTGTCGCAGTAGAAAAGAACTCGCCACTGCGTGGCCAGGCGTCGACGCTGTCTGCGAACAAGGCCGCGTCGATCCTGGCTGACCTGGGCTGGCCCTCGCAGCGCATCGAGCAGGTGGCACATGCCGTCAAGGCCCACAGCTTCTCGGCGGGCTTCGAGCCGCGCACACCTGAAGCCAGGATCCTTCAGGACAGTGATCGGCTAGACGCCTTGGGTGCGGTGGGCATTGCCCGGTGTTTTTACACGGCTGGGCGAATGGGGTCGGCGCTATACGACTTCGAGAACCCCGCTGCGCAGGGCAGGGAGTATCGGGATACGCTGTATGCGATCGAGCACTTCCAAACCAAGCTGCTGAAACTCGCCTCAGGTTTCACGACCGGTGAAGGGGCCCGCCTGGCGGCCGAGCGCCATGCGCGGCTTGAGGTGTTTCTTGCTGATTTCAGGGATGAGGTCGGCGTGGGCAAGGGGTAGCGCTTTGTGAGCGTACGACTGGCGATGGTTTTACCATTCAATCACTCGTCCGTCCCACGCCCAGAACCCTCCGCTGTCCGAAGGCCCCAACCGCGCCACCTGCTCGATGACACATTGCGCCGCAAACGCAGGGTCAAACAGCTTGCCTGCTGGCACATTCCCTTGAAACGGTCGCGACAGCTGCGTGTCCGTGGTCCCAGGGTGCAGCGCCAGCACCGTGGCTGCCGGGTTCAGGCGCCTGAGCTCGATACTGGCGGTGTGCAGCAACTGGTTGAGCGCCGCCTTGCTTGCCCGATAGCTGTACCAACCACCCAGGCGGTTATCGCCGATAGAACCCACCCTAGCTGACAGCGCTGCAAAGGTAGCAGGCTCCTTGCGTAACAAGGGCAGCAGATGCTTGAGCAGTAGTATCGGTGCGAAGGCATTGCTCGCAAAGCTCGCCTGCAGGCCGGCCAGATCCAGCTGCGCCAAGGATTTCTCTGGCTTGGCGCCGTCCTGATGAAGAGTGCCCAAGGTGCTGATGACCAGGTGAAGGTGATCGCAGGTATGCCCAAGCCCGGTTGCCAGGGCTGCGAGTGCGTGTTCGTCACGCGCGTCGCAATCCACCAGCACCAGGCGCTCGCCGTGTTGCCTGGCGAGCTCGGCAAGCGCGTCATTGTCTTTGGCGTTGCGTGAGACGGCCCAGAGCCGGGTGACCTCGTCACGGGCCAACAATGCCGTACACAGCGCCAAACCGATGCCTCGGCTAGCGCCGGCTATCAGGGCATTGGCTCGACCATTCAGGTTGGGTATCAGGCTCATGCAACACCTCATGTTCGCAAGTGGGCATCATCGTCTGGTGAATCAGTGCCAGTCTGGCATTGAACTCGCCCTGTGACGCGCTACTATTTGGGCAAGAATCTTTTCTTATGCCAAGCCTCCGCCCTTCAATGGAGTGAGTGAGCAGATGATTCGCAAAACCCTTCTTGTGATTCTCACCGCTTTGTTGCTGGCGGCCTGCGGCGACGAGTCTTCCCACTATGCAGTGTCCGATGAGCACTGCCAGCCCGACCGTTTGAAGACACTCCCCAACAATGCCAACCGGGATACGCTGGTCGAGAAGTGCATGCCTCGGCAGTCGCCCTGAGGCCGCAAACCAGCCCCCATGCCCTTCGCGATGCTCAAACGCCTTTCAGCATCGATGCCGAGTCGCCATTGGCGGCCGGCAAGCCTTCGACAAATGCCCTGACTTGCCGTTTCCCCCGCAAATGCAGCACAGGCACCTGCGGCCCGACCTTCTGGCGCACGGCCTCAATGCCTTGTCGGTAACCGCGGTCGAACGTCCACACGAACGTGAGGAACTCGATGTCGAGCCTTTCTTCACAACCATCCGCCCGATCAGGGCGTGGCTGGTTACGCAGCAGGCGCTGCAGTACCCGCATGAAACAGGTCAGCCGAGGCGTATCCAGCCAGATGACCAGGTCGGCGCGCGGCAGGCGCAGGTCGAAGGTGCGGCGCGCATAGTTGCCCTCGCAAACCCAGGCATCGCCGGCGACTGCCTCGCGCACTCGTTCGCGGAACTGCTGGGCGTCCGGCTCGGCCCAGCCGGGCTCCCAGAACAGTTTGTCCAGGTGGACGACGGGCAGGTCAAGGCGCTCGCCGAGCAAGCGGGCGAGGGTGGACTTGCCGCTGCCACCGTTACCGAGGATGACGATTCGTTGCATGGGGACTTCCTGTCGCAAGCAAACCGGCGATTGTATCCACGCGCGCACCGGCCAACAAATGCTCATGCCTTTTCGGCGAACCGGTCATCAGGCTTCTGCGCTGCGAGCGGTGTTTGGCCGTTACCCCTTATTGTCGAATCGTTCTGAACCCCACGTGCGAAGTCGCCATGAATACCGGTTGCGGTTGGCGTGCCGAGGGCCGGTAGCGCATGCACCGGTCCGCCGAGCACAGGTGCGAGTCGCCTTTGATCACGACCACCGGCACGCCGGGGTCGGCGGGGTCCATGCTTTCACGCAAGGACGGCCCCGGCGGGTCGAGTGCGGCGTCGCGCGGGGCATCGTGGCCTGGCGTGTAGCCGGTGTGGGTCAGCTCCCAGACATTGCCTCCAGCATCAAACAGGCCGAAGCCATTGGCGGGGAAGCAGCCTACCGGTGCGGTACCGGTAAGACCATCGGCCGCCGTATTGTGGTAGGGGAACTGGCCCTGCCAGGTATTGGCCATCAGCTTGCCCAGCGGCAGTTCGGACACACCCCAGCTGAAGTCGGCATCTGTCAGGCCACCGCGCATGGCGTATTCCAGCTGCGCCTCGCTGGGCAGCTCGCGGCCGGCCCAGCGGGCGTAAGCCTGGGCATCTTCCAGGGCGATCTGCACCACCGGATGGTTGTCCAACCCCGCAAGATTGCTGTCAGGGCCTTGTGGGTGTTACCAGCTTCGTTCGTTTCCGTGCGCGCCACCTACAGGCTTTGAGTCCCTGACTGATGGGTAGAACTTGTTTTTGTGGATCCATAATCAAGGGTAAAAAACGATAATAATTGACTTAAAGTCGTTTTTTGCCATTCAATGGATCCACAAAAACAAAATCCTTGGAGAGTTCCATGTACCCGAAAAATGCCTGGTATGTCGCCTGCACCCCCGACGAAATCGCCGACAAGCCCTTGGGTCGGCAGATCTGTGGGGAAAAAATGGTCTTCTACCGTGGCCTGGAAAATCAGGTGCACGCCGTCGAGGACTTCTGCCCGCACCGTGGCGCGCCGCTGTCCCTGGGCTATGTCGAGGATGGCCAGCTGGTCTGTGGCTATCACGGCCTGGTGATGGGCAGCGACGGCAAGACCGTGTCAATGCCCGGCCAGCGCGTGCGAGGCTTCCCTTGCAACAAGACCTACGCTGCCGTCGAGCGGCATGGCTTCATCTGGGTGTGGCCTGGCGAGCAGGACAAGGCAGACCCTGCCACCATCTGCCACCTGGAATGGGCCGAGAACGAGCAGTGGGCTTACGGCGGCGGGTTGTTCCACATCCAGTGCGACTATCGCCTGATGATCGACAACCTCATGGACCTGACCCACGAAACCTATGTCCACGCTTCCAGCATCGGCCAGAAGGAGATCGACGAAGCCCCTCCGGTGACCACCGTCCATGGCGATGAGGTCGTCACTGCCCGGCATATGGAGAACATCATGGCTCCGCCGTTCTGGCGCATGGCCTTGCGTGGCAACAACCTGCCCGACGACCAGCCCGTCGACCGCTGGCAGATCTGCCGTTTTACCCCGCCCAGCCATGTACTGATCGAAGTGGGTGTGGCGCTGGCGGGCAAGGGCGGCTACGACGCAGCACCCGAGCACAAGGCATCGAGCATCGTGGTCGACTTCATCACCCCCGAGACTGAAACCTCAATCCACTACTTCTGGGGTATGGCGCGCAGCTTCAACCCGCAGGATCAGGCCTTGACTGCCAGCATCCGCGAAGGGCAGGGGAAGATCTTCAGTGAAGACCTCGACATGCTCGAGCAGCAGCAGGCGAACCTGCTGGCCAACCCGCAGCGCAATCTGCTCAAGCTCAACATCGACGCTGGTGGCGTGCAGTCGCGCAAGGTCCTGGAGCGCCTGCTCGCCGAGGAACGGGCGCAGGTGACAGCGCCATTGATCGCCACCGCCCAATAACGCTCCCAGTCGATCTCGAGCACGGCCACCGCGTTGGCCGTCAACGGAAGGTGCACCATGATTGAAGTTGTCGTGAAATCCCGAAATCACGAAGCCGAAGGTATCTGCAGCTACGAATTGACCTGCGCACAAGGCTATCCCTTACCCGCGTTCAGCGCCGGGGCGCATATCGACGTACACCTGCCCGGCGGGCTGGTGCGCCAATACTCCCTATGCAACTCTTCCCAGGAACGCCACCGCTACCTGATCGGCGTGCTCAATGACGCCGCTTCGCGAGGGGGGTCTCGCTGCCTGCACGAGCAGGTTCAGGCCGGGCAGCGACTGCACATCAGTGCGCCCCGCAACCTCTTCGAGCTGATGCCCGGGGCCGCACGCAGTCTGCTGTTCGCCGGGGGTATCGGCATTACGCCGATACTCTGCATGGCTGAGCAGCTGTGGCTGCAGGGCGACGCGTTCGAACTGCACTACTGCGCACGTTCAAGCGAGCGGGCGGCGTTTCTCCAGCGTCTGGCCGGCGCGCCATTTGCCAGCCGGGTGCACCTGCACTTCGACGAAAACCCCGAGTCACGTCTCGATGCGGCCAAGGTGCTGGCGCGGCCGAGTGCTGATGACCACCTGTATGTCTGCGGCCCGGCCGGGTTCATGCAGCATGTGCTGGACGCTGCTCGCGACCAGGGATGGGCGCAAGCGCAACTGCACCGGGAGTACTTTGCCGCCACACCGGTCGACACCAGCAGTGATGGCGCCTTTTCGGTCAGGCTCGGCAGCACTGGGCAGGTGTTCCACATTCCGCCGGACAAGACGGTGGTCCAGGTGCTGGAAAGCCACGGGGTGTCGATTGCCGTTTCCTGCGAGCAAGGGGTGTGCGGCACCTGCCTGACACGGGTACTGGACGGGGTGCCGGAGCACCGCGACCTGTACCTGACCGAAGCCGAGCAGGCGGCCAACGACCAGTTCACACCCTGCTGCTCACGCGCCAGGTCTGCCGAGCTGGTGCTGGACCTGTAGGCCAGGGGTCAGTCGCCCCTGGAAATGACCTGTACCCCACCCGCCGCGCTGGCTGCGCCGAACACTTCGGCGTAGCGCAGCGTGGCGTTGGCGTGTTCGCGCATGATGCCTTCGGCGCGCGCACCCTGGCGGCTGCGCAGGGCATCGAGCAGCGAGTGGTGCTGCATGTGGGCGAAGTTGAAGCGGCGGTACTCACGCGCCATGTCGTCGCGGTCGAAGGCCAGCGCCGACACCGAAGCGAAAGGGCGATGGTCATTGCGCGCCAGGGCCTCGGCAATGGCCGGGTTGCCGCTGCCCTCGACGATCACCTGGTGAAAGCGCAGGTTGAGGTCGTGGAAGGTCTCCAGGTCCTGCTCGGTGATGTAGCCCTTGTCGAACAGCACGTCACCTTGGTCCAGGCATTGCTGGAGCGTGGTCAGCGCCTCGGGTGTCAGGCCGCGCTCTGCGCACTGCCGCGCCGCCAGGCCCTCCAGCACACCGCGGACCTCCACGGCACCGGCGATGTCCTCGACGCTCAGGGCCCTGACTTGAAAGCCCTTGCCACCGTGGCGCACGAGCAAGCCTTCCTGCTCGAGGGTGCGAAATGCCATGCGCACTGGCATGCGCGAGACGCCGAAGCGCTGCGCAGTAGGGACCTCCATCAAGCGCTCGCCGCCGGCCAGTTCACCGGAAGCGATCATCTTGCGTAGGGCGACCAGGATGGTCTGGCCGTGTTTGCTCATTGCAGGCGACCTCAGGAAAGAGGCCGCCATGGTAGCGCAACGAATCAAGGCTGTGCAGGTCGGGGGGCATGCCGCATCAGGGCCGCAAGGTTCAGGCGTTGGACAGTGCGCCGGGTTGCCGCGCCTCAGGCCGTGGGAGGAACAGCAGCAACGCCGCGGCCGCGATCACGAACACCATGGCGAACACGCCATACAGGTGCAAGGGTTGCCAGCCATCGTCAAGCAGCAGCCCGGCAACGCTGGGCGAGAGGATTGCGCCGATGCGGCCAATGCCGATCCCCCAGCCCACGCCGGTGGCGCGCACCGACGCGCCGTAGAGCATCGGTGACAGCGCATATAGCCCTGCAACGCAACCATTGGCGGCCAGGCCGATCAGCAGGCCCAAGGCCAGCGCGAATGTCACCGAACTGGCCGTGCAAGCAAACAGCACCAGTAGCCCGGCCGTGACCAGCATGAACAGCGAGAGGACCGTCTCCAATCGCCAGCGCGATGCCAGCAGGCCGATCAGTGCGGCGCCGACGATGCCGCCGACACTGAGCAGCACGCCGCCGCTGATGCCCTGCTGCGCGGACAGCCCGGCGGACGCCAGCAGTTTCGGCGTCCAGCTCATGACAAAGTAGAAGCCGGCCATCACCAGGAAAAACAACCCCCACAGCAGCAAGGTGGTGCGTCGCGTCTGTGCGCTGAGCAACTGCAGCAGAGCGCTGCGATGTGCTGCTTGCGGGGCCGCTGTGGCGGCAGGGAAGGCCCCAGGGGCAGGCTGGCCGAGCTGGATGGCCAGGCGGTCGAGCTTCGCGACACCCTTGGCCGGGCGTCTGGCCAGCAGAAAGTCCAACGACTCGGGCAGGCACAGCATGACCACCGGTAGCGTGGCAAGGGTAGCCCAACCGCCGGCAGTGAACACCGAACGCCAGCCGTAGTGAGTCAGCAGCCACACCGACAACAGCCCGCCGAACGTTGCGCCCAGGGCGTAGCCGGTTGACTGCAGGCTCACCGCCAACCCGCGCCAGCGTTTGTTGGCGTACTCGCCGGCAATGGCGTTGCTGCTGGCCAGTATGCCGCCGATCCCCAGCCCGGTCAGCCCGCGCAGCAGGGCCAGTTGCAAGGGTGTCTGGGTATGAGCTGACAGCAGCATGCCGACACCTGACAGTGCCAGGCAGCACAGGATCAGCGGGCGGCGGCCGTAGCGGTCTGCCCATGGCGCGATGAACAGCGAGCCTGCCGCCATGCCGAACAACCCCGCGCTCAACAGCAAGCCGATCTGGGCGCCATTGAGGTTCCATTCGCTGGCGAC
This sequence comes from Pseudomonas sp. URMO17WK12:I7, assembly GCF_003269045.1. NCBI lineage: Bacteria > Pseudomonadati > Pseudomonadota > Gammaproteobacteria > Pseudomonadales > Pseudomonadaceae > Pseudomonas > Pseudomonas sp. URMO17WK12:I7. Next base: position 167,785 of record NZ_QLTL01000004.1, on the reverse strand, counting down.
CGACGAGGCGGTGAAGGCCATCACCAGCACGTCGAAGCCATCGATCATGTTGAGCACGATGCAGACGCCGATGGCCAGGTATTGGAACGGGCGCATCGGGTGTTCGTTGATCACCTCTTTAAGGCACTGGCTCATGGCAGCACCTCGGGGGCAGCAAGGCAGGAAGGCGTATGCAGCCGCAAGGCGGCTTGGTAGGGTTCGGACATTGAAGCACCTTTGTTCTTGTTATCGGTACCGGCCCGAGTGCCAGCACGTCAGGTGCGAATCAAAGCGTTTGTGGATCCATACATCAAGAGGCTTGCTTGGCTGCCTAACAATTCCAGAGCAGGATTTTAGTTTTATTTTTTTAAATCCAATATAAATCAATAAGTTGCTTAAATCTGTAAGTGGCTAATTCAGTTCGATTATCGAACGGCGTTTGATTTATCGTTTATGGATCCACTCGCCCCGTGACGGTCCTGCAGTCTTGCGCCGCTGCCGGGCTCGGTGCCGTCGCGTCGACGGTCTGGGGCAACGGACGCTTGTCTGTGCCGTTGTTCGCCACGCCGAACGGCACATGCACCATCGGCAGATCCCCCGCCGCCGAGTACAGATGACTGCGCTGGTCATCGAAGAACATATGCGGCTTGAGAATCTGCAGCACCCGCTCTTTCTCCATTCCCCCGAGGAAGAAGGATTCATCCGGCGAAACGCCCCAGTTTTTCAAGGTCGTCACCACCCGCTCATGGGCCGGTGCATTGCGCGCGGTGACGATGGCGATGCGCAGGATGCGCTTGTACTCAGGGTCCAGCGCAAGCTTGCGGTCTTCGAGCTGGCGGATCAGGGACAGTTTCCTGTACAGGTCCGCCAAGGGGCCGGGTTGATGCGGGATCGCCTTACGCTCGCGTTCATGGGCCTGGAACTCATCCAGGTTCAGGCGCTGCTTGTACACGCTCTCGGCCTCGTCATCGGCAATCACGCCATCGAAGTCGAAGGCGACTCGCAACTCGGTGTCGATTTCGTCATCGTAGATCTTGGTCGGCAGCACCAGGCCGGCCGGGTAATCGGCATCGATGGCACGCTGCACATCGCCTTCATGGGCACTGAGGAACAGCGAGGCGTTGAACGCGGGGATGTATTCGTACGGCGAGCGGCCGGACATGAACGCTGCGCGGGTGATGTCCAGGTTGTAATGGTTGATCGAGCGGAACACCCGCAGGCCGGTCTCCGGCGAGTTGCGCGAAAGTAGCACCACCTCAACCGGCAGCTGCTCGGGGAAGGCCTTGTTGATGCTCAGGAAGCGGCGGATGAACGGGAAGGCCACGCCCTTGGGGAAAGGCACGTCGAGGTTTTCTTCCTGATGCAGGCGGTACGCTTCGACGCCTTTGCATTGGTAGAGGTTGTCGGAGACGGTCAGGTCGAACAGGGCGCTGGAAGCGACGCCGACGACGAGTTTCTGTTCGATGGGGTAAGGCATGGGCTTTCCTGGAAAGGGCGGGGGGCCAGCCACCATCATAGGCTAACGCCATGCTAATCTGCGCCCGAGTTCCACCGAGGCCTGAACCCGCATGCCCACCGTCGACAACCTGATCGCCTTTACCCTGGCAGCCACGCTGCTGACCCTGACTCCAGGCCTGGACACTGCCCTGATTCTCAGGACAGCCACGGTAGAGGGCCGTCAGCATGGCATGCGCGCAGCCTTGGGCATCAACGCCGGTTGCCTGCTGTGGGGCGCAGCCGTCGCTTTCGGCCTGGGTGCATTGATCGCGGTATCAGCGCTTGCCTACAACATCCTCAAGTACTGCGGGGCCGCCTACCTGGCCTGGCTTGGCGTCAACATGCTCCTGCGCCCGCGGCAATCGCTGGCACCCGCCGGTGAGGATGGCCAGCGCGCCGCCAACTGGTTTCTCAAGGGCCTGATGGGGAACCTGCTCAACCCCAAGGTCGGGATCTTCTACGTGTCGTTCCTGCCCCAGTTCATCCCTCAAGGCCAGCCCCTGGTGGCCTGGACCTTCGGCCTGGTCAGCATCCACGTGGTGCTCGGCCTGTTGTGGGCACTGCTGCTGATTGGCGCGACCCGTCCGCTGGCGGGGCTGTTGCGTCGGGACAAGGTCATCCAGTGGATGGACCGTGCGACCGGGCTGGTATTCGTGCTGTTTGCGGCTCGGTTGGCGCTGGGCAAGCGATAGGTGCCGTACGCAGCGTGGTTACATCACCTTGAACGACCCATCCAGGTCGCATTCCCGGTTATCACCCCCCCTGTCTTCAGGCAGAAAGGCCGTCAGGTCATAAGGCAGTAGCACCGTATCCAGCGCAATAGAGAAGGGCACGTCGATCAGACCAACCCAGCCGCCAGCACCATTCTGAGTGGCAAAGTTCCAGCCAAAGCGTGTGCCCGGATACACGCAGCGCTCGCCATCGAGGTGAATGAGCGTGCTCCAGCAACCACTGAGCATCAGCGGCACCGTGAGCGCCAGGCATTTGGCAATCCTTTTCATACGCTTCGTTGAACCCTCCCTGTCGTTCATCATTGTTGCCCTTCAACCAACAGCAACTCCCCATCCCGATACTGCACCTCGCGCCCCAGCCACTCACTGCTCACCTGCGGCAGCACCGCCGAAGGCTTGCGCAGTTAGCCACCACACCTGTTGCTCGCGTGCAGGCGCTGGCGCTGCCTGGCCCCAGAAGGCCTGCTCGATGCTCAGTTGGTAGTTGCCCAGCAGTGGGCTATGACCGGCCCAGGTCAGGCCCAGGCCAATCAGCAGATGCATCAGCGCCGCGGCTTGCAGCCAGCGCACCCATGCACGGCGCACAGCGGCTTGCGCTGTAGAAGAGAAGAGCATTCCTTGTCCTGTCGGCTTCCCTGAGGGCCGGCAGTGTAACCCGTTTCGCGCAATAGTCTGCCTGAAGACCTTCAGCGCCTATGAGATCGAGCGCCGCCCGCGCGGCGCATCGCGGATGAATCCGCTCCTACATTTGTTGCAACGTGCCGAACCTGTTACGCCATGGTCGTCTGCCTTGGTGCATGTCTCGAGGCTTGCAGATCGGCTGACAACCATGGCCTCACAGGCATGGTCACGTTGCAACAAATGTAGGAGCGGATTCATCCGCGATGCGCCGCGCGGGCGGCGCTCGATCTCAAAGGCGCTAGAGATGTTGAGGCGAACACTCCCCTCATCGACCCCATCTATCAACCCATCCACCCTATCAATTTGACTGCGACATTCTGCCTCAGTAACGTGCGCGGCTCTTCGTTGCAGCCCCAGAGACCACCCGTTTTGCCTTCCCCCTGAAGCACCTCTGCCGTACTCCCGCAATCCATTAATTCCCGACCTCCGGCATGCCTCTGGGCATGGCTGGCGTCCCTGCGTTCGAGTTACTGAAATGTCTGTCAATGCCCCCTCCCGGATCACCGAGCTCGTCATCGAAGCCGGTACCAAGAAAGCCCAGTTGCCCACCCGCGCGCTGCTCATCCTCGGTTTCCTCGCCGGTGGTTTCATCTCGATGGGCTTCATCCTGGCCATCCATGTCAGCGCGATGATCCCTGGGCAGTGGGCTTCGCTGGGCAACTTACTGGGCGCCGCAGTGTTTCCCATCGGCCTGATCCTGGTGATCCTGGCGGGCGGCGAATTGCTGACCGGCAACATGATGAGCCTGCCGTTGGCCATGTTCGCCGGGCGCATTCGCCTGGCGGCCGTGGCGCGCAACTGGCTGCTGGTGACCTTGGCCAACCTGCTGGGCGCGCTGTTCGTGGCGTATTTCTTCGGCCACCTGCTCGGCCTGACCGAGGGCGCCTACCTGGACAAGACCGTGGCTGCCGCCACCAGCAAGGCCAGTGCCGATTTCGTCCATGCCTTCGTCTCCGGCATCGGCTGCAACTGGCTGGTGTGCCTGGCAGTGTGGCTGGCCTACGCCAGCCGTGAAATGAGCGGCAAGATCCTTGGCATCTGGTTCCCGATCATGGCCTTCGTCGCCATCGGCTTCCAGCACGTGGTGGCCAACATGTTCCTGATCCCGGCTGCGATCTTTGCCGGCTACCTCAGCTGGGGCGCGCTGGTTCACAACCTGGTCGCGGTGTTCCTCGGCAATGCGGTGGGCGGGGCGATCTTCGTCGGCCTGGCGTATTACGTGTCGTTCGGTGCCGCCGCTCAGGAGCAGGCGACGGCGCAGTAACCGTCTTTACCACACTGGCAAGGGTGGGTAGCATGGCGCTTCCTCCCTTTCCGGCTGTTTTGCCGTGCACCGCCCAGGCGTTGATTCGCGAAGCGGGCATACATGATGCCGACATGAGTACGGTCGCTTTGCCAAGGCGTACCGATAATCCGTCATCAGAAAATATCAGGATGATTCCATGATCATTCGCCAAGCTATCGCCGCCGATCACCCTCGGCTGGTCGACATCTGGCTGCGCGCCGTGCGCGCGACGCATCACTTCCTGCAGGCGTCCGACATCGATGCGTTGCTGCCGCAACTGCGCGATGTCTACTTGCCTGCCGTCGAGCTTTGGGTGGCTATCGACCCTGAAGATAGGCCGCTGGGCTTTATCGGGCTCAATGAAAACCATGTGGAAATGCTTTTCATCGATCCCGACCGGCGGGGGCAGGGCATCGGCCGGGCGCTGCTGGATTTCTGCCGCAACACGCGCGATACCTTGAGTGTCGACGTGAACGAGCAGAATCCGCAGGCAGTGGGCTTCTACCTCCACTACGGCTTCATGCAGACCGGGCGTTCGCCGCTGGACGGCGAAGGCCGGCCGTTTCCCTTGCTACATATGGCCTTGGCTGGCAAGGCATAAGCCGCATCCTGCAGAGCCCCGCAGAACCCTAGAACGTCCCTTGCAGGGTGACCATGAAGTTGCGCGGCTCGCCATAGAAGTTGCCCCACCCCGGCGCACCAATGGTGGAGTAGTACTTCTTGTCGAACAGGTTGTTGCCGTTGAGTGCGACGGTCCAATGCGGGTCGATGCGGTACTGCACGCGGCCGTTCCACAAGGTGTAGCCCGGCTGGACAGCCTTGGTGCTGCCGGTCTTTCGGAAGTTCTCGCTCTGGCTGTTCAGCCCCGCACCCAGCGTCCAGCGCTCCAGTGCACCGTCCAGCTGGTAATCGCCCCAGACCTTGAGCATGTGCCGCGGAATGAAGCTGGAGGTAAAGGTCAGCTCGGTCGGGTCGGTGTCGTTGATGGTCTTCAGGTACTTGGTCTGGGTATAGGTGTACCCGGCCAGCAGTTGCAGGCGTTCGATCGGCGCGCCGCTGATCTCGGCCTCGAAACCTTGGGCGCGAACCTTGCCGCTGTCGCTGTAGCAATAACCGTCGCCCGAGCCCAGGCAGGTGTCGGCGTAGTCGGTTTCGGCGCGGTGTTCTTCGACGGTGCGGAACAGGTTGAACGAGGTGTTCAGTGCGCCATCGAGCAGTTCACCCTTGATACCGATTTCGTAGTTGGCGCCGGTCTTCGGCTGCAGGGCCTGGCCCTGGGCATCCACCAGGTTGCCCTGCGGCTGGAAGATGTCGGCGTAGCTGGCGTAGGCGGTCCATTGCGGGTTGAGGTCGTACAGTACGGCAGCGAATGGCGTGACCTGGCCATTTTTCGCGCTGCGGTTGTGCACCCAGTAGTCGTAGGCCTGGGTGTAGGCGTCGCTCTTGTTGCGGTACCAGCTTACCCGTGCACCCAGCACCAGCGTCAGTGGCTCGGCCAGCTTCAGGCGCAGGTTGGCGTAAGAGCCGTACTGGGTCGTGGTGGAGTCGTTCGGTACGCTACCGCCCCGGCTCGGGTTGACCAGGTAGTCTGCCGAGGATGGATGAGGGAAATTCGCCGACGGGTCGAAGGGATTCTGGCTGCCACTGAGCGGCATCAGGGCGAAGTAGTCGTGGGTCTTCTGGCGGCTGGCGTTGGCGCCGATGATCAACTCGTGCTGCAGGCCGAATGCCTCGAACTTGCCATCGACATAACTATCGAAGCCATAGTCGGTCTGGTCGTAGTCGAAGTTGCCGGCGGTGCGCCTCATGCTGGAGCTGGTGGCACCCACTGCTACCGCACCTTCGGCAAAGGCATATTCGATGTCCTGGTCGTTGTGGGTGTAAACGGAGGCGAAGTTCAGCGACCAGTCATCATTGAACTGATGCTTGAGGTCGGCGAAGCCGGTGACGCGCTGGCTTTGCAGGCTGTTCCAGCTGGCACCCAGGCAGGTCGAGCGCGGCAGCTTGAGGTCGCTGCCGTTGGCGTAGCGCGGCAGGCCGCTGTAGCAGGGCGAGGCATCGACATCCTCATAGGCCAGGCCGACGCCAAGGGTGGTGTCGGGTGTCATGTCCCAGTCGAGGGCCCCGTAGTACACCTGGTCCTGGCGGTCGGCATGGTCGTAGAAGTACCGGCGGTCCTGCACGGCGGCCACGGCGCGGCCGCGCACGCTGCCCGAGTCGTTCAGCGGGCCACCGACGTCCACCTGGCTGCGGTAATTGTCCCAGGTGCCGGCGGACAGGGTCAGGCTGGTGGCGGCCTGTTCCTGGCCGCGCTTGCGTACAAAGTTCACGCCGCCGGCCGATGAGCCGGAGCCTTTCATCATGCCGGCCGCCCCCTTGAGCACTTCGACACGGTCATAGAACGCCATGTCGCTGGAGAAGCTGTTGGCCTGCACGTAGTTGCCTCCCACGTCCAGCGGCACGCCGTCATACTGGTACTGGCCGTCGAGGTTGAAGCCACGCGAGTAGAAGTACTTGCCGCCCATGGGGGAGTCGTACACGGTGATGCCCGGCGTCTTGTCCAGCACCTGCTCGAGGGTGTTGAGGTTCTGGTCGTCGAGCATCTTGCGGGTCATCACTGTGACCGCCTGGGGTGTCTCGTTCAGCGTGTGCACGCCTTTGCCGATGGTTACCGCGCGGGCGGTGTAGGATTGCGTGCCTTCACTGGTCGCATCGAGCCGGTCGGCATCGATGTTCAAGGGCCCCAGTTCCATCGCTGCGTCATCGCTGGCCGGTATCAGCACATAGCCACCGTTACCCAGGCGCCGGGCCTGCAGGCCGCTGTTGCCAAGCAGGCGGGTCAGGCCTTCGTCGATGCTGTAGCTGCCCTCCAGGCCATTGCTGGTCAGGTGACGGGCCTGTTCGGTATCGAACGAAATGGTCACGCCGGCCTGTACACCGAACTGGGTGATTGCATTGCCCAGTGGCCCGGCGGCCACATGGTAGGTGGTCTGGCTCTGGGCCAAGGCATTGCCTGGCATCAGCAGCAGACTGGGGGCGCTGGCCAGGGTCAGGCCGAGCAACACCCGGCGTACGGCCTGGCTCAGTGTGGTGGCTGGGGAGGGGTGAGTATGGGGCATTGCGTGATCCTTCCGTGTCATGGCAGAAAGTCGCTGTCGTCGCGGCTTGTGTCAGGGACGGACGAGAATCGAAATCAGCAAGGTTCGCAGTGAAGTTTTTTCCACGGGCGATTCAGGCGGGTTCCACACTGACCCAGTACCGGCTCAGGTAACGCACCCGCACGGGCAGGGTCTGGTCGAGGTTGGCCAGGGCAATATCGGTATCGTCGATGCGAAATGCCCCGGAAATGCTCAGCGAGCGAATCGACGCGGCGCAGCGCAGTACGCCGGGCCGGTAGCGCCCCAGTTCCTCGATGAAGTCAGCCAGGCGCCAGTCGTTGACGCTCAGCATGCCGTGCTGCCAGGCAGTCGAGTCGGCGGGCAGGGGCAGGGCGGGGCTGATATGGTCGCGGTTAAAGCTGGCCTGTTGCCCTGCGGGCAGGCGCAGCAGGTGCTCAGGATGGTGCTGTGGCCGCACTTCGACGGCAGCCTGCAGCACGCCGACGCGGGTTTGCCCCGGCAGCTTGCGCACACTGAATTCAGCTTCCCGGGCAACGATGCTGCCGTCATCGGTGTGCACGATGAAGGGCCGCTGCCGAGGGTCGTACGCGGCCTTGAGCAGTATCTCGCCACCATACAACTGGACCGTTCGCAGTTTCTGGCCAAGGCGCACGTCGAGCGCGGTGCCGACGTTCAACTCAAGCTGCGAACCGTCTTCCAATTGCAGCGAACGGCTCTCGCCAGTGCCGGTGTGCTGCTGGGCGAGCAGGGTGCGATAAGGTAACTGCTCGGCGGCAAGCCAGCTGCCGCCGCCCATGGCCAGCAACAAGCCCAGTACTTTCAGCACATCACGGCGCTGTGCCTGTGCGGCACCAAGCCCTTTCAGCGCCGCCTGCGCAGGTACCAGGGCCCATTGTTGCTGAAGTTTCTCGACCCGCGCCCACGCTGCGGCGTGCTCCGGGCTGGCTTCCAGCCACTGGCGCCAGGCGCGGGTGCGGGCGAGGTCAGCAACGCCGTCGTTGAGTTGCACGTACCAGGTGGCGGCGGCTTCGAGGGTCTTGAGTTCCAAAAGAGTCAGGCCTCGACCAGCAGCAGGCAGCGGGTCATGGCGCGGATCAGGTGGTTTTTCACCGTGGTCACCGACACCTCGAAACGTTCCGCCGCAGCCGCATAGGTCAGCCCTTCCAGTTGCACGGCAAGGAAGATATCGCGGGTGCGCGCCCCCAGCTCGTCAAGCAAGCTGTCGATTGCGACCAGCATTTCGATGATGGACAGGCGGATTTCCGGCGACACTTCGACGGGTTCCGGTCGCAGTGCCAGCGCTTGCAGGTAGGCCTGCTCGATAGCGCGGCGGCGTACCTTGTCGATCAGCAGCGAGCGGGCGATGGCGCTCAGGTAGCTGCGCGGCTCACGGATCGGCAACTGGCTGCGTGCCGTCATCACCCGCAGGAAGGTGTCGTGGGCCAGGTCGGCCGCATCGGCGGCATTGCCCAGGCGCATACGTAGCCAGTGTTTCAGCCAGCCGCTGTTTTCGCTGTACAGCCGGTGGATAGCTGCGTCATCGAGCGCCGACATAGGGATCAATCCGTAACCTAACTGGGAATTGTTCGCATTGTTGCGGCGCAGGTCTGTAATTGCAAGTGCTGTCAGCGGTCGGCATTCAACGCTTGCGGGTTGGCAACGTTCTTCGGTGCACCTTGGGTGAATGCCAGCACATTGTCGAAGGCATCGCCGAAGTACAGCTCATAGCCGTTCTTTTCCACGTAGCCCAGGTGAGGGGTGCTCAGCACCCGCGGGTGGGTGAGCAGGGGGTGGCCTGGCTCGAGTACCGGCTCTTGCTCGAATACATCCACCGCAGCGAAGCCCGGCCTGCCGGTGTCGAGCGCTTGCAGTAATGCCCCAGGTGCAATCAGTTCGGCGCGGCTGACATTCACCAGCAGGGCATCGGCTTTCATCCGCGACAGATCGTCGAAGGTCACGCCATGGCGTGTTGTATCCAAGAGCCGCAGGTTGAGGCTGAGGATATCGGCCTCGGCAAAGAACGCCTGACGTGATTTCGCTGCCCGATGCCCGTGCGCCTCGGCCGCTGCCCGGCTGCCTTCGCTGCCCCACACCAGCACCTGCATGTCGAACGCTTGGGCATAGCGCGCCAGGCGCTGGCCGATCTTGCCGTAGCCCCAGATCCCCAGCACCTGGCCGGCCACTGCCTGGCCCAGGTTGACCTGCCACTGACCTTGCTTGAACGCTTCGATCGCCGGCACCAGCTGGCGCCGGGCGTTGAGGATCAGCGCCCAGGCAAGTTCCGCCGGTGCCACCGGCGAGCCGCGGCCTTCGGTGACGACGATGCCGCGGGCGGTGCAGGCTTCGAGGTCCAGATGGCCGGCGACTTTGCCGGTCTGGCTGATCAGTTTGAGGTTGGGCAGCCGGTCGAGCAGGGCGGCATCGATGCGCGTGCGTTCACGGGTGAGTACCAGGGCGTCGGCGTTGGCGAAACGTGCGGCCAGCTCGTCCAGCGAGGCGGGCTGCGTGTCGTGAAACACGCTGACTTCATGCCCGGCCAGGCGCTTGAAGCAATCGAGTGAGCGAATGACGTCTTGGTAGTCGTCGGGGATAGCAATGCGCATGGTGGTCGGCCCTGGAGTTAAGTGTGTCGAGTTGCGACGGTTCCCCAAGCATAACGCGGTCTCTGTAGGAGCGCCCCGGCAAGGCCGCTCCTACAAGTGCGGGGCGTCAGCCGGCTGATTGTGTGCGTGGCTGCATCACCCCGGCCATGCCCTTGAGTACAACCCCCAGCATCACCGCGACCCCGGCACTGACAAAAATCGTCTCGTGCCCGGCGCTCTGCTGCTGCAAGGCCACGAACGCCGGCGCCAGTGCCGCAGCCGCCACCTGCAGGATGCTCACCCACGGCGTCAAGGTGCCGCGCGGGTCGTTGGTGGCAATGGCGCCCATGTAGTAGGTCAGCGCCAGCACCCAGCCAAAGTTCATCAGGAACAGCGCCACGCACAGTTGCTCGGCATCCTGTGCATGGCGCGCCAGCAATACGATCGACAGCAGTACCAGCAGCGAGCCGAAGCCGATCATCGGCCCACGCCTCACCCGCGCGCCCAGCACGCTGGGCAAGGCCCCGCCGGGCAAGCCGCCGAGGATCCCCAGGCCGAATGCCCAACCCACGTCCACCGGGCTGATGCCGCGCTCGCGGGCCAGCTGGTCGACAAAGCCCCAGATGCAGTAGATCGCCAGTTGCAGGCACAGCATCCCCAGCAAGGCATAACGCCCGAGCGTGGCGCAACCCACGCCACTCTGGATCACCGGCACGGGGGCCTCGCGGTGCAGCCGCTGCGGAATGGCCAGCGCGACCAGGGCGATCAGCACGAACCAGAAGCCGATGCTGGCCACTGCCCCTCGATTGCCGACCAGCTCCGCAAGCTGTGGCATGCAGGTGGCGTACAGGGCGAACACGGCGGTCTGGATCAGCAACGACAAACCATACGAACGATCCTGCCCTGGCAAGCGCCCCAGCCCGCTGATCGCGCCGGCATACAGCACGCCGGTGGCGACACCGCACGCCAGCCGGCACAGCACCAGCGCTGCCAGTGAATCCAGGGTTGCACTGAGCAGGTTGAGCGCCAGTGCGGCGAGTGCGCCCGCCAGGTACAGGCCGCGGCCACCGAAGCGCCGGCCCAGCAGCGGCAACAACAAGCTGCCGAGCAAGGTCCCGGTCATTTCGCTGGACAAGACCCAGCCTTGCTGGCTCAGGTCCAGGCTCAGCCGTTCTGCCAACAGGCCGATGAAGAGCGGTTGCACGCCAATGATGATCAGCGCCGTGGCGGCGATGTAGATCAGGGCGGCACGCAGCAGCAGGTTGTTTTTATTGTTGTGCATTGAAGTTTCCCGGGTAGGGCATCAGGTTCAGGCGTGGGGGAGGGTGCCTGCGTCGTGGGTGATGCGGCCGTTCATCACGGTCAGCGCCACATCGGTCTTGCCGATCTGGTAGCGGTCGAGCTCGAACAGGTCCTGCTCAAGGATGATGATGTCGGCGCGCTTGCCGGCGGTTATCGAACCAATCTCTTTTTCCAGCCCCAGCTGATAGGCGCCGTTGAGGGTGTAGGCGGCGATCAGTTGCGGAATGCTCAGGCGTTCGTCGGCATCGGGCATCACTGGCGCATCAGGCTCGCCACTGAGCTGGCGGGTGTGGCCCGACTCGATGTGCTCCGCCGGCTTGTGCTGGCAACGGCACTGGCAGACCAGGCCGTCCATGCCGATCGACACGGTCACGCCCTGGTCGATGAAGGTGCGGAACTTGTACATCGACGCCCAGCGCTTGAAGCCATAGGACTGCTGGATCGCCTCGGCGTAGGCATCGACCACGCCCCATTGCAGCTGGGTGTTGGCCATGACCCCGATGCGGCGGAAGCGTGGGATGTCATCAGGGTGGGTGAGGAAGGCGTGGGTGATCACATGGCGGCGGTCGCGCGGCGGGTTGCTGGCGAAGGTCCGTTCGAACACGTCCAGCGCCATGCGCACGGCCCCATCGCCCACAGCGTGCACCATCACATCGATACCGGCGGCATCGGCCCGGCGTACATGCTGCTCGAATACCGCTTCGGGCATGGTCGTCGAGCCGCAGTGCGGCTTGTCGCAGTAGGGTTCGAGCAGGAACGCGGTGTGGTTCAGCTCGGTGCCGTCGAGCATCAGCTTCAGGGTCTGCGCTTTTACCAGCGGCGAGTCATAGCGGCTGCGCATGCCTTGCAGGATGCTTACCGGGTCATCCTCGGTGCCCATGTTGATGTAGCTGCCGACCACGCGCAGCTTCAGGCGCTCTTCGCGCTCCAGCTGCTGCAGGGTTTCGTACAGCAGGGTCTGGTCCCCGGCCGGGTCGAGAAAGCCTGCGTCGAACACGGTGGTGATGCCGGCGGCGACCAGCTTCTCTTGCCAGAACGGGATAGAGCGCAGGTACAGGTCGATGCCGGTCGGCAGGTAACCGGCTTCGCTCAGCCGCTGCATCAGCAGCGAGTAGGCCGCGCAGTCGATGATCACGCCGGTGGGCTCGCCGGTGAGCGGGTCCTTCTCGAACCAGCTGGCACCTTCTTCCACGGCCGGGGTGTCGCGGTCGATGCCGGCAGCCTTCAGTGCGTAAGTGTTGACCCACATGGTGTGGTAGTCGGTGGACAGCAGGCACACCGGTTTGTCCGGGCAGATGTCGTCGAGCACTTCGCGGCGCAGCATGTCGGCTGGCATCAGCGGTTGAATCCAGCCCATGCCGGTGATGGCTTTCTCGCCAGGGTTGGCTTGCACGTAGCGCTTGAGCAACGCCAGCACCTCATGCGGGTCTTCATGGTTGACCAGGGCCTGGAAGGCGAAGGCGGTGCTCGAGAAGTGCCAGTGCGATTCGACGAAGCCCGGCAGCACCAGCTTGCCAGCGGCGTCCAGCAAGCGCGTGGCGGGGCCTGCGTGGGCCATGACACTGGCGTGGTCGCCAACGCAGAGGATGCGCTCGCCCTGCACAGCCACGGCGCTGGCCCATGGCTGGTGCGGGTCGACCGTGTAGATGCGGGCGTTGTGGATGATGAGATCGGCGGCGGTGGTCATGGCGGCTCCCTGGGGCAAAATGCCGCGCTAGTTTTGTGTCGGTTAAAAGTTTTAGTCAATAAAATATTTTTGCGGGTTGGCTTTGCGGTATGCTTGCCACCGGTTTCGACAAAGGGTTGCAAAGTGAGCGGATTGCGCGAGCAGCAGAAGGCGCTGCGCCGGGAGACGATCAGCCGTACAGCGCTGGGCCTGTTCGAGCGCCAGGGCTTCCAGACCACCACCATGGAGCAGATTGCCCGCCTGGCGGCGGTGTCGGTGCCCACGGTGTTCGCCTATTTCGGCAGCAAGCAGGAGATCCTGCTCGAGAAGTTGCGCGAGGCCGACCACCGCGCGGTAGCCGAGGCGCGCAGGCGCCTTGGGGAATTCGAGCAGGCGCTGGATGCATTGTGCTGCTATGAAACGCACCTGACCGATTACGCCTTCGAGGTGCTGCCGGCACCGTTGTGGCGGGAGATTCTGCCGCCCTTGCTGCCCTTGCTGGGCAGCAATCAGCGCGATGTGCCAGGGGCCTACAAGCGGGTCAACGACGCGCTGGTCGAAGAGCTCAAGCACCTGCTCCAGGACCTGTGTGACAGCGGCAAGCTGCGTGCCGACCTCGATGTGGGCTATGCGGCGTTTCTGATCAACGACTACGGGCATTTGCAGCTTCTGCGGCTGTGCAGTCGCGAGCCGCTGGACCTGGTGGCGCACCGCGAGGATGTGCGCCGGTTCATGGGGTTCTTGCTGAAAGGGATGCAGCGTTAAGCAACGACTGTGGTCTCTGTAGGCGCTGCCTTGCCGGGGCGCCGGACCGGTCGGAAAGGGCTGCGAAGCAGCCCCAGCACGATCAGCAGTGCTGCTCAAATCCCTGGGCCGCGCTGCGGCCCTTTCGCGACACGAGGCCGCCCCTGCAAGACCGTGTCACATTGGCGTCAGCGGCCAGCCTTGGTGATGCTCCAGCAGAAAGTCGACAAACACCCGCACCCGCGCCGGCATCGCCGGCCCACCCACGAACACTGCATGCAGCGGCTCGCGGTCGCCGGGGTTGTAGTCTTCCAGCAGCGCCACCAGCTGACCGTTGTTCAGCTCATCGGCCACGGTAAAGGTCCCGATCCGGGCAATACCCGCCCCCAGCCTGGCCAGTTGCGCCAGCGCCTCGCCACTGCTGCACTCGATATTCCCCGTCACCTTCAATGAAAAATCCTCCCCCTCCCGGCGAAACGGCCAATCCGGTGCGGCCCGCCGGAAGTTGAAGCGCAGGCAGTTGTGCTGCGCCAGGTCCTCTGGCTCCTGCGGCGTACCGCAGCGTGCAAGGTATTCGGGCGAGGCCACGACCACCTGGCCGGTATGGCCAATGCAGCGCGCGCTCAGCGAACTGTCCGGCAGCTGGCCAAAGCGCAGCGCCACATCGGCCTGTCCGCCATGGATATCGGCGATTTCATCACTCAGCGTCAGGTCGACCAGCACCTGCGGATACCGCGCGCTGAACGCGGTCAGCAACGGCACTACCGTCAGCCGCCCATGCCCCAGCGCCGCGCTGACCCGCAATCGCCCGCGCGGCACACCCTGGTCGGTGATCGCCTCTTCCACCTCAAGCAGGTCTGCCAGGATGCGCCGCGCCCCGCGCAGGTACGCCTCGCCTTCGGTGGTGAGGGTGATCGCCCGGGTGGTGCGCAGCAGCAGGCGGGTGCCCAAGCGCTGCTCGGCGCGGGCAATGATGCGGCTTACCGCCGAGGGCGTCAGGCCCAGCACGCGCGCGGCGGCAGACAGGCTGCCTTCATCCACCACCCTGGCAAACACCTCCATCTCCCCGGATCGCCCGTTGTAGTCCATCTGTGCCTCCAGCGCAAAGGTGGTTGCCGGAAAACCGGTCTAGTGCATTCAAAGGCTGGATCGTAGCATTCCCGTCATAGATAAGGAGCCTTGTATGCGTATCAATCCCCCCCTCGTGGCGCTCGCCATCGGTGCCTTCGGCATCGGTGTAACCGAGTTCGCCCCCATGGGCATGCTGCCCGGCATCGCCGCCGATCTTGGCGTGTCGATCCCGGCTGCAGGCCTGCTGGTCAGTGCCTACGCGCTAGGCGTGCTGATCGGTGCCCCATTGATGACCCTGGCCACCGGCAAGGTCCCGCGGCGTTACCTGCTGATCGGGCTGATGGCCATCTTCACCTTGGGCAACCTGCTGTCGGCCCTGGCCACCGACTACCAGAGCCTGCTCATCGCGCGGGTGGTGACTTCGCTCAACCACGGCGCGTTCTTTGGCGTCGGCTCGGTGGTGGCGGCCAGCGTGGTGCCGCCCGAGAAGCGGGCAGGGGCAGGGGCGGTGGCGGCCATGTTCATGGGCCTCACCCTGGCCACCATTGGCGGTGTACCGCTGGCCACCTGGTTCGGTGAACTGCTTGGCTGGCGCACAGCATTCTGGGGCATTGCCGGCCTGGGTCTGGTGGCGATGGCTTCGCTCTGGTTTGCCCTGCCCAATGTGCCACTGCCCAAGAGCGCCGGGGTGATGGCCGAGATTCGTGTGCTGGGGCGTGGCCCGGTGCTGGCGGCGCTGACGCTGACTGTGGTTGGCTCCAGCGCGATGTTCACGGTGTTCACTTACATAGCGCCGATCCTGCACAGCCAGGCCCAGGCTTGCACCCCCTTCATCACCGCCATGCTGGTGCTGTTCGGCGTCGGCCTGACCCTGGGCAATGTGTGGGGTGGCAAGGCGGCGGATCGCTCGGTGGACCGTACCTTGATCGTGTCGCTGCTGGTGCTGATTGCGGTGCTGCTGGTGTTCCCGGCGATGCTTGGCGGGTCGCTGCCGACGGCACTGGCGATCCTGGTCTGGGGCATCGCCAGTTTCGCCCTGGTGCCGCCGCTGCAGATGCGTGTGATGGACGCCGCCAAGGAGGCGCCCAACCTGGCCTCGGCGGTGAACATCGGTGCGTTCAACCTGGGCAATGCCATTGGCGCGGCGCTGGGTGGCGCGGTGATCAATGCCGGGCTGGGGTATTCGGCGGTGTCGTTTGCCGGGGCGTTGATGGCGGGGTTGGGGCTGGTGTTGACCCTGGCCTGGCGTAGTCGCCCGGTGGGGGTGGGGGCAGTGGCGTAGGGGGGGGCTGCAGGGCTTGCCTTGGCTTTTGCAGGGCGGCTGAAATCGAGCGCCGCCCGCGCGGCGCATCGCGGATGAATCCGCTCCTACGTTTGTTGCAACGTGCCAAA
Source organism: Pseudomonas sp. URMO17WK12:I7 (assembly GCF_003269045.1). NCBI lineage: Bacteria > Pseudomonadati > Pseudomonadota > Gammaproteobacteria > Pseudomonadales > Pseudomonadaceae > Pseudomonas > Pseudomonas sp. URMO17WK12:I7. Next base: position 151,736 of record NZ_QLTL01000004.1, on the reverse strand, counting down.
CCTGTTAGGCCATGGTTGCCAGCCTTTTCGCATGGCGTAAGCCCTTGGCGGCGTGCTGGCCGCGGTGACCTCACAGGATTGATTGGCCCGAAACAGATGTAGGAGCGGATTCATCCGCGATGCGCCGCGCGGGCGGCGCTCGATCTCATAGGCCCTGAAGATGTGGTGGCAAGCACCTTCCAGCCCCCCTTGGATCCGCAGCCCGAGTAAATTAGAATCACTACCATTTACTCCGTCGCAGACCCTGCCCATGATCGACGCCGCGCCGCCCCCGCAGCACAGCCTGCCTGCTCTATACCGCGAACATCGCGGCTGGCTGGAAGCCTGGCTGCGCCGGCGCATGGGCAACGCCTGGGATGCGGCGGACCTCAGCCAGGATACCTTCCTGCGGGTACTCACCAGCGCCCAGCCCTTGGCCGAGATCCGCGAACCCCGCGCCTACCTGCTGACTGTGGGCAAGCGCCTGCTGAGCAACTTCCACAAGCGCCGCAGCCTGGAGCAGGCCTACCTCGACGCGCTGGCGCAACTGCCCGAGCAGAACCTGCCGTCGCCGGAGCAGCGCTGGATCCTGCTGGAAACCCTGCAAGCACTGGATGAGCTGCTCGACGGCCTCAAGGCCCCGGTGCGCAAGGCCTTTCTCTGGAGCCAGCTGGAAGGCCTGGGCTACTGCGAAATCGCCGAACGCCTCGCGGTTTCCGAACGCACCGTCAAACGCTACATGGCGCAGGCCTACGAGCACTGCCTGTTGGCGGAGCTGTAATGGCCGCGCCTTCCACCCACGCTCGCGAAGTGGTGCGCGCCGCTGCCCGCTGGCTGGCGCTGCTGGAGTCTGGCCAGGCCAGCCAGAATGACCTCCAGCGCCTGGCGCAATGGCGTGCCAGCAACAGCCTGCACGAGAACGCCTGGCAAAAGGCGCAGCAACTGCGCCAGCGCTTTTCCCAACTACCCGGCGAGCTGGCCATGGCCACCCTCGATCGCCCGGATGCCAGCCGCCGCGCGTTGCTCAAGCAGGCATTGGGCGTGGCCGCAGTGGTGCCAGCGGCCTGGCTGGTGAGCCGGCAGCTGCCGCTGGATGCCTGGACCGCCGACGTGCATACCGCTGTCGGCGAGCGCAGGCAGCGGCTATTGAGCGACGGCACGACCTTGCAGCTGAACACCGACAGCGCAGTCGACATCGACCTTGCGGCCCGGCGTGTGACACTGCTGCGGGGCGAGGTGGCCGTCGCCGTTCCCGACGCGGTCAGCCTGGACCTGCAGGTGCCTTATGGGCAGGTCCGGGTCAGTGGCGCTGAGGTCTGCGTGCGCCTTGTCGATCAGGTTTGCCGAGTGTCGGTGGTCAACGGTTTCGCCACCTTGCAGCCGCTGCAGGGCAAGCCTGTGGTGCTGCAAGCCGGTCAGCAGGCCCGCTTAGGTGCCAGCGGGCCTGGCCCGGTCACGGCCGTGGATGATCTGCTGTTGGGCTGGCGGGACGGCGTGCTGCGCGTGGACGACCGCCCCTTGGGCGACCTGCTGCACGAGCTGCGCAGGTACCGCCCCGGCCTGCTGCGCTGGGCGCCGGAGCTGGAGCGCCTGCGGGTCACCGGCACCTTTCGCCTCGACGACACCGACCGGGTCTTGGCGCTGCTGGCCGCCAGCCTGCCGCTGGAGGTGCGGGCGCGCACGCGCTACTGGGTCACCCTGGCCCCGCGAGAAAACCGTGCGTGAGGCTGTCCCCTTTTTTTCCCTCGCCGGTCATTACCGGTAGGAGAACACAAGGGGAGCCTTCTTCAATGCCTGTTGTATTGCCATTCGCCACGCGCCCACTGCTGCGTGCCAGCTTCGCCATGAGCCTGCTGTTCAGTTCGCCCGTGTGGGCCGCTGACAAAACCCTGCGTACCTACGCGGTACCCGCCGGCAGCCTGGGCGCCGCGCTCACGCGCTTCGCCGACCAGGCCGGCGTCAGCCTGTCGCTTGACCCGGCCCTGGTCAGTGGCCGGCAGAGCAGTGGCCTGTCTGGCCGTTACAGCGTCGACGAAGGTTTCCTGCAACTGCTGCGCGGCAGCGGCCTGCAATTGCAGCCGGTAGGCGAGGGCGCCTTCACTCTGGTGGCGGCCCCGCAAAGCGGCGATGCCCTGGAAATCGCCCCGACTACCATTGTCGGCGGCCAGGCCTCGCCCGGCGACGCCCAGCCCTACGCCGGCGGCCAAGTGGCGCGCAAGGGCTCGCAAGGCTTGCTCGGTTCGCGTGACTTCATGGACACGCCGTTCAGCATGACCACCTACACCCACGAGCTGGTGAAGAACCAGCAGGCCCGCACCCTGGGTGACCTTTTGGCCAGCGACCCGTCGGTGCGGGCCACCAACCCCGCAGGCGGGCGCTTCGAGCAGTTCACCATTCGTGGCTTGAGCCTGTTCAACAGCGATGTGTCCTACAACGGCTTGTACGGCATCCTGCCGACCTATTCGATCGACATGGAGATGGCCGACCGCGTCGACATCCTCAAAGGCCCGAGCCAGCTGATCAATGGCATCTCGCCACGGGGCAGCGTCGGTGGCGCCATCAACGTGGTACCCAAGCGCGCCGGCGACAAGCCGGTCACCGAGTTCACCGGCAGCTACGCTTCGGGCAGCCAGGCCGGCGCTGCGGTGGATGTCGGCCGCCGCTTCGGCGAAGGCGAGCAGTTCGGCCTGCGTTTTAACGCCGTGAAGCAAGCTGGCGACACCGAGTGGGACCACCAGAGCGTCGACCGCGAAATGGCCGTGCTCGGTCTGGACTTTCGTGGCGAGCGCCTGCGCCTGTCGGCGGACCTCGGCCACACCGAGCGTGACACCGACGCCCCGCAGGAACGTGTGCTGGTCGGCGCCAATGCCAAGGTGCCCGATGCCCGCGATGTGCACCACAACTACGCCCAGGCCTGGAGCAAGGCGCGCACCCACGACACCTTCGGTGCGCTCAATGCCGAGTACGACATCAGCGACTCGCTCATGGCCTATGGCGCGGTGGGCGCGCGCAAGAGCAACCACGACTTCCTGCGCCACAACGTGTCGATCATCAACGACGCCGGTGACTTCACCGTGCAGCCGCGTGACTTCACCCGTGACGAGTCGGTGCGCACCGCCATGGCCGGGCTGCGCGACTGGTTCCACACCGGCCCCGTCAGCCATGAACTCAACCTGGCCGCCAGCTACTTCTACATGGACTTCACCAACGGCGGTGCGCGCTACGCCTCTGCGCCCAGCAACCTGTACAACCCGATCGCCACCCCGACGCCCGCCACGCCCACGCGCATCGACCCCGAGGTGTACACCGAAAACCGTTTCTCTGGCGTCGCCCTGGCCGACACCCTCGGTTTCTTCGACGACCGCCTGCTGCTGACCCTGGGTGCCCGCTGGCAACGGGTGCAAGTGGACGACTGGAGCGATGGCGTGAAGGGCGACACTGCCTATGACGAGGAGAAGGTCTCGCCCTCGGGCGGCGTGCTGCTCAAGGTCACCGACCAGCTGTCGCTCTACGCCAACTACATGGAAGGCCTGAGCCAAGGCAAGATCGCCCCGTCGACTTCGGTCAACGAAGACCAGATCTTCCCGCCGTTCATCAGCCGCCAGGTCGAAGTCGGTGCCAAGTACGACCTGGGCCGTGTCGCCTTCACTGCCAGCGCCTTCCGCATTCGCCAGCCGGCCTACGAGACCAATGCTAAGTCGCGGGTGTTCGGCCCCAACGGCAAGCGCGACAACCGCGGTATCGAGCTCAGCGTGTTCGGCGAGCCGCTCGACGGCGTGCGGGTGCTGGGCGGGGTGATGTATATCGACAGCGAACTGACCGACACCGTGAATGGCGCCTTCGACGGCAACCGCGCCCCGGCGACACCTGAGTACAACGTCAACCTCGGCGCGGAGTGGGATGTGCCTGGGGTGAGCGGGCTGACGCTGACGGCGCGTGGCATTCACTCCAGTTCGCAGTACCTGGATCAGGACAACAGCAAGCAGATCGACGGCTGGGAACGCTTCGACCTGGGGGCGCGCTATGCCTTCAAGGTCGATGCCTCCGAGGTCACTTTGCGTGCCAGTGTCGAGAACGTAATGGATAAGCGCTATTGGGCATCGGCGGGGGCGTCGGACGACAGCGAGCCGGGGCTGACCTTGTCTACCCCGCGCACCTATCTGCTATCTGCCACCCTCGGCTTCTGAACACCGAGTGCGATCCCACAGGGTTATCACCCGCTTCCAGGGCTCCTCAGCCATCAAGGCAGGCCGTTGCGACCATGGGAAAGGTAACCCGGGCGCTGGCTGAGGCGTTCATAGTAGGCGCTCACGGCGGGCAGCCGGGGGTGCTCTATCGGTGTTGCATACCAGCGCTGCACCGACAGGCCGATGGGGATGTCCGCCAGGGTGAAGCAGTCGCCGGCGACGAAGGCCCCGGTCGCTGCCAGTTGCCGGTCGAGGATGCCCATGAAGTGGGCCCACTGTGCGCAACCGGCAGCCAGCGCCTGGGCATCCTGATGCGCGGGCGAGTGGCGCACCAGTGCCATGAATGGGTAGCTCCATGCCCGGTTGAGGTCCGACGCCTGCCAGTCGATCCACTGGTCGATGCGCGCCCGTGCCTGCGCTTCGGGCGGGTAGCAGGCCGGATCGCCATAACGGTTCGCCAGGTAGCGGATGATGCTGTTGGATTCCCACAGCGTGAAGTCCCCGTCCTGGATCACCGGGACCATGGCGTTGGGGTTGAGTGCGAGGAATTCGGGCGCGTCGGTGGGCTGGAAGCCGCTGCCCCATTCCTCGCGCTCGAAGGCGATGTTGAATTCGGCGCAAGCCCACAGCACCTTGCGCACGTTGATCGAAGAGGCCCTGCCCAATATCCGTAACATGCCGCCATCCTTGATTGAGGGAGCGCTGATCGTCGATCACCTGGCTCCCTCCGGTCAAGCGGGTGTCAGCGGCTGGCGAACTGCGCTGCGAGTTTGACCGCGGCGCGCTCGAAGGCCACTGTCATCGCCTCCACCACCGCTTCGTCGTGCTCGAACGACAGGTACAGGCGGCCATATTGCGACGGCATCACCAGCACCCCGGCTTCGCGCAGCGCAAGGTGCAGGGCCTTGCTGAACGCCGCGCTGCCCACGGCCACTGCCTGCTCATAGGTGGTCGGTGCCTGGCGTGAAGGCCACAGGCTGAAGACATTGCCATAGCCGCTGGTGCTTACCACGATGCCCTGCGCTTCGAAGATCGCCTCCACCGCCTGGCGCAACTGCTGGCCGCGGGCGATCAGGCCGGGGTAATCGAGCTGGTCAAGCTGGCCCAGGGTGCTCATCACCGCCGCGCAGGCCAGCGGGTTGCCGCTGAAGGTACCGCCGCGCAATACCTTGCCTAGTTCGAAAGCGGCCAGGACCTCCGGTTTGCCGACGATGGCTGACACCGGCACGCCATTGCCGATGGCCTTGCCGACGCTGGCAATGTCCGGGTCGAGCCCGGCCAGTTGGCTGGCCAGCCCGGCGTGCAGGCGAAAGCCCATCAGCACCTCATCGGCGATCACCAGCGCGCCATGGCGGCGCGCAACCTGCTGCACGTGTTGCAGGTAACCGGGGGCCGGCATCAGGCAACCGGCATTGGCCAGCATCGGTTCGAGGATGACGGCGGCGATGTCCTGGTCTTCGGCGAACAGCCGCTCGACGTCATCGAAGTCATTGAAACGCAGCAGCGTGGTGCGGCCAGTGGCAGGGCGTTGGCCATCGGCGAAAGCCGCCTCGGCGGAGCCGACATTGCCGAAGCTGACGTCGTCGAACCAGCCATCGAAGCCGGCCGCCATCTTGGCGATGCGCCCACGCCCGGTGAAGGCCCGGGCAGCCCGGCAGGCCAGGTGCACCGCCTCGCTGCCGGAGTTGGTGAAGATCACCTTGCTCAGCGCGCCGGTGTGCGCGGCCAGGGCGGTGGCGGCGGCGTGTTCACGCACATGGGCCCACGACGGCGAAGCGGAGTCGGCGAGGGCTGCGGCCACCTGGCCGTTGACCGTGTCGTTGGCGTGGCCGAGCAGCACGGCGCCGAAGCCGAGCGCCGTGTCGATGTAGCGGCGGCCCTGGTCGTCGTACAGGTAGGGGCCTTTGCCGTTGCGGATGAACAGGGCCTGGCCGTCGAGGTCAGGCAGGATGCGGGCGGCGCTGGAAACATCGCCTACGAGATTGTGCATGGGGTACCTCTGTGTTCGGGTCGGGTGCTTGGGGCTCAGCGGGTATGCCACGGGCTCTGCGCGAGCTTGCGTTCGAGGAAGTCGCGGAACACGCGAATACGCGGGCTGAGGTGCTTGCGATTGGTGTAGATCAGGTAGATCGGCTCGACGCTGTCGCTGCTGTACGCTTCGAGCAACGGCACCAGGCGGCCTTCCTGAATGTCCTGGCCAATGTGGAATTCCGCCAGGCGCACGATGCCGGCACCGTCCAGGGCCAGGTCGCGCAGCAGGTCGCCCTGGGCGAAGGTGGCCTTGGGCACCACCGGCACCGTCACGGTCTGGCCATCGACAACGAAGCTCCAGGTGTTCCAAACGCTGCTGAAACCGAAGGAAAAGCAGGTGTGCGCCAGCAGTTCGCCGGGTTGCGCCGGCGTGCCGTGGCGGGCCAGGTATTGGGGAGCAGCGCAGAGGATCCAGCGGCTCTGGCCGATCTTGCGGGCGATGCGCGTCGAGTCGGGCAGCACGCCGCTGTGTATCGCCACATCCAGGCCTTGGTCGAACTGGTCGGAGAACTGCGCGCCAACCTGAATATCCACGGTCAGCCCTGGGTAGGCGGCCAGGAACTCTGGCAGCCAGGGGATGATCTGGTGCTTGGCGAAGGTGGTCATGGTGTGCACGCGCAAGGTCCCGCTGACCCGGGTCGGGAAGGCCTCGGCCAGCGAATCGGCCTCGGCCATGGCATTGACCACCGCCCGTGCGCTGACCAGGTAGGCGCTGCCTTCCTCGGTCAGCGTCAGGCTGCGGGTGCCACGCTGGAACAGGCGCACCTGCAGGCGATCCTCAAGCCGTGAAATCAGCTTGCTGATGGCCGAGGGCGTCATCCCGCAGGCCCGCGCAGCGGCAGAGAAGTTGCCGTGCTCGGTGGCCCAGAGAAACGCCAGCAGTTGCGAGTAGTTGTCCATGTTCCGCCTCCGGTGATTGAGCAGAAGACTGGCAGCGCTGCCGGGTGCTGGCAACCTGCACTCAGCGAATGAACTGTTCGATGTAGTCGTCCGGCAGGCCCAGTGCCTTGTAGTGCGCGCGGGCGCTTTCCAGCTTGGTGAACACGTCCTCGTAACCCACCGCCACGCCTTGTGGGTCGACGTAGGTGTAGCCGCCCTGCACATGGAACCAGGTGATCATTTCTTCTACATCTTCCGGTACGAACAAGGTGTGCGTCTCGCCCGGTGGCTCGTAGGCGAACGAACCTTCCTCGGCGACCCAGTCGTGCTCCAGGTAGAACCAGCGGCCCTTGAGCACCAGGGCATGCACGCCTCCGGTGTGGCGGTGGCGCGACAGCACGCCGCTCTGGCGCACCCGCAACAGGTTGATGTAATAGCCGCCAGAAACGTTCAGCAGCAGGGGCTTGAACGACACCGAGGCGGTTACCGGCACCCACAGCGCGTCATCTTCGAGCCACTTGCCCAGCACGCCGGGGTGGACCATGTCGGGCGACATGAAGGGGACTTGCGGCAGTTGATAGGGAATGGCCAGTTCGTCGGGTTTGCGGGCTACGGTCATGAGGTTTTCCACACAGGGTTATCTTGGGATGAACGGGGCGGTCTGCCCCGCGTTGTCGTCAGGTTAGGGGTGTGCCGCAGGCCGAAAAAGGCCCTCGCCGGCACACCCGCTGTGAAGCCGTGTCACAGTTCAGGCGTTGGCTGCTTCGTCCAGGCGCAGCGAGGCACGCTGGGCCGAGAGTGCCGGTTGGCGTTTTTGCAGATAGGCACCGATGGCCACCAATGCACCGGTCAGGCCGAGGGTGGACAGCAGCTCTGCCCGTTGCCCCGGGAAGGCCGCCATGACCGCAAACACTCCGACGATGAAGGCGATGGTCAGCAGGGTCAGCCAGGGGAACAGCCACATGCGCACCTCCAGCCGCTTGCCCAGCGCCACCAGCTTGCGGCGCATGCACAACTGGGTGACGGCGATTACCAGATACATCAGCAGGGCCAGTGCGCCGCTGGTGGCCAGCAGAAACTGGAACACTTCGGCGGGCAGCAGGTAGTTGGCCGCCAAGGCCGCCAGCGCGGCACCGGCGGTAAGGGCGACGGCCAGCAGGGGCACGCCCTGCGCGGTGGTGTGCGATACCGCTTTGGGTGCGTCGCCGCGCCGGGCCAGTGAGTAAGCCATGCGCGAAGCGGTGTAGATCGCCGAGTTCAGGCAACTGGTCACGGCTACCAGCACCACGATGCTCATGATCCCCGGCGCCCAGGGGATGTTCATGGCATTGAGCACGGCCTGGTACGAACCCTGCGCCAGGCCGGGTGCATTCCACGGGACCAGGCACACCACGACGAACATCGAGCCGAGGTAGAACAGGCCCAGGCGCCACACCACCGCGCGGATGGCCTTCTTGATGTTGGCTTTCGGGTCACGGGATTCGGCAGCGGCGATGGTCACCACCTCACTGCCCTGAAAGCTGAACATGGCGGTCAGCAGCGCAGCGACAATGGCCACGTTACCCTTGGGCGCGAAGCCGCCGTTGGCCCACAGGTTGCTGATGCCGCTGGTCGATGAGCCAGGCAGCAGGCCGAAGATCGCCAGTACGCCGAGCACGATGAAGGTGACGATCGACACCACCTTGAACAAAGACAGCCAGTATTCCAGCGTGCCGAACGAGCCGACACTGAGGCTGTTGCAGCCGATCAGCACCAGGCTGATGGCAAAGGCGGTGAAGGCGTGCGGCAAGCCCAGCCAGTCGCCCAGAATGTTGCCGGCGACGATGGCTTCGATGGCAATTACCAGCACATAAAACCACCAGTACAGCCAGCCGATCGAGAAACCGGCCCAGCGGCCGATGGCCTGGTCGGCGTAGGATGAGAACGAGCCGGTATCCGGCCGCGCCGTGGCCATCTCGCCGAGCATCTGCATCACCAGCACCACGATCGCTGCCGCGATCACGTAAGCCACCAGCACGGCGGGCCCGGCCGCAGCGATGGCGTTGCTCGAACCCACGAACAGCCCGGCACCGATGACCCCGCCAATCGAGATCATCGTCACCTGCCGGCCTTTCAGGCCATTCCCCAGCTTGTCGTTCTGTATCTGTTGTTCGCCACGCATCGGCTCGCCCCTCGGTTGCACGCTTGTTGTTTTCATGGGCCATCGGCAAGATGGCCTTGGCTGCTACCTTATGCGCCAATAGGGCGCAGGATTAGGCAGTGCAGCGGCATAGCGGGTGTGACGAGCGTTCACAGTTGGCGACGCCATGGCAGACATTCGCCCGCCGCTCTGGCAAGGTAGAACGCCGATCACGCCAGGCCTGCATTGCTCTATGGATGCCTTCTACCTCATCGCCCTCGGCGCCATCGTCGCCGGTTTCGTCCAGGGCCTTTCCGGCTTTGCCTTCGGCATGGTGGCCATGTCGTTCTGGGCCTGGGGCCTGGAACCGCGGCTGGCAGCATCGCTGACCGTATTCGGCAGCCTCACCGGCCAGCTCATCGCTGTGTTCAGCGTGCGCCGCGGCTTCAGCTGGGCGCTGTTGTGGCCGTTCGTGCTTGGCGGGCTGGCTGGCATTCCGCTAGGTGTGTGGGTGCTGCCGTACCTGGACATGCTCTGGTTCAAGGCCGTGTTCGGCACACTGCTGGTGCTGTGGTGCCCGCTGATGCTGCTGGCGCCGCGCCTGCCACGGCTGCCGGGCAACCGCCTGGCCGATGGTGCGGTGGGCCTGGTGGGCGGCGCCTTGGGCGGGATCGGTGGCTTTACCGGCACAGTGCCTACACTGTGGTGTACCTTGCGCGGCTTCGAGCGCGATACCCAGCGCGCGGTGATCCAGAACTTCAACCTGTCGATGCTGCTGGTGACCATGCTCACCTACCTCGGTACCGGGGTGGTGACCCGCGACATGCTGCCTGCGTTCGGCGTGGTGCTGCTGGCCATGGCGTTGCCAGCGATACTGGGTACGCGGGTGTACCTGGGGATCAGCGAACTGGCGTTTCGCCGGGTGGTACTGAGTTTGCTGACGGCCTCCGGGGTGGCCATGCTGATGGCGTCGCTGCCGGCTTTATTGAGCCGTTGAGCCCTTGTCTGGCGGCGCTGAACTTGTCACTCTGCGTCGCATCGATCTTGCGTGCCGAAAAAACAGAAGGAACCGCACCGTTGAGTTGGGACAAAGTCGGCAAACTGCTGGTTGCCATGCTGCTTGGCCTGATGGTCTTGCTGGTGGCTTATGTGCTGCTCAAGGCCACGCCACGGCTTGAGGCGACCCTGACTTACGCCTACCTCACCTATCCCAGCCAGTTCAGCGAGCGCATCGGCAAGGCCAACGAGCAGCTCAAGTACGCGCAGTTGCAGCCGCGCATCAACAGCATCAGCGGCGGCGCGTTGAACCAGTACCAGGTCGACAAGCTGATCGAACTGGCCCAGGCGCCTTATGTGCAACTGTTCGCCAAACCCTTCGAAGCCGGGCTGGTCGATCACCGCACGGGCTTGCTCATCGACCTGCACAACCGTGGCGACAGCGACGTGCGTGAGGTGAAGATCCGCCTGCCAGCCAAGGGCCTGGTGCAGGTGCGCGATACGGCGGGTAACGACACCCTTTACGAGGCGTCGACCGCGCAGGTGGTGATACCGGCTATCGAGCAGGGCGGGGAGTGCAGGGTCTGGGTTTACTTCGATGCCGACTATTCGCAGATTCGCCAGGGGGGTATTGGTGTGAGTTTTGCGGGGGGCGAGGCGGATGTGCGGGTCTACCGCGAGTTCGTCGGGTTCCCGGCGCTGGTGGCGCGCTACAGCCGCGAGCTGGTGGGGCTGCTGGGGGGGTTGTTGATGGGTGTGTTGGGAATGGGGTATGCCTGCCTCGGCAGACGGCGACGGGCTGTGGTGTGATCAGTTCTGCGTTTGCAGCGCCTGTGAGATCGCGCGCCGCCCACGCGGCGCATCGCGGATGAATCCGCTCCTACATTTGTTGCAACGTGCCAAACCTGTTAGGCCATGGTTGCCAGCCTTTTCGCATGACGTAAGCCCTACAAACAAGGCGGGCAGCGGTGACCTCACAGGTTTGATTGGCCCGAAACAGATGTAGGAGCGGATTCATCCGCGATGCGCCGCGCGGGCGGCGCTCGATCTCACAGGCGCTGAAAACCTTCAATCCCACCCATTCACTCGATCAGGCCGGGACCATGGCAAACCCCACGCCAAAGCGGTTCCAGGCGTTGATGGTGGCGATGGCCAAGGTCAGGTTGGCCACTTCGGCCGGCTCGAAGTGCTGCTGCAGTGCTTCGTATTCCGGCTGCGGGGCGCCACGCTCGGGTAGCCGGGTCAGGCACTCCACCCAGGCCAGCGCGGCACGTTCACGTGGGGTGAAGTAGTTCGTTTCCTGCCAGACGCACAGGGTCTGCAGGCGCGCCTCGGTCTCGCCAGCCTTGCGCGCATCATTGGCATGCATGTTCACGCAATAGGCGCAGCCGTTGATCTGCGAGGCCCGCAGGCGCACCAGCTCCAGCAGTGAATTCTCCAGGCCGCTCTTGGCCAGCGCCTGTTCCAGGCCGACCATGGCTTTGTAGGCTTCCGGCGAGTGTTTGGCCCATTCGATACGGTTGTGCATGGTGTACTCCAGGGGATGCGTTGTGGACATGGCGTTACCTTAACCCCCGCCGTCCACCGCCCCGATAGCCAATCGCGCACTTTGCCGGGAGGCCAATCGGCCCATTAAGGTGGCCACTGACCTGCATCCAATCTCTTCATTTCTACCCTGACTGCCTGGACAGGATAATGACCGGGTCTTGCTTGGGAGTATCGATTCGTGATGAGAGGGGCGTTGAACCTGTTGCTGGTGATCTTGCTGGCATTGAACCTGAGGCCGATCCTGACCAGTATCGGCCCGTTGCTCGAACCAATGCGCGCCAGCACCGGGCTGGGTTACCAGCAGGCGGCGCTGCTGACGGCCCTGCCAGTGCTGTGCATGGGCCTGGTGCCGTTACTGCAACCCTGGCTGCGGCGCTGGATCAGCGAACACGGCGGCATGCTCGGCGGCCTGAGCGCCATTGCCCTGGCCTGCCTGTGGCGGCTGCAACTGGACAGCGCCTGGGCGCTGATCGCCAGCGCAGTGCTGGCCGGCCTTGGTGTGGCAGTGGTGCAGGGCATGATGCCAGGCCTGGTCAATCGCTGGTTCCCCAGCCGCCTGGCCGGGACCATGGGCCTGTACTCGGCGGCGCTGATGAGTGGTGGTGGCCTGGCAGCGGTGCTCGGCCCGTCTATCAGCGGGCACTTCGGCCATTGGCAGGCCGGGCTTGGCGTGTGGGCGATCCCGGCAGTGCTGGCAGTGCTGGCCTGGGCCGCGCTGCGTCCTGGGCAAAACGCACCGAAGCTGGCCGGCGCCACCGGCGGGCACTGGTTTGGCACGCGCCGGGCCTGGTTGCTGGCGCTGTACTTCGGCTTGATCAATGGTGGCTATACCAGCATGGTCGCGTGGCTGCCCGCTTATCACCTGGAGCACGGTGGCACGGCGCAAGGCGGTGGCGACCTGGTGGGCCTGATGACCATCTTTCAGGTCTGCGGCGCGCTGGGCCTGCCGCTGTTGCTGCGCGGGTTTGCCGACCGTCGCCCAGGCTTGTGGCTGGCGCTGTCGATCCAGCTGGTGGGCTTCCTTGGTTTGTTGCTGGCGCCGACCCTGGCCATGGGCCTGTGGGTAGCGATGATCGGCTTTGGCCTGGGCGCTTGCTTCAGCCTGAGCCTGACCTTGACCCTGGAGCACCTCAAGACGCCCGCTGAAGCCGGCAGCCTGGCGGCATTCGTGCAGGGCATCGGCTTCATCATCACCGGCATCATCCCGTACATCACCGGTTGGCTGCGCGATGTCAGCGGCGATTTCCAGGCATCGTGGACGTTGCTGAGCGTCACCGTGCTGGCGATGCTGCTGGTGACCGCCTGTTTCGCCCCGCGCGGCTATGCGGCGGCCATCGCCCGGCCAAGGCAGGGTGGCCACGCGGTGTGGGTCAACTGAGGCGCTGCAAGGTATCGCGGACCCGGTCCAGTGCCGGGTCGATATCCAGCAGCTCGATGGCGCCGAAGCCCAGCAGCAGTCCTGGGCGTACTGGCGCTTCGCTGAAGAACGGCGCCAGTGAATACAGCCCCACTTCCACCTTGCGGGCGAGGTTGGCCAGCATCTCGACGTCCACCCCCGGCCGCGCCAGCGCGCTCAGGTGGAACCCGGCACTGGCCGGCACGGTGCTGAACCAGGGCGCCAGGTCGTCGTCCAGCCGTGCCAGAATGCGCGCGCGGCGGGCGCTGTAGATGTCGTGGCAGCGGCGGATGTGCTTGTTCAGGTGGCCCTCGCCAATGAACCGCGCCAGCGCCCACTGCAGCAAGGTCGGGCTGTGCCAGTCGCTCAGGTGCTTGGCCACGCAGGCGGCGCTGAGCACCGCCGGCGGCAGCACCGCGTAACCCAGGCGCAGTTCCGGCAGCAAGGTCTTGGAGAAGGTCCCGACATACGCCACCAGGCCTTGCCGGTCGAGGCGCTGCAGGGCGTCGGCGGCCGGGCCCTGGTAGCGGAACTCGCAGTCGTAGTCGTCCTCGATGATCAACGCGCCGAGCTCGGCGGCCCGTGCCAGCAGAGCATGGCGGCGGGCTTCGCTCAGCGGCATGCCGAGCGGAAACTGGTGCGAAGGCGTGACGTAGATTAGCCGGGTGCCATCGGCGATCTGAGAAACGCACATCCCTTCATCGTCCACCGGCACGGACTGCAGCTTTGCCCCCAGGGCCAGGAACAGCTGGCGCGCCGGCGGGTAGCCGGGGTCTTCCATGGCCACCTGGCAGCCGGGTTCGACCAGCACCCGGGCGATCAGGTCCAAGGCCTGCTGGGCGCCGTTGCACACCAGCACGTGCGCGGCACTGCAATGGACGCCGCGGGCGTAGGCGATATGGTGGGCAATGGCTTCGCGCAGCTCAGGCAGGCCCTGGGCGGCAAACTGGCGCTCCGGGTGGCGCTGGCTGCGGCGCAGGGCGTAGTTCAGGCAGCTGCGCCACTGGTCGAAGGGGAACTGAGCCTTGGTTGAGGCGCCGCCGACAAAGTCGTAGCGCGAAGGGGCCTCTTGGGTGCGCCGGGCGAGCACCGTGGCGCGTTGCTGCCAGCGCTGCAATGAGGCGGCAGCGGCCAGGGGCACGGTTTGGGATTCATCGCTGCGCAGCGGTTGGCGCGGGGTGATGAAGGTGCCGCGGCCGACCACGCCGCTGAGCAGGTTGTCGTAGGTCAGCCGCGAATAGGCTTCGGCCACGGTCTTGCGCGACACGCCCAGTTGCTCGGCCAGCAGCCGGGTCGGCGGCAGTTGCGTGCCGGCGGCCAGGTGGCCGCTGTCGATGCCGGCGCGTAGCTGCTGATAGAGCTGGTCGGCCAGGCCTTTGCGGCCGTCCAGGCGGATATGCAGTTCCATGATCACTGTCCGAAGCACGAGAGTGCTGAGGATAGCGGATCAGAGCCGAACGGTGCTCACCGTGATGTAGCCCTTGCCGTTGAGGTCAATGCGGATGACCGTTTCATCCGCAGAGGCCTTGCGCTTCTGCTTGATGCACACGCCTTTGACGCCGATGGCGCGCATCCGGTGGCTGATGGCTTGCCCGCGCGGGTTGAAGAAGAGTTCGCTGGCCAGCAGTTCGATGTGCTCGACCAGTTGCCGGGTGCGCTCGTCGGTGGCACAGAAAAACAGCACACCGGAGAGGTGCGGGTCGTCATCCGGGTTGCTGACGTTGTGGGCCAGCAGTTCGCGCAGGGCACTGCGCAGTTCGACGGTGGTGCGGGTTTCTGGGTGCATGCGCAGCCTCCTCTGGGTCGCAGGTTCGATCTTGTTTTCACCGATCCACGGCGACAAGTAGGACGCTTCAGAACAGGCTGTAGGAATTTGCTGATGCTGCGAGGAGGGTGCTTGCGCTGCCTTGATGCGGCACAATTCTTCGACTGATTTCTGTGCTGAGCGAGGACACCGATGAACAGCCACTTCCAAGCCGTCGACCTGCAAAAGGCTTACCGCCTGCTCAACCATGGGCCGACCGTGCTGGTGTCGGCCAGCCACGAAGGTGTGGACAACGTCATGGCCGCTGCCTGGGCCTGCGCGCTGGACTTCGACCCGCCCAAGGTCACTGTGGTGCTGGACAAGATCGCCCGTACCCGGCAGCTGGTCGAGGGCAGCGGCTGGTTCGTGATCCAGGTACCGACCGCCGCCCAGGCGCAACTGACCCATCAGGTGGGAACCCGCAGCCTGTTCGACCAGCCCGACAAGCTGGCCAGCATCGGTGTGGGGCTGGCGCGGGTGGAGGGGTATTCGGCGCCGCTGGTCGAGGGCTGCTCGGCCTGGCTGATGTGCCGGGTGATCGACGAGCCGCATAACCAGAGCACCTATGACCTGTTCATTGGCGAAGTGGTGGCGGCCTGGGCGGATGACCGGGTGTTCCGCGATGGGCATTGGGCTTATGAGAGTGCCGACCCGCAGTGGCGTAGCCTGCACTATGTGGCGGGTGGGCATTTTTATGCGATTGGCGAGCCGGTGGTGGTCCCCCAAGAGTAAGGTCGCCAGTGTCGGCCTCCTTCTTGGGGGCAGTCCATTCCTGTGTGAGATCGAGCGCCGCCCGCGCGCCGCTCGATCTCACAGGCGCTGAAAATACCCAGGCGAACACCACGCCGCACCACTGCCTTTAGATCCCACCCCGCCGCACATGCTTGACCAACACCTTCTCCAACAACTCCCACATCGCCGGGTCCGTACTGAACGCCACATTGAACCGCATCCACCCGGTCGGCTTGGCATCGACCATGAACAACTGCCCAGGCCCGAGCATGATGCCTTTCTCCAGCGCATCGTCCAGTAACGCCGCGCTGTCCGGAATCGCCGGGTGACGGGTCCAGATATACATCCCTTCATCCGATTCGATGAACAGTTCAAAGCCCAATCGATGCAGGTGCCGCCCAACTTCCTGATGTGCCTCGGCCAAGCGCTGGCGCAGGCGCTTGAGGTGCTTGCGCCAGCGCCCGTCGATGATCGCGGCATACACCACCCGTTCCATCACCTGCGAAGTGGTAAGCCCCGAGCGCATCTTCAGGTGCAGTAGCTTCTGCGAAAGCTCCGGGTTGGCCAGCAAGTAGCCGACCCGCACGTTGGGCGAGATGCTCTTCGAATAGCTGCCCACGTATACCACTTGCTGCAGGTGGTCGAGGCTGGCCAGGCACGGCTGCGGCTCGGCGACCATATCGGCGTACAGGTTGTTTTCCACCAGGCGCAAACCGTGCTGGCTGGCCAGCTGCAACAGGCGGTGCAGCTGCGGCAGCGGCGTGCGTGAGCAGGTCGGGCTGTGCAGGTGTGGCTGGGTGAAAAACGCGGTAGGGCGGTGGTGCGCCAGCAGTTGCTCAAGGTGGTTGAGGTCATAGCCATTCGGGGTGCGTGGCACGCCGATCAGCGTTGCGCCCTGGGTGCGCAGGATGCTCATCAGGTTCGGGTAGCCGGGGTCGTCCACCAGTACAACATCACCGGGGCGTACCAAGGTACGTACGGCAAGGTCCAGCGCCTGGCTGGCGCCGTGGGTAAGCATGAGCTGTGCCGGATTGCAGACGATCGACAGCTCCTGCTGCAGGTTCTGCGCGGTCAGCGCACGCAGTTCCGGCAGGCCCATCGGGTCGCCGTAGCCAGACAGTTCCAGCGGGCTGCCAGCAACCTGGCGCAGGCCGCGGCGCAGGCCTTCTTCGTACATCCAGTCGTTGGGCAGCCAGCCGCAGCCCGGCTTGAACGGCAGCTGGCGGGTCTCGAAGATCTGCTGCAGGTACCATTCGGAGTTGAACGATGGTCGACTGGCGTCGGCCTCGGCGGTATGAGTGTCCAGCAATTCGGCCACCGCACGGTTGACGAAGAACCCCGCATTCCCCTTGCTCACCAACAGCCCCTGAGCCACCAGGCGGTCGTACGCCTCGACCACGGTGAAGGTGCTCACCGAATAGGTCGCCGCGAAGGCGCGGATCGACGGGACCTTGGCGCCTGGCTTGAGGGTCTGGTTGTCGATCAGCTCGCGCAGGCCGTCGATGATCTGGTTGACCAACGGCGTGGAGGAGTCTGGATGTAGTTCGAACATTCGGGGCCTTCAAAGGTGCTGAGCGCCAAGCGCCAGCGGGGTGTATTGCATCGGCGGCCTGTACAGTGCAGTGCGAGATTCATGCCACTGTGCATGGCTCTATACGTCGGACATTTTTACATTAGGTGTCAGATATCGCCACATAAAGCATGTTCAGTTCGCCTCAGGTGCCAACCTGGGGCGCGTCAGCAGGCCGCCACGGAAGGCCTGCGTGTGTTTTGCGCACACCATCCTGCCCGCATTAGCACTGATGTACAGGTGAAACCGAGAGCCATCGGGGTTTCACAGTTTTCCTTGGATAAAAAGAAGCACGGGGTACACAACTGATGGACGCAACATCCACAACCACCACCGCGAAAAGCGGGCACGAGAGCAAGCTCAGTGCCTCGCTCAAGTCGCGCCACCTGACGATGATGTCGATCGCCGGGGTGATCGGCGGCGCCTTGTTCGTCGGTTCCGGCAGCGTGATCCACAGCGCCGGCCCGGCCGCAGTCCTGGCGTACCTCGCCGGCGGCATCCTGGTGGTCCTGATCATGCGCATGCTGGGTGAAATGGCGACTTCCTCGCCCGACACCGGCTCGTTCTCCACCTACGCCGACCGCGCGATCGGCCGCTGGGCCGGTTTCACCATCGGCTGGCTGTACTGGTGGTACTGGGTCATCCTGATGGCCTGGGAAGCCTATGTGGCGGGCAAGATCCTGCATGGCTTCTTCCCCGACGTGAGCGTCAACGTGTTCGTGCTGGCCACGACCCTGCTGCTGATCACCGTCAACTTCTTCAACGTCAAGCACTACGGTGAGTTCGAATTCTGGTTCGCGCTGATCAAGGTGATTGCGATCATCTGCTTCCTGATCGTGTGCGGCGCTGCCGTGATGAACATCTGGCAGTTCGGTGAAGTGCGTGGCATGAGCCACCTGACCGCCGAAGGCTTCATGCCCAACGGCATCACCACGGTCATCGGTGCGCTGCTGGGTGTGATGTTTGCCTTCCTCGGCGCCGAAATCGTTACCATCGCTGCTTCCGAAGCCAAGGACCCGGCCACCCAGATCGTCAAGGCCACCAACTCGGTGGTATGGCGTGTGTGCCTGTTCTACGTCGGTTCGATCTTCCTGATCGTCTGCCTGGTACCGTGGAACGACCCGCAGCTGGGTGTTTCCGGCTATGGTGCCTACCGCCGTACCCTGGAGCTGCTGGGCGTGCCGCACGCCGAGCTGCTGATGAACTTCGTGGTGCTGACTTCGGTGAGCAGCTGCCTGATCTCTGGCCACTACACCGCTTCGCGCATGCTGTTCTCCCTGGCCCAGCGTGGCGACGCGCCGTCGTTCTTCAAGATCACCCGCGCCGGCACCGGTGTACCGGTATTTGCGATCATCGGCTCCTGCGCCGTGGCCGTGGTTTGCGCGCTGATCAACTTCAGCGAAACCCTGCGCCCGAAAGACGTGCTGGAAACCCTGATGAACACCACCGGCATGATCGCCCTGCTGGTGTACCTGGTGATCGCCTTCTCGCAGCTGCGCATGCGCCGCAAGCTGATTGCCGAAGGCAAGGAAGTGCGCCTGCAGATGTGGCTGTTCCCATGGCTGACCTACCTGGTGATCGGCTTCATCATCGCCGCGCTGGTGACCATGGCCTTCATGCCTGACTACCAGATCCTGGTGATCTCCACCGGCATCGCTGCGGCCCTCGTGGTGGCGATGGGTGTGATCCACCAGATCCGCTCTGGCAAGCAGCAGCACTAAGCGTCACTTGCTGTTTGAAACGGCCGGCTCCCTTGGGGACCCGGCCGTTTCGCGTTGTTGGGCCTGGGGTTTTTCCGCGGGCATGTGGAATGGCTGGTTCATCCAGGGGGAACCAAGCAGGGCGGCGGCGGCGATCAGGGCCAGGATGGCGAGGGCCAGGGATATCTTCATCGGCATGCGCATGCAGGAACTGACCTGAAGCATAGGCTGACAGTTCAGGTTCATGGGCGGCGGTACATGGCTTATGCTCACACCATTGCCCGCCAAAAGGAGCCTTCCATGGCCTGGTCCGCCACCCAGTATTCCCTGTTTGAAGATGAACGCACCCGCGCCGTGCGCGACTTGCTGGCCGCCGTGCCGCCCCGCCCGGTGCGCCATGCCACCGACCTGGGTTGCGGCCCGGGCAACTCCACCGAAGTGCTGCTGCAGCGTTGCCCGGATGCCCAGGTGACAGCGCTGGACAGCGACAAGGACATGATCGACAAGGCCCGCGAGCGCAAGCGCCTGCACATCCCGCGGGTGCGCTGCGAAATCGCCGACATCAGCGCCTGGTCCGCCCCCGAACCCCAGGACCTGATTCTGGCCAACGCCTCGTTGCAATGGGTGCCCGACCACGGCTCGCTGTACCCGCACCTGGTGCGCCAGCTGAGCGAAGGCGGCAGCCTCGCGGTGCAGACCCCGGACAACCTCGACGAGCCTGCGCACCGCCAGCTTCGCGAGATCGCCGGCCGAGGCCGCTGGGCCGACAAGTTCGCCGATTTCAGCTTGCCGCCCCGGCATAACGCGGGGTTCTACTACGACTTGCTCAGCCCGCAGTGCACGCGGGTGGATGTGTGGCGCACCACCTATCACCACCCGCTGGCCGGTGGCGCCGAGGCGGTGGTGGAGTGGTTCAAGGGGTCGGCGCTGCGGCCCTATCTGGCGAAGCTGGATGAAGACGAGCAGGCGGACTTCCTGCAGATGTACCTGCAGGCCATGCAGCATGACTACCCGGCAGCCACCGACGGCAACGTGTTGCTGCCGTTCCCGCGGCTGTTCGTGGTCGCGACCCGTTAAGGTCGGCGCCAATGCCGGATCACGTAGCCGTAGATGGCCAGGTTGAGCAGCAGCACGCCGCCGCCCAGCAGCAGCTGGATCTGCGGCGTCAGGCCGGCGGGGTAGATCAGCGGCCAGATGTAATGATCGACGAAGCCGCCGTGGTAGCCTGCGTCGCCGGCCGCCAGGCGCAGGCGGTTTTCCCAGTCGGTGAGCGGGCATCCCAGGTGCAGGCCTTCCACCGCCAGGCCCCAGGCCAGGGCAGGGAGGTGCAGGAACAGGGCGGGGCGCCACCTGAGCACCAGCAGGCCGCCGAACAGGACCAGCAGGATGAAAGCCAGGTGCAGCAGGACCAGGGCGTCGGCGGCTATTCGGTAGAGCATGGTGGAAAAGGCTGCAATTGAGGTATTCCCAGCATAGTTGGGTTGCCTGTGCCGGCCTCTTCGCGGCTCAAGCCGCTCCCACAGGTACTGCATAGGTTGTGAAACCAGTGCGGTACCTGTGGGAGCGGCTTTAGCCGCGAAAGGGCCGGTACAGCCCTACAACCCTTCCTGAACCATCTGCAGGAAGGTCGCCACCACCCGCCGTGAACGCTGTTCACTCAGGCACACCAAGGTCTCGGTCAGATGCCGCTGGCAATCGACAATCGGCAATGCACACACCCGTGCATCTGCGCCAAACTCGGCTGCCGACACCACCCCCACGCCAATCCCCACCACCACGGCCTCGCGCGCTGCCTCGCGCCCTTCCACCTGGATCGCCGGGCGAATGCGCAAGCCTGCGCGCTGCATCTCTTCTTCCAGCGTCTGCCGCGTCACCGACCCCGGCTCGCGCAGCACCAGTGGCGTGTCGTCCAGGTCCGCCAGGTTGATCGAGCCGCGGCTGGCCCACGGGTGGTTGTGCGAGACGAACGCCACCATCGGGTCGCGGCGCAGCGGCACGCAGTACAGCCGTTCGTCATCGACATCGCGCCCGAGCAACGCCAGGTCGGCCTGGTAGCTGAACAGCCGTGAAAGCGACTCATCGGTGTTGCCCGTTTCGACCTTGACCTGGATGCCCGGGTAGCGTTGGCAGAAGCGGGCGATCTGCGGCAGCACGTGCACCGGCGCATCCACCGCCAGTACCAGGCTGCCGGTGTGCAGGGCACGTGAATCCTGCAGCAGGTCATGGGCCTCGGCCTCGCAGGCGAACAGGCGCTGGCTGATACCCAGCAGGCGCTCGCCCAGGTCGGTCAATTGCACCGAGCGCTTGTTGCGGTGGAACAGCAGCACGCCGAAGCGCTCCTCGAGCTTGCGCACCTGGTCGGACACCGCCGGCTGGGTCAGAAACAGTTTTTGCGCCGCGCGGGTGAAGCTGCCATGCACGGCTACCGCATGGAACGCCTTGAGTTGAGCGTGGGAAACCGACATGCCGACTCCAGTAACAAGCTGAACTTATGTGTGAAATACGATAAATCGATTTTATTTATCAGTCAGCAACTGTTTCCATACGTTTCAACCCGAGGCCGCCGCCATGAGCAGCGGCCGGGCCATGGCCCGCACACCGGTGCCATCTGACCAGATGACGAGCCTTCGTCATGCAGTGCGCAACACAACAACAAGACAGGCGTTTTTTAACAATCTGCCGGCACACTTGAGCAAGAGGTCAGAGTCAATGAATCAGTCACTAGCCGCGATGAAACGCTGGCGCATCCAGATTTTTGCTATCACCTGGCTGGCTTACGCCGCCTTCTACTTCACCCGCAAGGCCTTCTCGGTGGCCAAGCTCGGCATCGGTGAAGACCCGACATTCATGCTCGACAAGGCCGCGATGGCCAACCTCGACGCCATCTACCTGGCCGCCTACGCCGTGGGCCAATTCACCTGGGGCATGCTTGCCGACCGTTTCGGCCCGCGCGTGGTGGTGCTGGGCGGCTTGCTGATCTCGGCGGTGGCCGCGGTGGTGATGGGCAGTTACGCGACCTTCCCGATCTTCGCCACCTGCATGCTGATCCAGGGCCTGGCGCAATCCACCGGCTGGGCCGGGCTGTGCAAGAACATCGGCAGCTTCTTCCCGGCCTCGCAGCGCGGGCGAGTGCTGGGGCTGTGGAGTTCGTGCTACGCCTTCGGCGGCCTGGTCGCTTCGCCGTTCGCCGGCTGGTGGGCGTATACCCTGGTAGGCACCTGGCATGCCGCGTTCTTCTCCAGTGCTGCGGTGGTGGCCGGTGTGGCCGTGCTGTTCTTCTTCCTGCAGCGTAACAAGCCGGAAGACGTCGGCCTGCCGGCGGTCGAACCAGAGCCGCAGAGCATGGCTCCGGGTGGCAACCTGTGCAGCGTATGGGCGCCGCTGCGCGAGATCCTGCGCAACCGCACCGTGCTGACCCTGGGCCTGGCCTACTTCCTGTTGAAACCTGCGCGCTACGCCATCCTGCTGTGGGGCCCGGTGATCGTCTTCGAGCAGATGCCTTCGGTCGGCAAGGTGGGCGCGGCGATCATCCCCACCGCTTTTGAACTGGCGGGGCTGCTCGGCCCGATCATCATCGGCCTGGCTTCGGACAAGCTGTTCGGCGCCCGGCGCATGCCGGCCTGTGTGATCAGCCTGGTGCTGCTGACCGTGACCCTGGCAGCGTTCATGGCGGCCATGCACACCGGTAGCATCGTGATGGTGGTGGCCTTGCTGTTTGTCATGGGCCTGACCCTGTACGGGCCGGACTCGATGATCAGCGGCGCGGCGGCGATCGATTTCGGCACGGCCAAGGCCGGCGCCACCGCCGCGGGCTTCGTCAACGGCTGCGGCTCGGTGGGCGCGGTGCTCGGCGGCTTGCTGCCGGGCTATTTCGACAGCGTCACGGTGTTCATCGTGTTCGCCGGTTGCGCGCTGTTCTCGGCCCTTGTGCTGCTGCCGCACTGGAACAGCCGCCCGGCCGGTACGCCCCAGGCCAATGACGTGGCACCCAATACCAGCATGGCGATCAAGCCACTGCGTACCTGAAGGAAAGCGAGCGAATGAGACCCTTTTGGCTGCAACAGGCCCTGGAATCGGAGCAGGACGCGGTGTGCCCGCCCCTTGAAGGCGATGCCCGCTGCGATGTGTGCATCGTCGGCGGGGGCTACACCGGCTTGTGGACCGCGCTGATGCTCAAAGAGGCGGTGCCGGCGCTGGACGTGGTGCTGATCGAGGCCGACATCTGCGGCGCCGGTGCCAGTGGCCGCAATGGCGGGTGTGCATTGTCGTGGTCGGCCAAGTACTTCACCCTCGAACGCCTGTTCGGGGTGGCTGAGGCGGTGCGCCTGGTGCGTGAGTCGGAGCGCAGCATCGGGGCCATCGGTGCGTTCTGTGCGGCCAATGGCATCGATTGCGACTACCGCCTGGACGGCACCTTGTACACAGCCACCAACCAGGCTCAGGTCGGTGGCACCGATGCGGTGATTGCGGCGCTGCAGCAGAAGGGGATCAATTCGTTCGAGCGCCTGCCACTGGACCAGGTCCAGCAGCTGGCTGGTTCGGCGCGGCACCTGGAGGGCTGGTTCTCGCCAGCCGCCGCCACCGTGCAGCCGGGCAAGCTGGTGCGCGGTTTGCGCCGGGTCGCCCTGCAGCGCGGGGTGCGCATCTATGAAGGCACGGCCATGACCGGCCTGGAACACGGCGCCCCGGCCCAGGTGCGTACCGCCGGCGGTACGATTCGCGCCGACCGCGTGGTGCTCGGCCTCAATGCCTGGATGGCGCGGGCCTTCCCGCAGTTCGAGCGCAGCGTGGCGATTGTCTCCAGTGACATGGTGATCACCGAACCTTGCCCCGAACTGCTGCGCGAGATCGGCTTGAACACCGGGGTCAGCGTGCTCGACTCACGGATTTTCGTCCACTACTACCACAACACCAGTGATGGCCGGCTGATGCTTGGCAAGGGCGGCAACACCTTCGCCTATGGCGGGCGCATGCTGCCTGTGTTCGACCAGCCATCGCCGTACCGGCCGCTGCTGCGCGAAAGCCTCGGTGAATTCTTCCCGGCGTTGGCCCAGGTCCCGCTCGCGGCCAGCTGGAACGGCCCGTCGGACCGCTCGGTGACCGGGTTGCCGTTCTTCGGCAAGCTGGATGGGCAGGGCAATGTGTTCTATGGCTTCGGTTATTCCGGCAGCGGGGTCGGGCCGTGCCACATGGGCGGGCAGATCCTGTCGTCGCTGGCGCTGGGCCTGGACAACCCGTGGACCCGTTCGCCTCTGGTCAAGGGGCCGCTGGGGCTGTTCCCGCCCGAGCCTATCCGCTACCTCGGCTCGCTGATGGTGCGCAACGCCATCCGTCGCAAGGAGCACGCCGAAGACCGTGGCGTTCGGCCGCGCCGGCTGGATGTGCGCCTGGCGCGTTTCGCGGCGGCGGCGGGCAAGGCTGACAAAGCATGAGATTTCTTGTCGATCCACTGCCCGAGGGCGTATAAACTGCTCCCACTTTTGGCCGGTCGCTTCCTGAACCGGCCGCTGAAACAAAGAGAGTCGACATGGGCGCACAGTGGAAAGCCAAACATAGAGAAACAGCTGCCAACGCCAAGGGCAAGATCATGGGCAAGCTGGCCAAGGAAATTCAGATCGCGGCCAAGTCCGGCGCCGATCCGGACATGAACCCGCGCCTGCGCCTGGCCATCGTCCAGGCCAAGAAAGCGTCGATGACCCGTGAGACCCTTGAGCGTGCGATCAAGAAAGGCGCAGGCCTGGACGGCGAGGCGGTGCAGTACCATGCCGTCAGCTACGAGGGCTTCGCCCCGCACCAGGTGCCACTGATCGTCGAGTGCCTGACCGACAACGTCAACCGCACCGTGGCCCAGATCCGCGTGCTGTTCCGCAAGGGCCAGCTGGGCGCCAGCGGCTCGGTGACCTGGGACTTCAACCACGTCGGCCTGATCGAAGCCACTCCGGAAGGCGATGCCGACCCGGAAATGGCCGCCATCGAAGCCGGTGCCCAGGACTTCGAGGAAGGTGAAGAAGAGGGTTCGACCCTGTTCATCACCGATACCACCGACCTGGATGCCGTGCAGAAGGCGCTGCCGGACCATGGCTTCACTGTCACTTCGGCAAAGATCGGCTACACCCCGAAAAACCCGGTGAGCGCGGCCAGCCTGAGTGCTGAAGCGCTGGCCGAGGTTGAGGCGTTCCTCGAAGCGATCGACGAGAACGATGACGTGCAGAACGTCTACGTTGGCCTGACCGCTTAATCGCTGGGGCCGCTTTGCGGCCCTTTCGCGACGCAAGGCCGCTCCGACAGGTGCAGCGCCGCTGTCAAATGTGGCGCGCTGTCCTGTAGACGCGGCCTTGTGTCGCGACACGAGGGCGAAGCCCTCGCCAGCAATCCGGAGCCGAACACCGATGAACCCCACCTTCGCCTCCCTCAGCCTCGCCCACCTGCGCACCCTCGACTGCCTCCTGCAGCTCAAGAACCTCAGCCACGCCGCCGACCGCCTGGGCGTCAGCCAATCGGCCCTGAGCCGCCAGCTGGCCCATCTGCGTGAAGCCTTCGACGACCCGCTGCTGGTACGCCAAGGCCGCGGCTATGTGCTCAGCGAACACGCCGAGGCGCTGGTCGAGCCCCTGCGCCAGGTGCTCGAAGAGCTCCAGGCTCTGCGCCAACCCGCCACCTTCGACCCGGCCCGCTGCGAGCGGCGCTTTTGCCTGGCCGCCTCCGACTACGTGGCCGAGCACATGCTGCCGCTGCTGGTGGCTGCGCTGGAGCAGGAAGCGCCGGGGGTGTCCATCGACTACCGCACCTGGCAGGCCGGGCAGTACGCCTTGCTGGCCAGCGGCGAGATCGACCTGGCCACCACCTTGTTCGACGAATCGCCGCCCAACCTGCATGGTCGCCTGCTCGGTGAAGACCGCGCAGTGTGCCTGATGCGCCGGGATCATCCGTTGACCGCTCTGCAGGTGCTTGGGCAGGACGATTACCTGGCCTATAAGCACGTGCGCATTTCCGGCGGTGGCGACAAGGACAGCTTCATCGATCGCCACCTGCGCGCCCAGGGTTTGCAGCGGCGGATCAGCCTGGAAGTGCCGTTCTTCTCGGCCACCGTGCAGGTGCTCGGCAATAGTCAGGCGCTGGCCACCGTGCCCGAGCACATCGCCCGGCAGCTGTGCCGCCTGCATGGGCTGGCGTGGCGGCCGTTGGGGTTTGTCGAGCATACCCAGCGCTATTGGGTGGTGTGGCATCAGCGCTTGCAGGCTTCGGCCGAGCACCGCTGGTTGCGTAACCGGGTGTTCGAGCTGTGGCGCCAGTCGCAGTTCGGTGTGCAGGGCGCCGTTGCGCAATTGCCATAGCAGGTATGCGCAAAGCGGGGTTATCTGCCTGGGCGCAGGCGCCTAGACTGGGGGCATTGTGTGGTCTGCGCCGGCCTCTTCGCGGGTAAACCCGCTCCCACAGGTGTTCCACTGCTCTGAAGACCTGTGGTGATCCTGTGGGAGCGGGTTTACCCGCGAAAAGGCCGGCGCAGACAGAAGATAAGCCACAGGAGAGCGCGTGTGACCCCAGAACAATTCCGCCAGTACGGCCACCAGCTGATCGACCTGATCGCCGACTACCGCCAATCCGTCGGTGAGCGCCCGGTCATGGCCCAGGTCGAGCCGGGCTACCTCAAGGCCCAGTTGCCACAAGGCGCCCCACAGCAGGGCGAGCCGTTCGAAGCCATCCTTGAAGACGTCAATCGACTGGTCATGCCTGGCCTGTCGCACTGGCAGCACCCGGACTTCTACGGCTACTTCCCGTCCAACGGCACCCTGTCGTCGGTGCTCGGCGACTTCCTCAGCACCGGCCTCGGTGTGCTGGGCCTGTCGTGGCAATCCAGCCCGGCGCTGAGCGAGCTGGAGGAAACCACCCTTGACTGGCTGCGCCAGCTGCTCGGCCTGTCGGCCCAGTGGAGCGGGGTGATCCAGGACACCGCATCCACCAGCACCCTGGTGGCGCTGATCAGTGCCCGTGAGCGCGCCACCGACTATGCACTGGTACGTGGCGGCCTGCAGGCCGAGGCCAAGCCGCTGATCGTCTATGTCAGTGCCCATGCCCACAGCTCGGTGGACAAGGCCGCACTGCTGGCCGGTTTCGGTCGCGCCAACATCCGCCTGATCGCCACCGACGAGCAGTTCGCCATGCGCCCGGAGGCGCTGCAGGCTGCCATCGAACAGGACCTGGCAGCCGGCAACCAGCCGTGTGCCGTGGTCGCCACCACGGGCACCACGACCACCACCGCCCTCGACCCGCTGCGCCCGATCGGCGAAATCGCCCAGGCCAACGGGCTGTGGCTGCATGTCGACTCGGCCATGGCCGGCTCGGCGATGATCCTGCCGGAATGCCGCTGGATGTGGGATGGCATCGAGCTGGCCGACTCGGTGGTAGTCAATGCGCACAAGTGGCTGGGTGTGGCGTTCGATTGTTCGATTTACTACGTGCGCGATCCACAGCACCTGATCCGGGTGATGAGCACCAACCCGAGTTATTTGCAATCGGCGGTGGATGGTGAGGTGAAGAACCTGCGGGATTGGGGGATTCCACTGGGGCGGCGGTTCCGTGCGTTGAAGTTGTGGTTCATGTTGCGCAGCGAAGGGGTCGAGGCGTTGCAGCAGCGCCTGCGGCGGGACCTGGAGAATGCGCGCTGGCTGGCGCAACAGGTGGAAGCGGCGGCGGAGTGGGAAGTGCTGGCGCCGGTGCAGTTGCAGACGTTGTGCATTCGCCATCGGCCGGTGGGGGTGGAAGGGGAGGCGCTGGATGCGCATACCAAGGCTTGGGCTGAGCGGTTGAATGCGTCCGGGGTGGCGTATGTGACGCCGGCGACGCTGGAAGGGCGGTGGATGGTGCGGGTTTCGGTGGGGGCCTTGCCGACCGAGCGGGAGCATCTGGAGAAGCTTTGGCGGAACCTGCAGGAAGTGGTTGCAGGCTGATATCGCTGAGGCTGCCTTGCAGCCCATTCGCGGGCAAGCCCGCTTCCACAGGCCTGTGATATCCCTGTGGGAGCGGGCTTGCCCGCGAATGGGCCGCAAGGCGGCCCATTGCGATTTATCAGTGGCTCACAGCCTGAAAGCTACCCTTGCGGCTGGCCTCAAAGGCATCTTTGTCCATCGGCTTGGCGTCTGGATTACCCAGGTCTTCCATCGCCATGCGGTGGGTCTCCGGCGCAATGTAGGCCGCCAGTGCACACACGCAGGTGATGAAGAACGCCAGGCCACCGATCACCAGCGGAATGTTGTCCGAGCCCGGTGGCGCCACCAGGGCGAACAGCGCCGGCAGCATGGCAGTCAGCATGGTGCCGATGTTCTGTGCGATGGCCATGGCCGATACGCGATAGCGGGTGTGGAACAGCTCTGGATAGAAGCTTGGGAACACCGCGTTGTAGCCCTGGTAGACCATGCCCCACATCACGATCGACGCGGCGAAGGCCATCGGCACGTTCTGGATGCTGATCGCATACAGGTAGACGAACGCCAGCAGGCCAGAGCCCAGGCAGCCAGCGATCATGGTCGGGCGGCGGCCGATCTTGTCGGACAGGTTGCCCACGAACGGAATCACCAGCACCGCGACGATGTTGCCCACCACCGGAATCCACAGGTACACGCTCTTGTCGAAGCCGATGCCATAGGCCGGCTGCACCGCGTAGGCCGCGCCGAAGATGGTGGCGACCACCGGGATGACGTTCATCAGGGCCATGAACATCACCAGCACCATGTGCTTCCAGCTGTGGCGGAAGGCTTCGCTGATCGGCGACTTGGCAACCTTGTCCTGTTTCTCTTCCTTCACGAACGCCGGGGTTTCGTGCACTTCCTTACGGATGATGAAGCCTGCGACCAGCACGAAGGCGCTCATCAGGAACGGAATGCGCCAGCCCCAGTCGTTGAAGGCTTCGCTGGGCATGAAGTAAGCCAGTGGCAGGAACACCGCCGCCGCCAGCACCTGGCCGGCCTGCACACCCTGCAGGGTGAAGCTGGCGTAGTAGCCACGCCGGCCGAACGGGGCATGTTCCATGATCATCGAACTGGCCCCGGAGATTTCGCCGGCCACGGCAAAGCCTTGG
Organism: Pseudomonas sp. URMO17WK12:I7; assembly: GCF_003269045.1. Classification (NCBI taxonomy): domain Bacteria; kingdom Pseudomonadati; phylum Pseudomonadota; class Gammaproteobacteria; order Pseudomonadales; family Pseudomonadaceae; genus Pseudomonas; species Pseudomonas sp. URMO17WK12:I7. The sequence goes on along the minus strand of NZ_QLTL01000004.1, from coordinate 122,720 downwards.
ACCAGGCGCAGCACCACTAGCAAGGCCGGGGCCAGCAGGCCGATGTCGTGGTAGGTCGGCAGCAGGCCGACGGCCATGGTCGACAGGCCCATCAGGAACATGCACAGCAGCAGCACGTTCTTGCGCCCGCGGGTGTCACCCCAATGGCCAAGCACAAAGGCCCCGACCGGGCGCGCCAGGTAGCCCACACCATAGGTAGCCAGCGAGGCGATGATGGCCATTTTCGGGTCGGTGTTGGGGAAGAAGATCTGCGGGAAGATCAGCGCCGCAGCCTGGGCATAGATGAAGAAATCGTAGTATTCGAGTGCCGAGCCAATCCATCCGCTGGCGGTCGCTTTCTTGGCTTGAGAGCTTGAGTGGGCCATCGTTGTCTCCGTTGTTCTTGTAGGTCGCCGCACGGCTGGCGTCGCCAAGGGCGGCCAGAGGGGTGCGATCGCTTGTCGGGAGTAGGGCGTGCGTTATAGCGCGAGCGATCGCAGGCGGTGTCTGCAAAGGGAGGACGAACGAGCAGGTGCGGATCGCAAGGCGATGGAGGTGTGCATAGGTCGGTACCCGGTTTATTGAACTTATTATGTTGTGACGTTGGGCGTGTCTGCGCAGGTGTGCCGAGCGACCGTCGGGGCAGAAGAGGGCGGTCGGTGTGCCTGCGTCTGGGTTCATGTTTGCTTAGGGTTGGCAGCGAATCAATTCGCCAAAATCGGTTTTGTGCGGTAATCGAACGCAAAACTAACCATTCCGTACAAACAGATTGCCGGGCAGACTGTACCTGCGAATAATCAACAGTGCCAGGAACCCCGTGGGGTTTCGGCCCGTCGTCCGTCCAATAACAAGGAACTCCTCCATGCAGCGTTCGATAGCCACCGTGTCCTTGAGCGGCACCCTGCCGGAAAAGCTCGAAGCCATCGCCGCCGCCGGTTTCGACGGCGTCGAGATCTTCGAGAACGACCTGTTGTACTACGCCGGCAGCCCGCGTGAAGTGCGGCAGATGTGCGCCGACCTTGGCATTGCCATCACCCTGTTTCAGCCGTTTCGTGATTTCGAGGGTTGCCGCCGCGACCGCCTGCAGAAGAACATCGACCGCGCCGAGCGCAAGTTCGACCTGATGCAAGAGCTGGGCACCGACCTGGTGCTGGTGTGCAGCAACGTCCAGGCCGATGCCCTGGGTGATGAACAGATCCTGGTGGATGACCTGCGCCTGCTCGGCGAGCACGCCGGCAAACGCGGCCTGCGCATCGGCTACGAAGCCTTGGCCTGGGGCCGCCACGTCAATACCTACCAGCAAGTGTGGAACCTGGTGCGCCAGGCCGACCACCCGGCGCTGGGGGTGATTCTCGACAGCTTCCACACCCTGTCGCTCAAAGGCGATCCGGCGGCGATCCGCGACATCCCCGGCGACAAGATCTTCTTCGTGCAGATGGCCGACGCGCCAATCCTGAACATGGATGTGCTGGAGTGGAGCCGCCACTTCCGTAACTTCCCGGGCCAGGGCGAAATGGACCTGGCCGGCTTCCTTGCGCCGATCCTCGCCACCGGCTACCGCGGCCCGCTGTCGCTGGAAATCTTCAATGACGGCTTCCGCGCCGCGCCGCCACGGCAGAATGCCGCCGACGGCCTGCGCTCGTTGCTGTACCTCGAAGAGCAGACCCGCCTGCGCCTGGAGCAGGAAGGTACTGCCATTGAGCCGGGCGTGCTGTTCACTCCGCCGGCTGCCAGCGCCTATGACGGCGTGGAATTCCTCGAATTCGCCGTCGACGAGGCCGTCGGCGCGCGCCTGGGCAGCTGGCTCAAGCGCCTGGGCTTTGCCGAAGCCGGCAAGCACCGCAGCAAGGACGTGCGCCTGCTGCGCCAGAACGACATCAACATCGTGCTCAATGCCGAGCCGTACTCTTTCGGCCACAACTTCTTCGAGGCCCACGGCCCGTCGCTGTGCGCCACCGCCCTGCGGGTGAAGGACGAGCATGCTGCGCTGCAGCGTGCCACCGACTTCCGTGGCCAGCCATTCCGTGGCCTGGTCGGCCCCAACGAATGCGAAGTGCCGGCCGTGCGCGCGCCCGACGGCAGCCTGATCTACCTGGTGGAACAGGGCAAGGAGGGGCCGTCGCTGTACGACACCGACTTCCGCCTGGACCCGGCCGCCAATGCCAGCGGCGGTCTGCAGCGTATCGATCACATGGCCCTGGCGCTGCCAGCAGAGTCGCTGGACAGCTGGGTGCTGTTCTACAAGAGCCTGTTCGACTTTGCCGCCGACGACGAGGTGGTGCTGCCCGACCCGTACGGCCTGGTCAAGAGCCGCGCCTTGCGCAGCCAGTGCGGCAGCCTGCGCCTGCCGCTGAACATCTCGGAGAACCGCAACACCGCCATTGCCCATGCGCTGTCCAGCTATCGCGGTTCGGGTGTGCACCACATCGCCTTCGATTGCGCAGACATCTTCAGCGAAGTGGCGCGGGCGAAGGAGTCCGGCGTGCCTTTGCTGGAGATCCCGCTGAACTACTACGATGACCTCGCGGCGCGCTTCGATTTCAACGACGAGTTCCTCAGCGAACTTGCGTACTACAACGTGCTGTACGACCGTGACGCCCAAGGTGGCGAGCTGTTCCACGTGTATACCGAGCCGTTCGAAGAGCGCTTCTTCTTCGAGATCATCCAGCGCAAGGGTGGCTATGCCGGGTATGGTGCGGCGAACGTCGCGGTGCGCCTGGCGGCGATGGCCAAGCGGCGTAGCGGGGCGGTGCGCAAGCCGGTCTTGTGATCATCGGTTGAGTTGCCTGTTCCCCCATCCTGTGGGAGCGCGCTTGCCCGCGAAAAAGGCGAGTCGGTGCAGGGCACCGGCTTCGCCGGTGTTCGCGGGCAAGTCGGATCGCCGCACCGCCGCTCCCACAGGGGTAGTGCCGGGCCTTAGAAAAAAACCTCAAAAAGCTATACATAAAACTATCCTTGTATAGAAATCGCTTCCTGGTGCAGCGCCCGTGGCACTCAGACCGTCGGCCATCAACCCACTCGCGTTGGTCATTCTGATGATCCTGGCTCAGCCCGCCTCTGCAGACTGGCGTTCATCCCTGCCTGCCGCGCAACTGTCCGGCAGCGGCGATTTCACCTGGTTCGGCCTTCGTCTCTACACCGCCCGCCTGTGGCGCGCGGGTGCTGCCTGGACCTGGAACGAGCCGTTCGCTCTCGAGTTGACCTACCACCGGGCGCTTTCCCGGAACACCTTGGTACAGGCCAGCATCGAAGAAATGCAACGGCTGGCGAAGCCACCATTGGCCAGCGATACCGTCGAGCGATGGGCGGCCACCCTGACTGAAGCCTTCGTGGATGTGCGTCCCGGCACACGCATCACCGGGCTGTATCTTCCCGGCTACGGTTGCCGCTTCTATGTCGATGGCCAGCTCAGCCAGGAAGTAACCGACCCGGTCCTGGCCCGTGCGTTCTTTGCCATCTGGCTGGACCCCCGGTCCCGCGATGCGCAGCTGCGCGAGCGTCTGTTGGGGGTTGCCGCAAACGAGTGAGGAGGGCGAAGTATGTACAAGGCGTTGCTTGTGGTCGCCTGCCTGCTGCTGGGCAGTTGCAAGGTGGGTGTCGAGCACTATGCCCAGGAGCAGCCGCGCCTGGATCTGGTTGCGTTCTTTTCGCAGCCGGTTCAAGCCTGGGGCATTTTCCAGAAGCGCTCGGGCGAAGTGGTCAAGCGCTTCCAGGTGCGCATCGACAGCCGCCGTGAAGGCGAGCGGTTGATCCTTGACGAGCACTTCCTGTACAGCGATGGCACGCGCCAGCAGCGCACCTGGACGCTGACCCCCGACGGCCCGAACCGCTGGCGCGGCACCGCTGGTGACGTGATTGGCGAGGCAACTGGCGTGGTGGCGGGTAATGCCCTGCAGTGGCGGTATCAGCTGGACCTGCCGGTCGATGGCCGGCACTGGACCATGGACATGGATGACTGGATGTACCTGATGGACGAAGACACCCTGGTCAACCGCACCCGGATGAGCAAACTGGGCGTTGAGGTCGGGCAGATCAGCTTGTTCTTCCGCCGTATGCCATCAGGCACACATTGACACACGAAGATGAACAAGCCTGTGCCAAGCAAGATCTGCCCCGTCTGTGGCCTGCCGTTCAGCTGGCGCAAGCGCTGGGCGCGGTGCTGGGACCAGGTGCGCTACTGTTCTGAACGTTGCCGTCGATCAAGCAAGCGCAGTGTCTGAGGCCCCAGCGCCTTGCGCTGGTAATCAGCGCCGCAACAGGCGGCTGACAACCAGCGCAAGCCCTGCTGCCACGGCAAGCGACGTCAGCGGTTTCTCCCTTACAAAAGCCGAAACGTTATCCAGTGCATCACCATAGCTTTTAGTGAGCTGGCCCGATGCCTGGCGCGCATCCCCCTCAGCTTCCAGTGCCGGGTCTTCCAGCCACTTGCCAGCTGCGCTCTGCGCTTTGCCGGCTACTTTCTCTGCTACACCTTCGATCTGTTCACGTTTCATGATTGATCAAACCTTCCTGTAAATGGCATTGGGCTTATCGCACAGGATTAGGGGGCTAAGGCTGTGGCTTAGTTCCATGGCGCAACAGCCCGATTGGCAATTACACGTCATCGGGGCTCAAGTCCTGGTCATCTATGCGTGTGTGCCATGTAGTCAGATGACGTGAACCCTTCGAAGCGAGAGGGCAATCATGAGCAAGGTATTCGTCAACATCGGCCTGACCCTTGATGGCTACATGGCCCCGGAAGGCATGGATATGGCGCACTGGGACAGCCCCGAGTACAAGCACTGGGGCGCCAGGTGGGGGGAGTTGATGAGCTGGATCCTCAAGCAGCAGTACTTCCGCGAGAACCTGATGTTCGCCTCGGGCGGCGAAACCGGCCCGGTCAACGATAGGCTCCGCCATACCATGGAGCGTACCGGTGCCGCCATCATGGGCAAACGCATGTTCGACCAGGGTGAGCGCAGTTGGCCGGAAGAAGCTCCGTTCCATTGCCCGGTATACGTGCTCACCCACGAAAAGCGCGAACCCTGGGTGCGCCCAGGCGGCACGACGTTCCATTTCTGCAACGATGGGCCAGCGCAAGCCCTCGCCAAGGCGAAGGAAGTTGCAGGCGGGCGCGATATCCGCATCTCCGGCGGCGCGGACGTAATACAGCAGTACTTGCGCATGGATGCCATCGATGAACTGGAAATTGCCCTGGCACCGGTGCTGTTTGGCAGTGGCAGGCGCTTGTCGAGAACCTGCACGAACCCGTGGCTAAAGTTGAGGTCGACAAGATATTCCATACGCAAGACGCTACACACTTGCGCGACGTGAGACGTCAAAACTTTCATCGCAGGCGTACGGCGTAATGCGCAACCGTTGCCATGTACAGCGCATAGTCCGTGGCTTGGAACAGTGTATCTGCCAAAAAATAATTCCGGGACTCGGGGGAAGGCTGATTCTTCAGCAGCAACCTCACAGATGCGCTTCTGTCTGGCGCCAGGCAGTCGCGAAGCGACTCACCAGATTTCTGCCCGAAGCAAGAAAAGTACTCATGCTTAATGCCAGCGCCTATCACACTCACATATTCGGAGCCTGCTGCAGAGGGAAGCAGGCGGGCGATATACTCTGCCCGCCGTTGAGAAAGATCTCGGTTGGAGTCGTTCCGGGAATTGACAGGCATCGCATCGGCGTGGCCAGTCACTGATACCTTGTGAATGGCTAAATCGGAAGCACTTACCCTAGCACTCAGACTTTTTGTTTCAGCATCACCCAGCCGGCTGGGGGTGGAGAAGTAGGAGTCAAAGTCAATGCTCGCCTCAACAGGCAGGCAGCCTTCAAGGGTTCGTGACTGGCCAGCTTCAATGACCCAGATACCTTCAGATTTCAGTTCAAAACGGAATGTTTCGTTTCCGGACTTACGGCGTACCGTTATTGCGACCAAGCTTCGACTGCCGACGCCGTGCCATAGAAGGTTGACGTTATGAATGATATGCGCTTTGTCATTTTCCAGGTTGCAGTCAAGAATCGGAAGTGCGAATGCCTCTGCAGCGGACTTGAGTGCGTGATAGTTTTGGTCGTCCAGCACGAGTGAGACATGTTTGCGGCTCAGGCCCATCTTTGCGATCGAGCCTTCAATGAACAGGTTAGTGAGTGCGTGCCCAAGTAGAGCAGGTAGTAATATACCTACCAGAACGAGAAATAGTCGAAAGACGTTTTGAGGGCGAAGCCCCATAATTTTCGCCGTTCGGGAGGAAACGGTTTGGGTTTCAGCAGATTGCAAGCGCTGGGTGGATTGATTGGTTTCTGCGGAGGGTCTGCCTACTACAAAGAGAGCTAACGTCAGGGACAAACCTGAAAAAATACCTGCAATCAAGATATGGAGCCAAGCATAAGCGTCCTTCAGAAGTATGCTGACGGCGATGGCTGCAAGAATTTGGAGTAGCAATATAAATACGCCAAGACAGCCATTCAGTGCTCTTTCTTTTATGCTCGAGATGCCATGTATCTGCTTGCAGAAAGGGTAGAGGATGTAGTACATCATGCAAAGGCTCATGAGTACCCAATAGCTATAAAAAATGCCAAAAAAAGTGGCGGCAAATACGAAGACTAGTGTGTCTCCAATTGTAAGTCCGGTCGGAAAAAATTGTATATTAAATAAGCAATAAAATGTGACTACAATTATTCCGAGCCCTATGATTGCCCGTTCATTGAATGGAAGGAGTTGCGTGAATTTATTTAAGGTTCTTAACATTTAAACAGGCTTTCCTTGACATGCAGGTGAGTTGAAGCGGCCAAGCTTCTTCAACCCCTGTTAGGCTCCACAGTGGGGTGGCACTTTAGCATGACGGCGTTGATAGGCACCGGAAAGTAGAGATGTGCACGGGCTCTGGACGCGCGGCAGCCCCTGACTATGTTGTACGTCCGATGCACGCTTTTGCTGCTACCCGTACGAACCGTTTGTATTCAGGTAATGTGCCGGGTCAGGATTTACCTGAACAGCCCCGCAACCAGCATTTCAATTGCCCCCTTAGCCAAAGCGCCGCTTCCCTGCATCCCCCCACTCACGGATAATCCCTACCCAATTCCAATAATCACCCCGTGAGCCCCCATGACCGACCCCGTAGCCCCCCTCAGCCCGCCTGAACCCTCGGCTACGCGCCAACCGCGCAAGAACAACCCCGAGAAAACCCGCGAGGACATCCTCCAGGCCGCCATCAACGAGTTCGTCCAGCAGGGCCTGGCGGGCGCGCGCGTGGACGCCATCGCCGAGCGCACGGCCACTTCCAAGCGCATGATCTACTACTACTTCGGCAGCAAGGAGCAGCTGTACGTCGAGTGCCTGGTCAAGCTCTACGGCGATATCCGCAAGACCGAGCAGAGCCTGGACCTGGAGTCGCTGCCGGCCGAGCAGGCGATTCGCCGGTTGGCCGAGTTCACCTTCGACCACCACGACCGCAACGTCGATTTCGTGCGCATGGTCTGCACCGAGAACATCCACTACGGCGAATACGTCAAGAAGTCCCCGGCCATCCGCGAGATGAGCAGCCTGGTGCTGCAGGCGTTGAGCAGCACCCTGGAGCGTGGCGTGAAAGCGGGCGTGTTCCGCCCAGGCATCGAGGTCATCGACCTGCACATGCTGATGAGTTCGTTCTGCTTCTATCGGGTGTCCAACCGCCACACCTTCGGCGACATCTTCCAGATCGACCTGGCCGACGAGCAGGTCAAGCAGCGCCACCGGCAGATGATCTGCGACGTGGTACTGAGCTACATCCGCGCCTGACTTTTCTTACTCGCCCAGCCGTTGCTCGCGTGACGGCGGGTAGCCGAAGTAGGCGGCGTAGCACTTGCTGAAGTGCGACACCGAAACGAAGCCGCAAGCCACTGCCACTTCCATCACCGACAGGTCGGAATACTGCAGCAGGCGGCGGCTCTTGGTGATGCGCAGCTCCATGTAATAGCGCCGCGGTGAAGTACCGAGCTGGGCCTGGAACAACCGGTCGATCTGCCGGCGTGAACGGCCGCTGTAGGCGGCCAGTTGGTCGAGGCTGAGGGTTTCTTCGAGGTTGTTTTCCATCAGCTCGACAATGGTGCGCAAGTGCAGGCTCATGGACTTTTTCGCCCCAGGGCCGACCTGGCGGTAGCGCGCGCCAGAGAACGACAGGATTTCTTCCACGCCCTCGGCCAGGCCGTCGCCGTACAGGCGGCGCACCAGGCCGAGCATCAGCTCCATGGCGCCATTGGGGCTGGCGGCACTGAGGCGGTCGCGGTCGAGGGTGAAGCTGGCCGGGGTGATGCGGGTTTGCGGGCTGCGTTCGGACAGGCTGGCGCGCTGTTCGGGGTGGATGCTGCAGCCGTAGTCGTCGAGTACGCCGGCACGGCCGAGGAACCAGGCGCCGTTCCACAGCCCGCCCAGGGCCATGCCGTGGGCCGCGCAGTCGCCCAGCAAACGGTCGAGCTCGGGGTATTTCAGCGGCGTACGCAGGCCGCCGCAGACGATCAGCAGGTCGAGTTCCTTGAGTGCGTTGGCGGACAGCTCGCTGGCGACCAGTTCCAGGCCCAGGTCGCTCAGCACCCGATCACCCTTGAGTGACAGCGGGGTGAAGCGGAAGCTGTCGGCGCGCAGCAGGTTGGCGGTGACCAGCACGTCCAAGGCCACGGTGAAGCTGGCCATCGAAAAATGTTCGAGCAGGATGAAGTCGACGCGGTAGGGGGCCTCGGGGCTTGCGGCGCTGGCCTTGAGCCGCAGCATGTTGCTGGTGCTGGTCTTCTTGCTGAACTGGCGTGGGGTGGGCACTCTGGACTCCGCTTCCTGGCTGGCCAGCAGAGTGTGGCGGCAGCGTGCGGGAAAGACAATCGCCAGCGGGCACGTGTCGTATTGCAGGTCGTGTTGAGGCAAGTGGGCCATGCCAGCAAGCGAAGCCCTTGTTGGAGCGGCCTTGTGTCGCGAAAGGGCCGCAGCGCGGCCCCGGCGATCCCGGCGGTGTGGCTGAGATTGGGGCCGCTTTGCGGCCCTTTGGCGACACAAGGCCGCTCCAACAAAGGGTGGCGTCTGCTGCAAGCTTTGCTCAGGCTGGGCAGTTGGCGAACGCCTTGCCCTGTTCCCGCACGAACGCCGGCTTCAGCACGCGGCGTTCGGGAAGCTGCCGCGCAGGTTCTCCCGCAGCCAGGCCATGAACCACAGCGCATCCTCACCGGGCGTGGGTGTCGGGCTCAGCACCTGGTAACTTTCCAGTGCCACCCCTTGGGCCACGCAGCGTACCAGGCTGCCGTCGGCCAGCTCTTGTGCCACCAGCACTTCGGTGGCCAAGGCAATGCCGTGCCCCGCCTTGGCCAGGTTCAGCACAATGTCGTTGCTCACATGGGAGGTGTCGGCCTTGACGCATTGCCGTATGCCTTGGGCGGCGAACCAGCTGCTCCACCAGCTGCCACTGTCGACATGGATCAGTTTGCACCTGGGCAGGTCGGCCACCGCCAGCGCCAAGGGCAGCGTCGCCCTGAAAGCGGGTGAGCAGACGGCAAACACCTCCGGGCGGATCAGCACTTCGTGCACCCCCGACAATTCCCCTGGCAAGCCATAGGCGATGGCCAGGTCCGCCTGGCGGGCATCGACGCTGGTGAAGGTGGCGTTGGGTTCGATGGCGATCTTCAGCTCCGGGCGCAGGGCCTTGAGCGCTTCGATACGCGGGGTCAGCCAGCGCGAGGCGAAGGCCGGCACGCACAGGATCCGCAGCCAGCGCTCGGTTACCCGGCGGCCCACCACCTGGCCGGCATGGGCCAGCATCTTCAAGGCCTCCGAGACGGATTGGTAGTAATAGGCGCCTTCCGGGGTCAGGCTCACGCCCCGCGGCGAGCGGTCGAGCAGGCGCACGCCCAGCCAGTCTTCGAGAATCTTCACATGCCGGCCGATGGCGGGCTGGGTCACATGCAATGCCTGGGCGGCGGCGACGTAGCTGCCCAGGCGCGCAGCGGCCTCAAAGGCGCGCACGGCGTTCAGGGGAGGGAGCCGGTCGAGGGGCATGGGCAACCTGACTTGTTAGTTTTTTTAATAGTGACTGCAAATTTATTGTGCTTTTCCGTCCCTGGCAACTTGTCCAGACTCGCTGGGCGTACTTCCACACCTTGCGAGGAGCGGCCCATGCCGGCATTTCCAACAATAAGAACATCCCTGACTGCCTTGGCCGTCGTAGCAGCCATGAGTGGCGTGGCCCATGCTGCAGAAGACAAGGGGCCCTGCGGCGTGCCGGGGTTGAAAACCTGCCCGCACCCCTTCGACAAGACATTGCCTGCGGCCAAGGACATGCTCAACTGGGACCAGGCCACCCGGGTGGTCGGCTTCCGTAATACCTACCGCCTGTATGGCGGCGATGTGTTCAGCACCCAGGGCGCCAAGCCGTTCCCGCTGCCCGAAGCGGCCCACAAGCTGGACGCGGTGCGCTACACCCTGGACGGCAAGCCACAAGGCATCGCCGACTATGAGCGCAACCAGAGCGTTACCGGCCTGCTGATCGTCAAGGACGGCAAGATCGCCTACGAGCACTACGCACAGGGCAATACCCCGCAGACCCTGTGGACCTCTCGCTCGGTGGCCAAATCGGTGGTCAGTGTGCTGGTCGGGGTAGCCATCAAGCAGGGCAAGATCCACTCGGTGGACGACAAGATCACCCGCTACATCCCCGAGCTCGAAGGCACCGCCTGGCAGGACGTGACCCTGCATCAGTTGCTGCAGCACACCTCGGGCGTGGTCTGGGACGAAAACTACGCCTCGAAGGATTCCGACTTCTCCCACATGACGCAATGCGAAGCGACGCCAGACCCTTACACCTGCGTGTTCAACCTGGTGAAGTCGGTGAAGCGCAAGCCAGGCGTGAAACCCGGTGAAGTGTGGTCGTACAACACCGGCGGCGCCTGGCTGGTTGGCCGGGTTCTGGAAAATGCCACCGGCCAGACACTGGCCAAGAACCTCGAAGCGCAGGTCTGGAGCCGCTACGGCATGCAGCAGGACGGCGTCTGGCATGCATTGGTGCCGGGCAAGGTCGACATGGGCGGGCATGGTTTCAACGCCACGCTGCGGGACTGGGGCCGCTTCGGCCAGTTTGTGATGAGTGGCGGGCAGTTGCCCGGCGGCGAAAAACTGTTGCCGGATGACTGGATCGCCCGCTCCACCCACTGGACCCAGGCCAAGGGCTCGGTGACGGCGGCGGCCCCGAATGGGCAGTACGGTTACCAGTGGTGGTACAACGCACCGGCTGCCGATGCCAACCTTGAGCCGAAGAAGACCACGACCAGTGACCAGACCTTCTGGGCGCTGGGCATCTACGGCCAGACCATCGCGATCAACCCGGCCGAGAAGCTGGTGATGGTGCAGTGGTCGACCTGGAAGAACGCCGAAACGCCGAGTTCCCTCTATGACGAGCAGGCGGTTTTCGTCAACGCGGTGTCCCAGGCCTTGCGCCAATAGCAAATCGGAATGAACCCTCGCCGCCGGCAGTAACCCAACACCTTACATGCCAACGGGAGAGTGCTCATGGAAATCGGAACGATCTGGATCATTGTCGCGGCCTTGGTCATCCTGCTGGAGATCTTCGCCATCTGGCAAATCATCGGCAGCGATCGGCGCGCGGAACGCAAGATGCTGTGGGTCGTATTCGTGGTCTATGCACCGTTCCCTGGGTTGCTGTTCTGGGCCTGGCGTGGGCCGCGGGCGGTGAAGGGCAGGGCGGTGCTGCAGGAAAAATGACCGCACCGGTATCAGGCGCGCAGCGCCTGATACCGGTGGTTTCAGTCGGGGCTGATGCCGATCTTGATGGCCGGGTCGAGGCCGCTGACCATCAGGCTGCCGGCGAAGCCGACCGTGTCCTGCACCTCCAGCGCCTTGAACGCGTCACGGATGCGGGCACGGATCGACTTGCCGGCCTCCTTGCGTTTTTCTTCAGGGGTACCTGGGGCCAGGACCAGTTCACCGTGTAGCGTCGTTTCGACCTTGCCGGAGGTCTTCCAGCCCATTTCTTCACGCAGGTGAGTGCGCGCTGCTGCGGCATCAGCCTCGTGGTCACTGTTGATTGGGCTGATGGTATAGGCGAGTTGGAACGCGTAGGGCTTGCTCATGGCTTTTCCTTCAGTGAAGCGGCGCTGCGCCGCGGCTCTGGCCTCCGTGCCGGGAGCTTCAATCTAGCGAACTGCGGGGCGTAATCCTACATACGCGGTGTTGAGCTTCTTTAGCGCAATAAAGAAAAATCCTATACCTGCTTGACCTCTACCTCACTTGAGCCAACAGACTCGGACGCTCATTCACACGAAGGAGCGTTCCATGACCCACGCATTCCAGCTGTCCAATCCCCAAGGCTTGTACCACCCCAGCGCCAATGCCTATTCCCACGTTGCCGAGGTCAGCGCTGGTAGCCGCCTGCTGTTTATCGCGGGCCAGTGCAGGCAATGCAAAAGCCTTAGAATGGCCTTTTACCCGAGCCCCGCCTGCCATGTTGCCCATCGAACTGCTGCCCACCACCCCCAACCAGGCCGAACTGATCCGCAACCTCTATCAGTTCTACGCCTATGAGTCCTCCGACTGGGAGCAGGAAGACGTCGAGGTGGACGGCCGCTTCTACATCCACGAAGAGCATCTGCAACGCTACTGGCAGTCTCCAGGCTGGAGCGCCAGCCTGGTGCTGGCGGACGGTTACATCGCCGGCTTCGTGCTGGTCGAGCGCAGCGAATTGCCCGGCATCGAGGCGCTGGAGCTGGCTGACCTGTTCATCCTCAAGCGCTATCGGCGCCAAGGCATCGGCCGCGCCGTGGCCAACCAGTTCCTCGCCAGCCCAGGTGACTGGCTGCTGCGCTGCTATGCCCTGGACCCGATCGCCGTCGCGTTCTGCAAGGCTGTGGTGGCCGACCTGCACCGGCCGGTACAACAGATTTTCCCCGACGATGAGCCGGACCTGCTGACCTACCAGGTGACTTCGGTCCTCCACTGAGTGCTGGTTGATACAGCAAAATTCTGTGACCCACTTCACAAAGCTGACTCGCAAGGCATAATGCCAGCACTGCTTTACAAGACCCGTCCAGCTCTGGCTGGGGGTTCCTTTCGTGCACGTCGCAGGTTCAGGTAAATTTCATGTCGCTAGTCGCAAGCCCCGACATCATGTACCGGCTGTTGATCCAGAGCGTGGTGGACTATGCCATCTACCTGCTCACCCCCGACGGTATTGTCGCCAACTGGAACCCCGGCGCCCAGCGGGCCAAAGGCTATCGCGCCGAGGAAATCGTCGGCCAGCACTACTCGCTGTTCTACAGCGAAACCGAGCGTGCCGCCGGGTTGCCCGAACAAAACCTGGAGCAGGCCCGCAGCACCGGCCGTTTCGAAGAGATCGGTGCCCGCCTGCGCAAGGACGGCACGGCCTTCCACGCCCATGTGGTGATCGAGGCGGTTCGTGACGACCACGGCCAGCTGGTTGGCTTCGCCAAGGTCACCCGCGACATTTCCGAGCGCCGCCAGCAGGAGCTTGAGCTTTTGCAGGCCAAGGAACTGGCCGAGCAGTACAGCCAGGAAATGGCCAACCTGTCGCAGTTCCTCGACTCGGTGATCGCCAACATCCCCGCCAGCGTCATCGTTCAGGACCTGGAAAGCCAGCGTATTCTGCTCGCCAACCAGCAGGCCGAGCGCCTGTTCGGTGGCCGTGGCAAGCCCATGATCGGCCACACGCCCGGGGAGTGCCTGGCACCTGCTGCGGCGCAATACCTGGAGACCCAGCTCGGCCGTGGCGCGCGCAGCAGCAAGGGTTTTTCCGCCGAAACCCGGGTCGATACCGCCTGTGGCCCGCGCACCTTGCGCAGCCGCGCATTGCTCAGCCAGCAGTGCGAGGGCCAGGCGGATTACGTGCTGTTCGTGGCCGAAGACGCCACCGAAGAACTGGCCGCCCATGCGCAGATCCACCACATGGCCCACCATGACGCGCTCACCGGGCTGCCCAACCGCACCTTGTTCCACGAGCGCCTCAAGCAGGCCCTGGTGCGCGGCCACGAAGGTGAAAAGCTCACTGCCGCGCTGTGCCTGGACCTGGACAATTTCAAGAACATCAACGACTCCCTCGGCCACGCCTTTGGCGACAAGCTGCTGCGCGCGCTCGGCAAGCGCCTGCGCCGCGAGCTGCGTGAGCACGACACCCTGGCCCGGCTGGGCGGTGATGAGTTCGCCGTGGTGCTGACCCACCTGGACAGCCGCGAAGCTGCCTGCAATACCGCCAAGCGCCTGATCGAAGCGATCTGCCCGCCGTTCCTGATCGAGGGCCACCAGTTTTCGGTGGGCGTAAGCATCGGCATCGCCATAGCGCCCGAAGACAACGACCAGGCCGAGCAACTGCTCGGTTACGCCGACATGGCCTTGTACGAGGCCAAGCGCAACGGCCGCAACCGCTATGAGTGCTTCCACCTCGAACTGGATGTCGCCGCCCGCCAGCGGCGCCTGGTGGAAACCGACCTGCGCACCGCCCTGCACCTGGGGCAATTGCACCTGCACTACCAGCCAGTGGTGGATCAGTTGACCAGCAGCGTGACCGGCTACGAAGCGTTGTTGCGCTGGGAGCACCCGACCCGGGGCATGGTCATGCCCATGGACTTCATCCCCATCGCCGAGGAAACCGGGCTGATCCACGAACTCGGCACCCGCGCGTTGAACCTGGCGTGCCAGGAGGCGGCCAGCTGGGGGACTGAGCAGACCGTATCGGTGAACCTGTCGCCGGTGCAGTTCAAGAATGCCAACCTGGTCCACACCGTGACCCTGGCCCTGGCCGATTCGGGGTTGGCGCCGCAGCGCCTGGAGCTGGAGATCACTGAGTCGGTGCTGCTGGGCAACAGCGAAGAGAACGTGCGCACCTTGCGCGCCCTGAAAGACCTGGGTGTGTCGATTTCGCTGGATGACTTTGGTACTGGCTACTCGTCGTTGGGGTACCTGCGTTCGTTCCCGTTCGACCGCATCAAGATCGACAAGTCGTTCGTGCATGACATGTGCGACAGCCGCGAAGCGATGTCGATCATCCGCGCGATTACCGAGCTGTCCAACAGCCTGATGATCAAGACCACGGCAGAAGGGGTGGAGTCGGAGGAGCAGATGCGGCGGCTGCGGGCGGAAGGGTGCTCGCACTTGCAGGGCTATCTGTATGGGCGGCCGGCACCGGCCAGTGAGCGGTTGAAGCAGGTCTCTGTGTAGTCGGCTCAGGGCCCTGGGGCTGCGTTGCAGCCCATTCGCGGCGGTTCGACGCCTCGATGAACCCGCTCCCACAGGGTCACCACAGCCTTCAAGGCTTGCGCAGTCCCTGTGGGAGCGGGTTTACCCGCATAGAGGCCATTGCAGGCCTCAGCTATTCCAGTCCGGCGCAAAGTCCGGGCTGACCACCCGCTGATCCTTCGGCAACCCGGCAATCAGTGCCCGGTCCGCCTCATTCAGCCGCACCTCCTGCGCCGCCAGGTTGGCCAGCTGGTTTTCCCGGCTGCTGGCCTTGGGAATCACCGCCACCCCATCCTGATCCAGCAGCCACTTCAACGCCACCTGGCTCGGCAGCACGCCATGCTTGTGCGCGATCTCGCGGATCACCGCCTGCTCGGCCGCACGGCCGCGGGCCAGCGGGGTGTAGGCGGTCAGCAGCAGGTCATGTTGGCGGGCGTAGTCGAGCAGCGGTTGCTGGCTGAGCAGCACGTGGTACTCGACCTGGATCGCCGACAGCGGCGCGCCGAGTTCCTCGATCACCCGGCGCAGCAGGCCGAGCGGGAAGTTGGCCACACCAATGCTGCGCGCCTTGCCCTCGTCGCGCAGGGCTACCAGGGTTTCGATGCTGCGGGCCAGGTCCCAGTCCTTGCCGGGCCAGTGGATGTGGAACAGGTCGACGTGCTCGGTGCCCAGCGCGCGCAGGCTGTCTTCCAGCGACTGGCGCATGGCCTTGGGCTCCAGCCGGTCCCACCAGACCTTGGTGGTCAGGTGGATCTGCTCGCGCGGCACGCTGCTGTCGCGCAGGGCCTGGCCGACGGCGGCCTCGTTGCCGTAGGCGGTGGCGGTGTCGATATGCCGGTAGCCCAGCTCCAGTGCCTGGTGCACAGCGTGGGTGCACGCGTCGCCTGTCATCGGCCAGGTGCCCAGGCCGATGCAGGGCAGGTCGAGGCCGTTGCGGGTGGTGAGCCGTTGCATGAAAACTCCTTGTTCAAGGTCGAGGGTCCATCGCCGATGGTGCGCGTATTACCCGGCACGGGCCATGCGGGTGAAGTGGAAAGTGGTCGATAAGCGAACGGAATGGCAAACGTCCCACGCAAAGCGTGGAAATGAACTTCCTTAAGTTGTCGTATCTCTTCTAGAATCCGTGCTGTCACACCTTCCCCTGGCGCAGCATGAAGCCGCGCCGCCGTCGAGAACGCCATGAGTTCCAGCACACCGCTGTCCGGAGTCAACCAACCCCTGCGCGGCATCGCCCTGGTGGTGGTGGCGACGCTGCTGTTCGCCAGCCACGATGCCTTGTCCAAGTTCCTCGGTGGGCTGTACCCGATCGTCATGGTGGTGTGGGCTCGTTATGTGGTGCACACGTTGCTGATGGCTGGCATTTTTCTGCCCAAGGCCGGCCTGAATGTGCTGCGTACGCGGCGCCCGGTGTTGCAGACCTTGCGCGCGCTGAGCCTGCTGAGCACCAGCCTGCTGTTCACCACCGGCCTGCAATACCTGCCGCTGGCCGAAGCGACCTCGGTCAACTTCCTTGCGCCGGTACTGGTGACCGCGTTGTCGGCGCCCTTGCTCAAGGAGCGGGTGACAGCAGGGCAGTGGGTGGCGGTGGTGCTGGGGTTCATCGGTGTGCTCGTGGTGGTGCACCCCGGTGGCGCGATGTTCACGCCGGCCATCCTGTACCCGTTCGGTTCGGCGCTGGGCTTCTGCTTTTACCAGCTGCTCACGCGCATCCTGGCGGCTTACGACAGCCCGACTACCAGCAATTTCTACGCCGGGTTGTGCAACACCTTGGTGATGAGTGCGCTGGTGCCGTTCTTCTGGGAAGTGCCGCGCTGGGACCACGGGTTGCTGATGCTGGCCCTGGGCGGTTTCGGCATGAGTGCGCACCTGCTGCTGACCCAGGCGTTTCGCCATGCAGCACCTGCGTTGCTGGCACCGTTCAGTTACTGTCAGATCGTGTTTGCCGGGTTGCTGGGGTTGCTGATCTATCGCCAGGTGCCCGACAGCGCGAGCCTGCTGGGCATCGCCATCATCTGCCTGAGTGGTCTGGGCGCGGCCTGGATGCAGCGCAAGAAGTGAAGGGCATCTGCTGGGTTTGAAAGTGCCGGGGGCGCGTTGCGCCCCGTTCCGACCGGTCCGGCGCCCCGGCAAGGCCTGCGTCGGCGTTTGCCGTGGGGGCTCGACCCTCACCTGAGGCGCGAGCGGCTGGAGCAGTTGTCGCACCGTGCGGCGGCGATGGATTGGTCTGAGACGCGGCGGCAGGAGGAGCTGAAGCACTTTGAAGAGGACACTGCGCGGGTGTATCGCCAGCGCTAGAGATGCATCAAGGCTGCAGGCCTCATCGCGGATAAATCCGCTCCTACAGGGATCGCATAACCCTTGTAGGAGCGGATTTATCCGCGATAGGGCCAGAACAGCTAAACGCTATCGCCCTGGTAACCCCGAACGGGTCAGCAAGGCATCCAGCACCACCTCGCAAGCCGCCCCCCAGCTGGCACTCGCCGGCTGATGCATCAGCACTGCCAAGCCATCGGCAGTAAAGGTCCCGGGCGTGGCGATCGCCTGCCCCAGGGCCTTCAAGGTGGACGCCGGCTGGTGCTGCGCGCAGGTCACGCAGTCCTGCATGTTGCCCAGTACCAAAGCACGCGCCTCAGCCGTCGGCAGGCCCTTGTCGGTCAGCCACTGCTGCAGGTCATGCAACAGGAAGTAGAACCAGCCATTCATGCACGCTGCCACCGTGGCCAGCTCGAATGCCGGCTCATCCTGCACCACCACCAGGTTGGGGCAGGCCGATGGCAAAGCCGGAGTTGCGCCCCGAGGCGCCGAAGCCGACTTCCTGCGCCTCGACCAGGATGATTTCGTCGTCAGGGTGGTGAAGCGCCAGTTGCCGCGCCGCGGCAAGGCCGGTGAAGCCCGCGCCGAGCACCACCCAGCGCGCCTCGCTCCGCCCCCGGTGCGCGGCTCGTGGCTGGCGCTTTGGGCTGAGGTGGAACCAGCCGCAACCCTAGTCGTCCGCGGGGGTAGAGGTGTTTCTGTACATGGGGGGTATTCGTGTTGTTTTCTCCACTCTCGCACCAGGGTAGGCGAAGGGCATATAACGCGAGGGACGGGAGTTGGGATGTTTTGGCTCATGGCCTCATCGCCAGCAAGCCAGCTCCCACACGCACTGCACGGTCTTCGGAACCTGTGGCGGGTTACGCACTGCCCATGCGCCCGGCCGCTGGGCGGCGATAGAGCGGCCGTGGGGTACTGGGGTCGAGCTCGGTCAGCTTGCTGCCTGCCGGTACGAACCCGGCACGCTCGGCCAGGCGCTGGCTGGCGTGGTTGTCGATGTCGGTGGTCAGCCACACCGGGGCATCCACGGCGTCCAGCAGGCAGGTCAGCGCTTCGCGCATCAGGCCCTGGCCACTGCTGGCACGGTTCGCCCAATAGCCCACTTCATACTCGTCATTGCCGGGGCGCAGGCCGATGCAGCCGATCACGTCGCCGCTGCCTGCGGCCAGCACGAAATAGCGCTTTTCCTTGGCCGGGTCGAGGAACTCCTCGGCGCTCAGTTGCAGGCTGTCGCGCACTTCACTCAAGGTCCAATCAGGCTTGGCCCAGGCCAGGAAGGGTTGATGCAGGGGGTAGCTGTCGATCAGCGCCTGTTGCAGCTGCTGGGCGAAGGCCGGGGTGGGGCGGACCAGCAAGGTGCGTGGAGTGGACAACGTACGGGGCAGCGTGGGGTAGGGCATGGTGGCCTTCCTGGCGAGTTGATCGGCGCATGTAAGCATACTTTTGTGTAGTCTGTGTTGACCCCGCGTGGTCCAGCCGATCATTCAATGGAAACTGAAGGTCACCTTATGTCCGATTACAAGCTGCATTGCTTCGCCGAATCCGGCAACGCCTACAAGGCTGCGCTGATGCTTGAACTCACCGGCCAGGACTGGCAACCGGTGTTCGTCGATTTCTTCAACGGCCAGACCCGCGAGCCGCAATGGCGCGACGAGGTCAACGAGCAAGGCGAAGTGCCTGTGCTTGAGCACGCCGGGCAGCGGCTGACCCAGTCGGCGCTGATTCTCGAATACCTGGCCGAGCGCACCGGCCAGTTTGGCCCGGGTGACGACAACGAGAAACGCGAGATCTGGCGCTGGATGCTGTTCGACAACCACAAGTTCACCAGCTACTACGCTGCGCTGCGTTTCCTGTTGTGCCTGAAGAAGACTGGCGAGACCGAGGTGACGGGCTTCCTGCGTGAACGCGCCACGGCGGCGTACCGGGTTGTCGATGCGCACCTGGCGAAGACGCCGTTCATGGTGGGTGACCGGCTGACCATTGCCGACCTGTCGCTGGCGGGGTATGTGTTCATGCCGGAGGATACCGGGATCGTGTTGACCGAGTTCAGCCATATCGAGGCTTGGAAACAGCGAATTCAGGCAATGCCGGGGTGGAAGCACCCCTATGAGCTGATGCCGCGGACGGCGTAAGCCTGTACTGGCCTCTTCGCGGATAAATCCGCTCCTACAAGGCCGGTGTAGGAGCGGATTTATCCGCGATAGGCTGTCACAGGAAAAATCAGTAACGAACCTCAACCCCCACATAAGCCCCGATCCCATCCCCCGGCCAGAACGACGCGGTATCCAGCCCCCGCGCGTTGTACACCGGCGTCACAGCCGTCACGTACGCCTTGTTCGCCAGGTTCTTCAGGTCCAGCGACACCTTCCAGTTGCCCTTCGGCGCCTCATACCCCAGGTTCGCCCCCCAGATCGTGTACGACGGCGCATACAGGCTGTTGGCATAGTCCACCGCCGTGCGCGACGCTGATTGAACATTCACCCCGGTGTACCAGCCGCTGTGGTCCTGGTACTGCAACTCGCCCTGGTAGATATGCTTGGGCACACCCGGCAGTTGGTTGTCGCCGAAGGTGTCGTCATGCCGGTAGTAGAAATCGTTGTAGGTGTACGACTGGCGCCAGCGCACCAGGTCGCCCTGGGGGTTGTCCCACAGGCGCGTGTTGAGCCCGGCCTCGACACCCTGGTGGATGGTCGGCGAGGCATTGAACGCGCCGGTAACGGCCGCCGCGGTAGAGGTGGCGGGGATGAGCTGCACGTTCAGCAGCTCGTCGTGGATCCACGAACGGTACAGCGCCAGGCTGCCGTCGAAGATGCCGTGCGAACCCTTGATGCCGACCTCGAAGGTGTTGGCCTTCTGTTCCACCAGCGGGCGGATGTAGGGCAGGGTCGGGCCGGAGCCGGAGTACTCCCATGAAGCGGGTGGGTCGATGCTGCGGCTGAAGTTGGTGAACACCTGCAGGTCGGGGCTGAACTCGTAGCGCAAGCCGATACGCGGGGCGACGCTCCAGTTGTCGTAGTCGACGTGCTGCGGGAAGGGGGTGGTGTTGGGGTTCACCGCGTAGTCGATATTGACCTTGCGCCGTACGTTGATGAATGACACGCCACTGGTGAGCCACAGGTTGTCGACCAGGTTGATGTCGTTGCCCAGGGCGATTACCCGGTCGAACGAGTCCTTGTAGTTGACCTGCTTGAGCGACGTTTTGTTGCCGTTGGCCGAATCCACCCCACCGCGCAGGTGCTGGGTCGAAGTGAAGGCGATGTTGCTGCGGCTCTCGTGGCCGAACAGGTAGTCGACGCGGTCATAGCCCAGCAGCAGGCCGAGGTCGTGCCAGTCCCAGTAGCTGGGGTTGCTCGGGCTGCGCGGGCTGTTGGTGTGGCGGTAGTCGTGGTACGACAGGCCGAAGGTCAGGCGTGCATCGTCGTCGAAGGTGTAGGTGGTCTTGCTGCCCACCCAGATGCTGCCCGGGCGGCGCGCACCGGCGCCACTGCTTTCGGCGGTAGCGCTGGCCCGGCGCGGGTGGTGCAGGGCGTTGTCGAGGGTGGTGGCGCTGGGGTCGTTGTGGGTTTCGTCGCGGTAGCGCAGCAGCAGGCGGGTTTCCAGCTTCGGGCTGAAGCGGTAGCCGGCGTTGGCGACGATGCCGGAGCTTTTCGACAGGCTGTAGTCGCGGTAACCGTCGTTGCGGTAGTTGTCGGCCTGCAGGTAGTAGTCCAGGTCGCCTTCGACGCCGCCGTAGCTGATGCTCTGCTTCTGGTAGTGGTAGCTGCCGGCCTCGGCGCGCACGCGCAGGCCGGGGGCGCTGTAGCCGCTGTGGTTGACGAAGTTGACCGCGCCACCGAGGGTCAGCGCGCCGTACTGGAAGGCATTGGCGCCGCGCAGGATCTCGGTGTAGTTGACGCCGCTGGCGTTGAGGAATTCATACGGAGTGCCGCCGGGGCCGGTCAGCGGCAGGCCGTCGAAGAGGAACTTGATGCCTTCGCGAAAGTAGCCGGGCGAGGTGTTGGCACCAGAGCCACGGATCGAGATTTTAGCCGCGTCGTTACCGCCGGTGGACTGTACGAACACGCCGGGCTGGTAGGCGAGGGTATCCTGCAGGGTGGCAGTACGGCCTTTGGCGACCTCTTCGCTGTCGACCACGCTGGTGCCGCCAGGCACTTCGGCGAGGGCGCTGGCGGCCTGTTGCACTTCAGTCTGCTTGGCGGCCTGCACGGTCACCGTGCCCAGGGTCGGGTCAGCGGCCAGTACCGTGGCCGGGGCCAGCAGGGCCGTGGCCACGGCCAGGCGCAGTGGAGGGAGTTGAATCGCACGCATCATTGTATTCCTTGAAAGTCA
Source organism: Pseudomonas sp. URMO17WK12:I7 (assembly GCF_003269045.1). Classification (NCBI taxonomy): domain Bacteria; kingdom Pseudomonadati; phylum Pseudomonadota; class Gammaproteobacteria; order Pseudomonadales; family Pseudomonadaceae; genus Pseudomonas; species Pseudomonas sp. URMO17WK12:I7. The sequence continues at coordinate 100,897 of NZ_QLTL01000004.1, read as the reverse complement.
TCGTAGGTCCTCGGCGTTCTATGGGAATAGTCAGGCCTGTCAAAACAGGTGAGAGCAGTTTCTGTGCCAGCTGGCAAAAGGCCGGAAAGTTGGGCGTTTGTCGGGTTGTGAAGTGTGTGGTGGTGAACGAAACAGTAAGTTTTGTTGTGCCTGTGTTGTGTTTCGAACAGCGCTGGTTATATACAAATATCCAAATTAATCGGAGAGCCGTGTGGGAGTGGGTTTACCCGCGAATGCGGCAGTAAGCCCACCGCCGTATTCGCGGGTAAACCCGCTCCCACAGAGCTTGAGCCGCCTGGCTGTTGGTATTCCAACAGCGAGCGGGCAGTTTGTTTGCCTGGCAAATTTGGTTATTTACCAATCCCCAGTAAATACGCACGTAAAAGGCTGGCACGACAACTGCAACAACACTTTATGTAGCCGTCTATATAAAGGGCCTGCTGTGCAGCCAAATGTCCGATTATTAAAGTCATGCCTGTTGGCCAGTGCGCTGTTAGTTGCCGCCTGTTCACCCGCCACGCCACCACCCACCCAGGGCACCCTGAAGGGCGAAGCGGTCAGCGAAGTGAATGGCGTGATGCGCTACCCGGCCAGCGACTTCGTCGAGCAGCAGGCCGGCCAGCGCGGCGGCACCTTGCGCGTGTCGGCTGCGGCTGACGCCGGCAGCTTCGATATCCATGCGTTGTCCAACGGCAACATGCAGTGGATGGGCCGCATTCTCTTCGACTGCCTGGTCTACCAGGCCGAGGATGGCACCCTGACGCCTTGGCTGGCCAAAAGCTGGGCGATCAGCGCTGACGGCCTGACCTACACCTTCCACCTGCGTGACGACGTCACCTTCAGCGACGGCGAGCGCTTCGACGCCGAAGCGGTCCGGGTCAACCTCGAACACATGCGCGACCCGAAGACCAAGTCGCCGCTGGCCGCTGCCTACATCGCACCCTACCTGCGCGGCAGGGTGGTCGATGCTTTCACCTTCGAGGCCACCTTGAGCGCGCCCTACGCGCCGTTTCTCGATGTACTCTCGCAAGCCTGGCTGGGGATGATCTCGCCGCGGCAGATCAAAGAGGCGCCCGCGACCATCGCCAACCAGCCGATCGGTACCGGGCCATTCGTGTTGACCGGCTGGGTGCGTGACCAGCGCGCCAGTTTCACCCGCCGCCCGGGCTACAACTGGGCGCCAGCGGCGATCAACCATCAAGGCGAGGCCTACCTCGACGGCATCGAGCTGAGCTACGTGCCCGAAGCGATGATCCGCTATACCTCGCTGGAAGCCGGCGACAACGACATGGCCCTGGACGCCCCGGCACAGAACGCAACGGCGATCCGCGCCAACCCGCAGCTGACCTTGCGCAACCGCATCCGCAAAGGCAACCCGGCGCGCAGCATCACCTTCAATGTCGAGCGCGTGCCGTTCGATGACGTGCGGGTGCGCCAGGCGGTGGCCAAGGCCATCGACCGCGACGGCCTGGCGTGGATCTCCGGTTTCGGCGAGTACCTGGCCAAGGGCGACTTTCTTGCCGTGAACACCCCCGGCTACGACCCGGTGGCGCGCGATGCGCTGGCCTTCGACCCCGCCGCAGCGGCGCGCCTGTTCGATGCCGCCGGCTGGAGCGGGCGTGATGCCGAAGGCTATCGCACGCGCAACGGCCAGCGCCTCGGGGCGACCTTGCTGACCTACGACAACCCGGCGTTCCCGGCCAATGTCTCGGTGGCGGCCCAGGCGGACCTGCGCAAGGTCGGCTTCGACCTGCGCATCGAGCTGCTGCCGATCAGCAAGGTCATGGAGCTGCGCTACCTCGGCAACTTCGATGCCCTGGGCGGCGGCTACTGGCACACCAACACCGCCGACGGCCTGTACATCCTTTATCACAGCCAGTCGATCCCCAGCGCGAGGATGATCGGCCAGAACGTTGGCCACTTCCGTGACGTCAGCCTCGACCAGTTGCTCGGCGAAGCCCGCCGCAGCACTGACCCCGCACAACGCCGCACGCTGTATCGCCAGGCCCAGCAACGCCTGGGTGAGACCGTGCCGGCGGTGCCCTCGGTGGAAAGCCAGATGCTGCTGGCCTACCGCAATGTGCTTGGCGGCGTGCTGTTCGACGGCTCGCACAACGTTCCGCTGTTCACCAGCGTGTGGCTGGACGCTCGAGCCCAGCAAAAGGAGCAACCATGAACCTGCTACTGACCTTGTTGCGTCGCCTGCGCGACGGCGTGATCGTGTTGTGGGCGGCGGCGAGTCTGACCTTCCTCGGCATGCAGCACAGCGGTGGCGACACCGCCCTGGCCATTCTCGGTGGCCCGGACGCCATGCCGAGCGCAGCGATGCTGGCCCAGGTGCGCGCCGAATATGGCCTCGATCAGCCGCTGTGGGTGCAGTACGGCCATTACCTGCTGCGCCTGGCCCAAGGTGAGCTGGGCGAGTCGTACCGGCTGCGCATTCCGGTTGGCCAGGCGATTGCCGAGCAGGCCGGCGCGACGCTGGCCCTGGCCAGCAGTGCGGCCGTGTTGGCGGTGCTGCTGGCGCTGGCCTCGGCGCTGCTCACCGCCAACCGTGGGCGACGCCTGCGGGCGCTGGTATCGGGCATCGAACTGGTGCTGTCCTCGGCGCCCAACTTCGTGATCGGCACGGTGCTGCTGCTGGCTTTCGCCTTCTACTTTCATGTTTTGCCGCCGTCCGGTTCGAGCGGCTGGCGCTCGCTGCTGCTGCCCAGCCTGGCCCTGGCGCTGCCGATCGCGGCGGTTCTGGCCCAGGTGCTGCGCCAGTCGCTGGAGCAGGTGCTGGAGCAACCCTTCATTACCCAGGCCCGCGCCCGCGGCATGGGCGATACCGCGGTGCGCCTGCGCCATGCCTTGCGCCACGCCCTGGTGCCACTGGTGACCCTGGCCGGCTACGTGTTCGCCAGCCTGCTCGGCGGGGCCGTGGTGCTGGAACTGCTGTTTGGCCGGCAAGGCATCGGCCGCCTGATGTTCGACGCCACCGCCACCAAGGATGTGCCGCTGGTGCTCGGTGTGACCCTGCTGGCAGCGGCTATCTACGTGCTGGTCAACCTGCTGGTGGACCTGGCGACCCACGCCATCGACCCGCGCACCGCGCGCCCCTGAATTCACGAGAAAGGAACCGTCATGAGTCAAACCCCGATTACCGATGCCGAACTGGATGAGCGCTTTGCGCCGTTGTACGCGCGCATCGCCGAAGGCGCGGTAGCCCGCGAGCAGCAGCGTACCTTGGCCCATGAACCGGTGGCCTGGCTGCGCGAAGCCGGCCTTGGCGCCCTGCGTGTGCCGCGCAGCCATGGCGGCCTTGGCGTGACCTTGGCGCAGCTGCTGCGCCAACTGGTGCGCCTGGGCCAGGCCGATTCCAACCTGCCGCAGATTTTTCGCGCCCACTTCGGCTTTGTCGAAGGGCGCCTGTCGTCCAATGATGCTGCGTCCCAGGACTACTGGTTCGCCCGCGTGGTCGCCGGTGAGCTGTGGGGCGCGGCCATGGCCGAGCGCACCGACAGCACCGGCAATACCGTGCAGCTCATTGAGGGCGAGGGCGGTTACCGACTGGAGGGTGAGAAGTACTATTGCACTGGCACCCTCTACGCCGACTGGGTCGCGGCCGTGGCCAACCACGGCGACGACTTCGTCAGCCTGGCGGTGCCGACCCGTGCGCAGGGCGTGGAGCGGGTCGATGACTGGGACGGCTTCGGCCAGCGCCTGACCGGCAGCGGTACCACGCGCTTCACCCAGGTGAAGGTGCAACCGCAGCATCTGCTGCGGCGTTTCGCCAAGGGCGAATTGCGCGCCGAATCGTACCTCACGGCGTTCTACCAGGCGGTGCACCTGGCAACGCTGGCGGGCATCAGCCGTGCGGTGCTGGCCGATGCCGTGGCCTTCGTCCAGGGCCGCACCCGCGCCTTTGGTGTGCCGGGGCAGTCACAGCCGGCCGCCGACCCGCTGGTGCAGGCGGTGATCGGCCGGCTGTCGAGCCTGGCGTTCGCCGCCGAGGCCCAGGTGACTGCCGTGGGCCAGAGCCTGCAAGCGGTGTTTGAAGCGGGGCAGCAAGGCGAGGTGCCTGAGCAGCTTTACACCGAGGCCGAAATCCAGGCGTTCCAGGCTCAGCAGATCGTCCTGCCGCAGGTGCTGCAAGCGTGCACCTTGCTGTTCGAGGTCGGCGGCGCCTCGGCCACCAGCAATGCCCGTCGCCTCGACCGCCACTGGCGCAACGCGCGCACCCTGGCCTCGCACAACCCGGCGATCTACCGCGAGCAGGCGCTGGGCGACTACTACCTCAACGGCATCAGCCCGGCCCAGGCCTGGCGCGCCCGCCATGCTGCCGCCAGCCAAGGGCAAGGCAGCGGCGACGAAGCCAGCGCGGTCTGAACAGGAGAACCCCCAATGACCACCAAACAGATGAGCCTGGGCATGAACATCCTGGGCTTTGGCTCGCACTCCGGCGCCTGGCGCCAGGGCGAGGCGGCGCTCGATGCCTATATCGACGTCAACTACTACCGCGACATCGCGCGCATTTCCGAGCGCGGTTGCCTGGACGCGATCTTCCTTGCCGATGGCCCGGCGTTGCCGCCGGATGTGTCCGCCCAACCCGGCGGGCGCCTGGAACCGACTGTGCTGCTCACCGCCGTGGCCGCCGCCACCGAGCGCATCGGCGTGATCGCCACCTGTTCCAGCACCTACAACGAGCCGTTCAACCTGGCCCGGCGCATCGCCTCGCTGGACCATATCAGCGGCGGCCGTGCAGCCTGGAACGTGGTCACCAATGCCGGTGACGCAGCGGCGCAGAACTTCGGCCTGGCGGGCGCGCCGCTGCATGTCGACCGTTATGGGCGTGCCGAGGAGTTCGTCGATGTGACCCTGAAACTGTGGGACAGCTGGGAAGATGACGCGGTCATCGGCGACCGCGCCGCCGGCCGCTTCGCCGACCCGCGCAAGGTTCATACCCTGGACTTCCAGGGCAAGCACTTTCAGGTCAAGGGCCCGCTGAACCTGCCGCGCTCGCCCCAAGGGCGGCCGGTGCTGGTGCAGGCCGGCTCCTCCGAAGGCGGCAAGGCACTGGGTTCACGCTATGCCGACGCAATCTTCACCACCCAGACCACCTTGGCCGACGGCCAGGCGTTCTACCAGGAGATGAAAGCCCGCGCCAAGGCCTGGGGGCGTGACCCGCAGCACCTGAAGATCATGCCGGGCCTGTCGACCGTGATCGGCAGTACCGAGGCCGAGGCCCATGCACGTTTTGACCAGCTCAATGCCTGGCATGGCGAGCATGGCCTGCTGCAGCAGGTGGCGGGGCGCATCGGCATCGATGCCAGCGAGCTGGACCCGGACGCGCCGTTGCCCTGGGAACGGATTGGCGCGGTGGCGGACTTCGAGCGGGGGTCCCATGGTTTTCTCGAAGCCCAGTTGAACCTGGCGCGCAGCGAGAACCTGACCATCCGCCAGCTGTCGCGGCGGATTCTGGTGGGGCATCGGTTGGCCGTCGGCACACCGGAGCAGGTCGCCGACACCCTGGCCGAGTGGTTCCTGGCGGGGGCGGGGGATGGCTTCAACATCATGCCCGACATGTTCCCGTCCGGTGCACGGGTGTTCGTCGAGGAGGTGGTGCCGTTGCTGCAAAAACGTGGGCTGTTCCGCACCGAATACACAAGCACCACCCTGCGCGAGCACCTGGGCTTGCCCAAGGCCCACAACCAGTTCGCTGCCTAGGGGCGCTTTGCGCACCCATCGCTGGCTTGCCGGCGATGGGTAGCAGAGCAGCCCCAGGACCTCAAACCCAAGACCCATTCATCAGGATGCACCCATGCGCTACCGCCCACTCGGCCACACCGACCTTAAGGTCAGCCTGCTCAGCCTCGGCACCATGACCTGGGGCCACCAGAACACCGAACAGGACGCCCACCAGCAACTGGACGCTGCCATCGCTGCCGGCATCAATTTCATCGACACCGCCGAGATGTACCCCACGCCCACCCGCGCCGAAACATGGACCACCACCGAGCGCTTCATCGGCAGCTGGATCAAAGCCCGCAGCAACCGCGACACGTTCATCCTCGCCAGCAAGATCGCCGGCCCGGCCCGTGACCCGGGTGGCCAGGTGCACATCCGCGATGGCCTGTCGCACCACGACCGCAAGAACATCGTCGCCGCCCTGGAAGGCAGCCTGCGCCGGCTGAACACCGACTACCTGGACCTTTACCAGCTGCATTGGCCCGACCGCAGCAGCAACTTCTTCGGCATCCGCGAATACCCCTACGTCGATGACCACCCGCAAACCGCCGCCATTGCAGAAACCCTTGCGGTGCTCGACGAGCAGGTCAAGGCCGGCAAGGTGCGCCATATCGGCGTGTCCAACGAAACCCCATGGGGGGTGGCGCAGTTTCTGCGGCACAGCGAAGACCAGGGCCTGGCGCGTATTGCCAGCATCCAGAACCCGTACAGTCTGCTCAACCGCCTGTACGAGAACGGGCTGTCAGAGTTCAGCCACCGCGACGGCGTCAGCCTGCTGGCCTATTCACCGCTGGCATTCGGGGCGTTGACCGGCAAGTACCTGAACGGGGCCAGGCCGCAGGGTTCGCGGTTGTCGTCGGTGTATCGCACGTTCAACCGCTATGGCAGTGACGAGGCCAACAGTGCCATTGGCAGCTATGTGCAGATTGCCCGGGAGCATGGGCTGACGCCGGCGCAGTTGGCCTTGGCCTTCGTGATCCGTCAGCCGTTCGTGGCCAGTGCGATCACCGGGCAGACCACCTTGCTGCAGTTGCAGGAGAACCTCGGTGCTTTGGAGGTGCAGCTCAGCGACGAAGTGCTGGCTGAGATCCAGGCCGTGCACCGCCGTATTCCCAACCCGGCGCCGTAGCCCGCATGGCAAGGGCTTCGCCCTTGTTCGCGGCTAAAGCCGCTCCTACAGGTTTTGTGCAGCCCCTGTAGGAGCGGCTTTAGCCGCGAAGAGGCCAGCACAGGCGATCAAGAAAGGACAGACATGAACGCGATTGCATTGACACCGACCACAGTGACCAGGCGGTGGCAGGTTCGCCCCGGCTTGACGCTGGCCTGGTCCATCCTGGCCCTGCTCCTGCTGGCCGTAGCCTTCCCTGATTGGCTCTCCCCAACCGACCCCTTGGCCGCCGATGCCCGCCTGGCCTACCTCCCGCCCAATACCCACTTCTGGCTCGGCACCGACGAAAACGGCCGCGACGTCCTTAGCCGGCTGATCCACGGCGCCCGTCCATCGCTCTCCATCGGCCTGGCCGCCACCTTGGTCGGCCTCGGTTTGGGCACTTCGCTTGGCCTGGTCGCTGGCCTGGCCCCGTCCTGGCTGGACAATCTGCTGATGCGCGCCGTCGATGTCCTGCTGGCCATCCCCGACCTGCTGCTGGCGCTGGTCATCATCACCCTGTTTGGCCAGGGCACCAGCAACCTGATCCTCGCCGTCGGCATCGCCTCGGTCCCACGCTACGCCCGCCTGGTCCGCGCCCAGGCCCTGACCATCCGCCACGCCGGCTTCGTCGAAGCCGCCGTGACGCTGGGCCGCAAACGCTCGGCTGTGGTGCTGGCCCACGTACTGCCCAACGCCTTGCAACCTGTGCTGATCCTGGCCTGCATCGGCCTGGGCGGCGCCATCACCGCTGCCGCCGCGCTGAGCTTCCTCGGCTTCGGCGCACCACCGCCAGCGCCTGAATGGGGCGCGATGATGGCGGTGGCGCGCAACTTCATGGCCAATGCGCCCTGGCTGATGGCCTGGCCGGCATTGGCAATCACCCTGACTGTCATTTCCATCACCGTCATCGGCCGCGATTGGCTGCGCCGTAGCGAGGGCAGAACCCCATGAGCATCTTCGAAAAGCACCCGGCACCCTTGGTGGACATCCGCGGCCTGCGCGTGAGCTTCAACGGTGTGCCGGTGGTGCACGGCGTCGACCTGCAACTGCATGCCGGGCAATGCCTGGCGCTGGTGGGCGAATCGGGTTCGGGCAAGAGCGTCACGGCGCGTACCCTGGTCGGCCTCACCGGGCGTGGCGCTCAAGTGCAGGCACAGTGCCTGGCCTTTGCCGGGCAGGACTTGCGCCACCTCGGCGAAAACGCCTGGCAGCGTTTGCGCGGTGGGCGTATCGGCTTCGTCATGCAGGATGCGCTGGGCTCGCTTGATCCGCTGCGGCGCGTGGGTGCCGAGATCGAAGAACCTCTGCTGTTGCACACCGACCTGGCTGCCGAGCAACGCCGCTTGCGGGTGCTCGAACTGCTGCGCCAGGTCGGCGTGCCGGCGCCCGAACTCCGTGCCCGGCAATACCCGTGGCAGTTGTCCGGCGGCCTGCGCCAGCGCGCGCTGATTGCCTCGGCCATCGCCTGCCAGCCGCGCCTGCTGATCGCCGACGAGCCCACCACCGCGCTTGATGCCACGGTTCAGGCGCAGATCCTTGACCTGCTGGAGCAATTGCGCGCGCGCGACAACAGCCTGCTGATGGTCAGCCACGACCTGGCGGTGGTTGCGCGCCTGGCCGATTGGGTGGCGGTGATGCGCCATGGCGTGGTGGTGGAGCAGGGCAGTGTCGAGCAGATCCTGCAGGACCCGCAGGACCCTTATACCCAACGCCTGCTGAGCGCAGCGCGGGCGGTGCACTTTCAGCGCCCGCTGGTGCCGGCGCTGGCGCTGGTGGAGGACACCGTGGACGAGCAACCCTTGGTGCTGGAAGCACGCGGCCTGAGCAAGGCGTTCGTCGGGCCGGACGGCAAGCCGCGTGAGGTGTTGAGCGATGTGTCCCTGCAGCTGCGCGCCGGGCAGACCCTTGGCGTGGTCGGCGAGTCTGGCTCTGGCAAGAGCACGCTGGGCCGCATCCTGCTGGGCCTGGAGCGACCGGAGCAGGGCAGTGTGCAGTTGGCCGGGCAGGACTGGCTGGCGCTTTCCGCCGCACAGCAGCGCCAGGCCCGGAAGGGGATTCAGGTGGTGTTCCAAGACCCGCTGGCCTCGTTCGACCCGCGTTATACCGTGTTGCGTGTGCTGGCCGAAGCGCTGGCCCAGGCTGGTGTACCGCGTGGTTTGCAGCGTACCGAGGCGGCTGCGTTGCTGGAGCGGGTGCAGTTACCGGTGGGGCTGCTGGACCGGCGCCCGCTGGAGTTGTCTGGCGGGCAACGCCAGCGCATCGCGATTGCCCGGGCGCTGGCCATGAAACCCAAGGTATTGGTGCTGGATGAGCCGGTTTCGGCGCTGGACGTGTCGGTGCAGGCGCGGATCCTGGCATTGCTGGCGGAGCTCAAGGCGGAGCTGAACCTGGCGTGCCTGTTCATTTCCCATGACCTTGGCGTGGTGGAGCAGGTGAGTGATCAGGTGCTGGTGATGCATGGGGGCAGGGTGGTGGAACAAGGGTCGGTGGCGCAGGTGCTCGGGCAGCCACGTCATCCCTACACCCGAGCCTTGCTCGATGCGGTGCCGCATCTGCCGGCGGCGCGGCCTCGGTGGTTTGAACGGATTGCGGTATAAACCTGTGCGGGCCCATTTGCTCACTCCGGTCTGTAGGAGCGGATTCATCCGCGATGAGGCCCGCCAGGTTTGAAGGCGCATCAGGGCCACCACGTGTGCGCCGGGAGGGTTGCTGCGCCTGTGAGAACGAGCGCCGCCCGCGCGGCGCATCGCGGATGAATCCGCTCCTACATTTGTTGCAACGTGCCGAACCTGTTACGCCATGGTTGTCCGCCTTGGCGCATGACTTAAGCCGTACAAACCGGCTGACAACCATGACCTCACAGGCATGGCCACGTTGCAACAAATGTAGGAGCGGATTCATCCGCGATGCGCCGCGCGGGCGGCGCTCGATCTCATAGGCGCCACCTCGCTATCGACGAACACTGTTGCCCCCCAAACACCCCCCAGACATTTTGCCCCCGCCCCAGCATCAAATCGCCCCCAAACCCCAGCAAAATCAACCCCTTGAACCCGGCACAACTCCTGCAACAGGCCTTTCACAGCCCAGTCCCCGCAGGAGCGCCCTTGAACACACCCATCCTTCCCGTGATACCGCTCTGCGCCGCACTGGCCTTGCTCGGCTGCGAAAAAGCCGGGCAGCACACCGCGCAAAGCACAACGCCACAGCAGGGCGGCACCCTGGTCTACGCGACCGACCGCGAGCCCACCTGCCTGGACCCCCACGTGGCCGGCGACATGCCCCAGGTGTTCGTGGCCCAGCAGTACCTCGACTCGCTGGTTTCGATGGACAGCCAAGGCCAGATCGGCCCCTGGCTTGCCAGCCGCTGGGAAGTCTCCCCAGACGGCCTGCGTTACACCTTCCACCTGCGCCGCGACGTGCACTTCACCGACGGCACCCCCTTCAATGCCGACGCGGTCAAGGCCAACCTCGACCACATGGCCAACCCCAAGACCCAGTCCAGTACCGCAGGGGGGTACATCCGCCAGTACCGCGGCACCAAGGTCCTTGATCCCTACACCGCCGAGGTCACCTTGGCGACGCCATACGCCGCGTTCCTCGAAGTCCTCGCCCAGGGCTTCCTCGGCATCCAGTCACCCACCGCGCTGTTGCGCAGCCGCGACGAGAACTGCGAAAGCCCGGTAGGCAGCGGGCCGTTCAAGGTGGTGCGCTGGGACCGGCAGAACCAGGTGGAACTGGTGCGCAACCCGGACTACAACTGGGCGCCGCCGACGGCGCAGCATCAAGGCCCGGCCTACCTCGAACGCATCGTCTGGAAGTTCATCCAGGAACCCTCGGTGCGCTTCGCCTCGCTGCAGGCCGGTGAGGTCGACGTGATCGAAGCGCTGCCGCCAGAGTCCCACGAGGCGGCACGGCGCAACCCCGACGTCGACCTGATCATCGCCCAGCGCCCGGGCAACCCCACCAACGGTACCTTCAACCTGCGCCGGGCGCCGTTCGACGACAGCCGCGTGCGTGAGGCCTTCGTGCGTAGCGCCGATGTCGAGGGTGCGCTCAAAAGTGTCTACTTCGGCGAGTTCCCCCGCGCCGGTGGCCCGCTGAGCATGGCCACGCCGTTCTACAGTGGCGACTTCGAGCACAGCCAGGACTACGACCCGGCCCGCGCCGCCAAGCTGCTCGACGAAGCCGGCTGGACCGGCCGCGACAACGAGGGCTACCGCACAAAGAACGGCCAGCGGCTGCGCGCCGTCGTGCTGATCGGTGCGCGCACGCCGCCGTCGGAGCTGACCCTGTGGGAACAGGTGCAGGCCACCACCCGCCAGGCTGGCCTGGAGCTGGTGCTCGACCAGATGAGCGACGCCCAGGTCACCGCTCGCCAGGCCGCCTGGGACTACGACATCCGCATCGGCTACTGGAACACCAACACCCCCGACGTGCTGCGCATCATCTTCACCAGCGCATTCGTGCAACCGGCCGGGGTCGGCGGCTACCACCAGAACTCCTCCGGCTACGCCGACCCCGGCTACGACGCGTTGCTTGACAGCGCCCTGGCCACCCAGGACGCCGACCAGCGCCGCCAGCACTACTTCAAGGCGCAGCAACAGGCCGCCGCGCGCTACCTGCAACTCACCACCTACCCGCAGAGCACGCGCCTGGGCATCTACAAGACCGCCCACGGTGTGCGCCTGGAGCCTTCGCTGGCGGTGACCTACCTCTATGACGCATGGGTGAACAAATGAGTACGACGACACTGGCGATAAGCGACCCGCGCCGCGAACGCCTGGCCGCCCTGGGCCGGCGCGCTGCCGTCCGGCTGGGCGGCGGCGTGCTGGTGCTGTGGGCAGTGGCGACCCTGACGTTCTTTGCCCTGCGCCTGATGCCAGGTGACCCGGTGCTGGCGATTCTCGGTGGCCCCAGCGCCAACCCGACGCCGGAAGCGATCGAGGCCGCCCGCGTCGAGTTCGGCCTCGACCAGCCATTGGCGGTGCAATACCTGTTCTACCTTGGGCGCCTGCTGCACGGTGACCTGGGTGTGTCCTACTCGCAGCACTTGCCGGTCACCCGCGTGCTGCTCGAACAGGGCGGGGCAACGCTTGAGCTGACCATCGCCGCGTTGGTACTGGCCTGGCTGCTGGTCCTGCTGCTGACGGTGGTCACTGCCGGGCGTGGCCGGGTGGTGGGCGGCATCGCGTCGCTGGCCGAAACCCTCAGCGCGGCCTTGCCGCACTTCTGGCTTGGCGTGGTGCTGCTGGCCGTGTTCGCCTTCGGCCTGCGCTGGTTCCCGCCCGCCGGTAGCGACAGCATTGCCAGCCTGGTGCTGCCGGCGTTCTCGCTGGCGATTCCGTTGGCCGGCTTCATTGCCCAGGTCACTCGCGAATCCCTTGAGCTGACCCTTGAACAACCCTTCGTGCTCACGGCTCGCACACGGGGGCTCAGCGACCTGGCCGTGCGTTTTCGCCATGCCCTGCGCCATGCCTTGCTGCCTGGCGTTTCGCTGTCGGGCTGGGCCATCGGCGCGTTGATCAGCGGCGCAGTGGTGTGCGAGGTGATCTTCTCGCGCAAGGGCATTGGCCGGCAGCTGTACCAGGCGGTGCAGGCCCAGGACATGCCCCTGGTGATCGGCATCAGCCTGGTGGTGGCGGCCGGTTACGTACTGGCGAACATTCTGGTCGACCTGCTGTACCAGTGGATCGACCCACGGCAACAGGAGGCTGCAGCATGACTGACCTGACACTTGAACGAACCCTTGCGCCATTGCGTCGCCAGCGCCAGTGGAAGCTGCCGCCACTGGGCGCCAGCCTGGCGATCCTGTTTCTGTCGGCGTTGATCCTGGCCGCGCTGGCCCCCGGGCTGTTCACCCGCATCGACCCGTTGGCCATCGTCCCCCGTGACGCGTTCCAGCCGCCCAGCTGGGTGCACTGGCTGGGTACCGACCAGTCGGGCCGGGACATCTTTGCGCGGATCATTCACGGCGCGCGGCAAAGCCTGCTGATCGGCGTGGCGGCCACCGCCATTGCCATGGCCATCGCCATCACCCTCGGTTTGCTCAGCGGCCTTGGCGGCGCGCGGGTGGACCGCGCGCTGGGCTGGTTGCTGGAAGTGCTGTTCGCCTTCCCCAGCCTGGTGCTGGCGCTGTTGTTCGTGGCGGTGTTCGGCAGCGGCGTCGGCCCGCTGATCGTCGCCACCGGGCTGGGGGGGGCGCCGGGCTATGCGCGCATGGTGCGCGGCCAGGTGCTGGCAGTGCGCAACGCCGGTTACATCGAGGCGGCGCGGGCATTGGGGCACCCGACCTCGCGCATCGTCCTGCGCCAGTTGCTGCCAAACGCGATGCGGCCACTGGTGGTGACGCTGACCATGGGCGTGGGTCAAGCCATCGTCTGGGCTTCGGCGTTGAGTTTCCTCGGCTTGGGCGCCAGGCCCCCTGCGCCGGAGTGGGGGACCATGTTGTCCATGGGCCGCGACTTCATCGCCAATGCCTGGTGGCTGACCTTTTTCCCAGGCCTGTTCATCGTCCTCACCACCTTGGCCACGACAGTGACTGGCCGCTACATCCAACAACGCCTGGAGGGCCGCCAGCCATGAACGACAAGACCCTGATCGTCGAAGGCTTGAACGTGGCCTTCGCGGGCCACAGTGTGGTGCGCGACCTGTCCTTCACCTTGCCGGCGGGGCGCTGCGTGGCGTTGGTCGGCGAGTCCGGTTCGGGCAAGAGCGTCAGTGCCCGCAGCCTGGTTGGCCTGGCCGGCGCCAAGGCGCAGGTGAGCGCCCGTCAGCTGAGTTTTGCCGGGCATGACCTGCTCGACCTAGGCGAGCGCCAGTGGCGCGAGGTACGCGGCAAGGACATCGGCTTCGTGCTGCAGGATGCGCTGGTTTCGCTCGATCCGTTGCGGCCGGTAGGCAAGGAAGTGCTCGAAGTGCTGCAGACTCACCGCTACGGCGACCGTCAGTTGCGTGCTGCGCGGGTGCACGAGTTGCTTGAGCGGGTAGGTGTGCCCGACGTCGAGCTGCGCGCTCGCCAGCGGCCCGGGCAATTGTCCGGTGGCCTGCGTCAGCGCGCATTGATCGCCAGTGCCCTGGCCCTGGACCCTGCGCTGGTGATCGCCGATGAGCCGACCACTGCACTGGACGCCACGGTGCAGGCGCAGATCCTCGAGGTGTTCCAGCAGATCAAGGCCCGCGGCGCCTCGCTGCTGATCATCAGCCACGACCTGGCGGTGGTTGCGCAACTGGCCGACGACGTGGTGGTGCTGCGCCACGGCGACGTGGTGGAGCAGGGGCCGATGCAGCAGGTGCTGCGCCAGCCGCGCCACCCCTACACCCGGGCTCTGCTGGCCGCGGTGCCCGCCGAACACCCGCGTGGCAGCCGGCTTTCACCGGAGCGGGCAGGCGTGCGCCGTGAGCCGCGTGCGCGCGCTCACTGTGATGTGCTGCTGGAAGGGCGTGGCCTGGGCAAGCGCTATCTTGGCCCGGACGGGCTGGTTCGCCAGGTGCTGCAAGGTGTCGACTTCACCCTGCGCGCCGGGCGCACCTTGGGCATCGTCGGCGAATCCGGTTCGGGCAAGACCACGGTGGCGCGCATTGCCCTCGGCCTGTTGCAGCCGGACCAGGGTGAAGTGCTGTACCGCGGCCAGCCGTGGAACCGCCCGGCCAATGCCGTAAGCGAAGCCGTGCGCCGGCCGTTGCGCCGCGAGATCAGCGTGATCTACCAAGACCCACTGGGCTCGTTCGACCCGCGCTGGAGCGTGGCGCACATTCTTGATGATGCCTTGCAGGTGGCCGGTATCGAAGCGGCGGAGCGGCCGGCGCGGATTGCCGTGCTGCTGGGCCAGGTGCGCTTGCCGGCTGAGCTGGCCCAGCGCCGGCCATTGCAACTGTCCGGCGGCCAGCGTCAGCGAGTGGCGATCGCCCGGGCGATTGCCAGCGAGCCGAAGGTGATCATCTGCGATGAACCGGTTTCGGCCCTGGACGTGTCGGTGCAGGCCCAGGTGCTCGATCTGCTGGCTGATCTGCAGGACGAGCTGGGCCTGGCCTACCTGTTCATTTCCCACGACCTGGGGGTGATCCGCCATGTCAGCGACGACGTGCTGGTGATGCGCCACGGCCAGGTGGTGGAGCAGGCACCGGTCGAGCAGTTGTTCGAGCGCCCGGCCCACGCATACACCCGACGGCTGCTTGGCGCGGTACCACGCCTGCCCGGCAGCGGCGCCGCCCTGGTGGTGCCACCGCTGGACCTGGAACACGAAGCCTTCGACCTGTTCGACGAAACCCGCCTCTGGAAAATCGCGATCTGATGACTGCTCAATTTCCCAGCGCTGGTGCGATCCCCTGTGGGAGCGGGTTTACCCGCGAAGCAGGCAACGCGGTGCATGGCACCGGCTTCGCCGGTGTTCGCGGGTAAACCCGCTCCCACAAGGGCGGGCGTCTCATTTTTGAAAGCTGCATTTAAAGGACTGAACCATGACCACATTTCAACGTTTCCCAGCCCAGGCTCCTGCCGCCCACATCGCAGAACTGAAGGCCCGCATCGTCGCCTTGTTGCCAGCCATCGGCGCAGGCGCCGCACAACGCGAGCGCGAACGCCAGCTGCCCCACGAAGCCATCGCCCAACTGGCGGCTGCCGGGCTTTACACCGTGCGTATCCCGACCCAGTACGGCGGCCCTGGCGGCAGTGTCAGCGATGTGATCGAACTGCTGCTGCAGGTCGCTGCAGTCGACTCCAACGTCGCCCAGGCCCTGCGCCCGGGCTTTGCCTTCGTCGAAGGCCTGTTGGCCGCGCAGGGCGAAGGCGCCGAGCAAGAGCGCGAGCGCTGGTTTGCGCGATACCTGCAAGGCGCGGTGATCGGCAATGCCGGCTGGGAACTGGGCGGTGCCAACGGCTCCATCGCGGCACGGCTGGTACGCGAGGGCGAGTACTACCGCGCCAACGGCAGCAAGTTCTACAGCACCGGCGCCTTGTTCGCTGATTACGTCAGTGCCGTGGCCCTGGACGAGAACGAGCAGCCGGTGTCGTTCATCCTGCCGCGTGACCGCGAGGGCCTGGAGCTGGTCGACGACTTCGACGCCATGGGCCAGCGCCTCACCGCCAGCGGTACCACGCACCTGCGCAACGTGCGGGTCGAGGCCAGCGAGATCCGCACGCGTACCGTCGAGGAGGGCAAGCGCACTGTCGTCACACCGTTCCTGCAGCTGTTCCTCGGTACCGTGCTGGCCGGCATCGCCCGCAACGCGCTGGAAGACGCCACGCGCTTTGCCCGCGAGCATGCCCGGCCGATCAAGCACAGCACGGCCAGCCGTTCGGTGGATGACCCCTACGTGGAACTGTCGGTAGGCGATATCGCCGCCCGTGCCTACGGCGCCGAGGCCCTGGTGCGCAAGGCTGCGGCAAGCATCGACAAGGCCTGGGCCGCGCAGCTGGATGAGGCTGCTGTCGAACAGGCCGCCATCGAGGTCGCCCAGGCCCAGTACCTGGTGGCCGAGCTGGCGCTCAAGGCGGGCGAAACCCTGTTCGATGTGGGCGGTGCCTCAACCACTGGCCGCCAGCACAACCTTGACCGGCATTGGCGCAACGCCCGCACCGTGGCCAACCACAACCCGCGCCAGTGGAAGGCGGCGGTAGTCGGTGCCTGGCAGCTCAAGGGCACCCGCCCGCCCGTCTCGGGGCTGTTTTGACCGCCCAGCCGGCGTTGCTGGCCGGCCATCTGCAAAGCCCCAAGGTGCCGGTGATCATCGGCGCCGCGCTGTTCATGGAACTGCTCGACAGCACGGCGGTGATGACCGCCTTGCCGCAGATGGCCGCCGACTTCGGTGAACCGGGGCTGCGCATGAACCTGGTGGTATCGCTGTACATGCTTGCCCTGGCGCTGTGCGTGCCGGTCAGCGGTTGGGCCGCCGAACGCTTTCGCCCGCGCCAGGTGATGTTGCTGGCGATGGGCTTGTTCACCGCTGCCTCGCTGGCCTGCGCCCTGGCAGAAACGCTCTGGCAGCTGTGCCTGGGGCGCATGCTGCAGGGCGCGGCGGGGGCGTTGATGACGCCGGTGGGGCAGGTGATCATCCTGCGCTGGTCGAGCCGTGAACAGTTGCTGCAGGCCATGTCGTGGCTGGCCTTGCCGGCCTTGGTCGGGCCCCTGATCGGGCCGCTGCTTGGCGGCTTGCTGGTGACGGTGCTGTCGTGGCACTGGATCTTCCTGATCAACCTGCCGATCTGCCTGGTCGGCTGTTGGCTGATACTGCGCCATGTGCCGGACTACCCGGCACGGCCGGTGCCGCCGCTGGATGTGCGCGGGCTGTTGCTCAGTGGTGGCGCCCTGGCCATGCTGGTGTTCGGCCTGGAGTCGCTGGGGCTGGGGCAATTGCCACGGGCCTGGGCCTTGGCGCTGGTTGCCGCTGGCCTGGCCTGCACCCTGGGCTACCTGCTGCATGCGCGGCGCCACCCCAGCCCACTGGTCGATCTTTCGCTGTTGCGCTTGCGCAGTTTTGGCGTGGCCCAGGCCGGCGGCGGGCTGTTTCGCCTCGGCTCGGCGGCGCAGCCGTTCCTGATCGTGCTGTTGTTGCAGCACTGCCTGGGCATGAGCCCGCTGGCGGCCGGTTGGCTGGTGGTCAGCGGTGGCCTGGGGGCGCTGCTGATGAAGCTGTTGGCGGTACCGTTGGTGCGGCGCTATGGCTACCGACGGGTGCTCAGCTGCAATGCCGTGGCCAGCGCTGCGGGGATTGCCCTGTGTGCCGGCTTTGATCGCGATACCGCGGTCTGGCTGATGGCTGTGGTGCTGTTCGCGGCGGGGTTGGTGCGCTCACTGCAGTTCTCGACCTTGGGTGCTGCCAGTTATCAGGACGTACCCGGTGAGCGCTCGGCGGCGGCCAGTTCGCTGTCGGCGATGTCGGTGCAGCTGACCATGGCCATGTCGGTGAGCCTGGCCGGGGTGCTGTTGGGTGTACTGGCCGGCGTTGATGGGCGCAGTGAAACTTCAGTGACGGATATCGCCACGGTGATGCTGCTGTGCGCAGCAATGTGCGGATCGTCGGCGCTGGTGTTCCGACGACTGGCGGGCTGACGGTTCGCGGATAAATCCGCGCCTACAGGATTGGTGTAGGAGCGGATTTATCCGCGAGAGGACGGCATAGACATCCACCTTTTCAGATCGACAACTGCACCACCCGAGCATCCAGCACCGGCTCTTCCTGCGCCCGGCGCTTGTTCACCACCAGTTCCCCGATCGCAATCAGCCGCGTGCGTGTGACGTTGCGCGACAACCCCAGCAACTGCGCGGTATGCACCTGGTTGTAATGACAGAAGTGGTACGCCGAACGCAGCAGGGCATTTTCGACCTTCTCGTACAAGTCCCCGGGCTGTTCTTCATACAACCGGCTGAACGCCTGTTGCAGCAGATCCTCCACGCCATGGCTGGCAAGTTCATCCTCCTGGCGCTCCAGGCGCAGGTTGGACAAACGCAGGTCCTGGGCTTGCACCAGCCCGTCGCCGCAGGTCAGCAGGCTGTGGTGGATGACGTTCTCCAGCTCACGAATATTGCCTGGCCAGCTGTATTCGACCAGCTTGGCCTGGGCCTTGGGGCTCAGCTCCACCGGCCCGTAGCCCAGCCGCTCGCTGTAGCTGCGGATGAAGTGCCGGGCCAATGGCAGGATGTCCCCCGGCCGGTCACGCAGTGGATGCAGCTGCAAGGTCACCACATTCAGCCGGTAGTACAGGTCTTCACGGAAGTGCCCGGCATTGATCGCTTTCTCCAGTTGCACGTTGGTCGCCGCCAGCACCCGCACATTGATCGGGATGCTCTTGCGCGAACCCAGGCGTACCACTTCGCGCTCCTGCAACACGCGCAGCAGCTTGACCTGGATTGGCAGCGGCAGGTCACCGATCTCGTCGAGGAACAGCGTGCCGCCATTGGCCTCTTCGAACCAGCCGGCCTTGGCCGCCAGGGCGCCGGTGAAGGCGCCTTTTTCATGGCCGAACAGCTCGGCCTCGACCAGCGACTCGGAGAACGCACCGCAGTTGACCGCGATGAACGGGCCGTTGCGCCGGCCGCTGAGGTTGTGGATGTGGCGCGCGACCAGCTCCTTGCCCGTGCCGGTTTCGCCAATGATCAGGACGCTGGCCTCGCTGGGAGCGACCTGTTGCAGGTGGGCGAGCAGCGCCTGCGACCTTGGGTCTTCGAAGACCTGTGCGGTCGCCCTGATCGAGGTAGCCAGTGTCGGTGACGGGGGGAGGGTCAGCAGTTGCATGAGCGATCCTTAGGAATAGAAGGATGGGGCGGGGCGCTTGCCGCCGAGGGCCCACTCGCCGAGCTCGTGGATACGGTAATCCACCGGGTCGTGCAGGGTTTGCGTCCTCAGGTTGCGCCAGTGTCGGTCGAAGCGCAGTGAAGCGTGGGTGGCGCGGGCGCCTGTGACCTCGAACAGGCGGTTGCAGATGTCCAGGCCGTGGCGCGTGGCCGCGACCTTGGCAGTGCCGATGGCCAGGGCCAGGTCGCCGCGTTCCTCGGCGCAGAGCGCCTGCTCCTTGGCCCAGGCGTTGTCGAGCTGGCGGGCGGCGCGGGCAATCAGCAGGCGCACGCTCTCAAGGCCCACCCAGAACTCACCGTAGTGGCGCAGCACGTAAGGGTCTTCGGCGCTGCTGGCAGCTGTTGAGCGGAACCACGGCCGGCTTTCCTTGAGGCTGTATTGGCGTGCTTCTTCGAAGGCACCTTCGGCAATGCCAAGGAACAGGTTGGCGAAGTGCAACTGGGCGATCAGCGGGCGCAGGGCGGCGAACGGTGTGCTCAACGGGCCGGGGTCGAGCAGCAGTTCGCCGTGTTCGACGCGTACCCGTTCGAAGGTGGCGCTGCCACTGTCGGTCTGGCGCTGGCCGATGTTGTTCCAGTCGTTGTGCAGGGTGATGCCGGTGCGCCCGCTGGGGATGGCGGCGATCAGCAGCTTGCCGCCGGCACGCTCGTCCACCGCCGAGGCGATCAGCATCTCCGAGTCGCTGGCGCCGGAGCAGAAGCTCTTCTTGCCAGAGAACTCGCACCAGCCGTCGAAATGCTTGACCACGGTGCGGGTGTCCAGCGGGTTGAGTGCGTTGCCCCAGAACCAGTGCTTGCGCGCGGTCTGCTCGAACCAGGGTTGCCACTGGTCCGGGCGCGAGAACAGGCGAACGGTGGCCAGCATCAGGTGGTGGAAGCCGAACACATGGGCAAGCGAACTGTCGACCCGGGCGAACTCGCGTACCACCTCGAAGGTGTCATGCCAGTTCGCACCCTGGCCGCCGAACGCCTGTGGAATCACCAGCGACAGCAAACCGCTGCTGCGCAGGGCATCGCGTTCGGCCTTGGGCGTGCCACCGCGCTCGTCGCGCTCCACCGCGGTCTGGGCGAACTGCATGGCCAGTTCCCGCGCTACTGCCAGTGCCGGGCGGGCCGCATGCAAGGGTGCATTCATGGCGGCTCCTCAGGCGCTTTGACGGAGTGCGTGATGGGCGCCGAACAACGGCACGGCGCGTTCGGCGGCCAGGCGGATGCGCGCATCAAGGGCATCGCTGGAAACCCGGTAATCGGCGAGCTCGGCCTGGCTGGCGTAGACGCCGATCGGCAGGGTCAGGGCCTGCAGGAAGCTGAACAGCGGGCGCAGTTGGTGATCGAGCACCAGTGCGTGGCGTTCGCTGCCACCGGTCGCGGCGAGCAGCACTGGGGTGTCGACCAGTGCGTCCTGGCCGATCAGGTCGAACAGGTGCTTGAAGTGGCCTGGGAAGCTGCCGCGGTAGACCGGCGCGGCCACCACCAGCAAGTCGGCCTTTTCCACCAGGCGCAGCTGCTGCTCCACGGCATCGGGCAGTTCGCTGCGCCACAGCGCGGCGCCCAATGGCCGGGCGATGTCACCCAGTTCGATCAGGTGCGGCTTGATATGCAGGTGCTGGCCCAGTTCGGTGACGATGGCCTCGGTCAGGGTCAGGGTGCGAGATGGGCGGGCAGTGCCACCTGAAAGGGCAACGACGTTCAGTGGGGTGCTCATGGGCAGGTCTCCGGTTCTTGTTGAGCGGGGGACTTTGCTTGAGCAATCGTCGTGCCGAGTTATTAATTCGTTGTAGATCAACAGGTTGCGTATTTAAGAGCGCCACCGGTGTTGCCTTGTGGGCGTTGTTTGTTGATCAGGTGTTGCGCTGCAGACAGTTGGCCTGATGTTGGCGGCTGTACAGTTGGGAGAGTTATAGCGGAATTGTTTTTTAATAAAAAAGAATAAGAATTCATATTCTTATGCGATTTTTTCAGGTTCGTCGCGGGAGGGTGTCGGGGGCACACAGGTGCCTGCCTTTAGATGTTCTGCGCTTATGAGATCGAGCGCCGGCGGCGCTCGATCTCACAGGCACAGAGGACCTCAAGGCAAAAAAAAGCCCGCTGACCGAGCGGGCTGAAAGGAACAACGCTTGCGTGATTCAGTGAACGCAGTGTGCCGAGCCGTCTGGCGCGGCGATTTGGCCAGCGTGACATTCTCTTGAGGCTGCCTGACAAAACGCCATACGGGGCTGGCAGGCGGGTAGGCGGGCGTTTGAAGATCGGCCGGCACACTTTTTTTGCACTGCCTCCAGGAGTCATGTCATGAGCGATATCCAGCTGTTACCTGCCGTGGTCGAGTTCCTCGACAGGCCCCATGGCCACTTCATCGAGGGCCAGTACCTGGCGGGTGAGGCGGGGCCGTCGATCGATATCCATGACCCGTCCAGCGCAGCGGTCATCGGCCGGGTGGCAGAGGCCACCAATGCCGAGATCGAACGGGCGGTGCGCAGTGCGCGGCAAGCCTTCAAGGGCGCCTGGGCCGAAACTTCGCCCTATCAGAAAGGTGTGGTGCTGAACCGCCTGGCCGATCTGTTCGAGGCCAATGCCGAAGAGCTCGCGCAGCTGGAAACCCTGTGCTCGGGCAAGTCGATCAACCTCACCCGCGGCCTTGAGATCGCCCAGAGCGTGGTGTTCCTGCGCTACTTCGCCGGTTGGGCGAGCAAGATCACCGGGCAGACCATGACGCCGTCGATCCCGTCGTTCGCCGGCGAACGCTACACCGCGTTCACCCTGCGCGAGCCGGTAGGGGTGGTGGCCGGGATCGTGCCGTGGAATTTCTCGGTGATGATCGGCATCTGGAAGATCGCCTCGGCGCTGGTCACCGGTTGCACCATTGTCATCAAGCCCAGCGAGTTCACCCCGCTGACGCTGCTGCGTATCGCTGAACTGGCCATCGAAGCCGGTGTGCCGGCGGGCGCGTTCAACGTGCTCAATGGCCGTGGCCAGGCCGGGCAGCGGCTGATCGAGCACCCGGACGTGGCCAAGGTGGCCTTCACAGGTTCCGTGCCGACCGGCATTGCCGTGGGCAAGGCGGCCATGGCGGCCAACCTGACCCGCGCCACCCTGGAACTGGGCGGCAAGAATGCCGCTGCACTGCTGGCCGATGTCGATGTCGACGGCGCGGTGGCCGGTATCGTGCAAACGGCCTACGTGCACCAGGGGCAGGTGTGCGCATCGCCCGAGCGCCTTTATGTGCACCATAGCAAGGTCGAGGAATTCACCTGCAAGCTGGGCGCGGCGCTGGGGCAGATGAAGATCGGCTCGGCACTGGACCCTGAGGCGCAGTTCGGGCCGCTGGCCAATGCCGCGCACCTGCAGAAGATTCTTGGCTTCTTCGAGCGAGCGCGGGCCAACAACACGGTGATCTGTGGTGCCAGGGCGGTTGACCGGCCGGGGTACTTCGTCGAACCGACGGTAGTGCTGGCCAAGGGTGCCAACGACCCGTTGCTGCATGAGGAAACCTTTGGGCCGATCGTCTGTGTGTTGCCGTTCGACAATGAGCAAGAATTGATCGAGCTGATGAACGACAGCCCGTACGGCCTGACCGCCAGCCTGTGGACCAACGACCTGTCCAAGGCACTGCGGCTGATTCCGCAGATCGAGGCTGGCACGGTGTGGGTCAACATGCACACCTTCCTCGACCCGGCGGTGCCGTTTGGCGGGACCAAGGCCTCGGGGGTGGGGCGTGAGTTCGGCAGTGCATTCATCGAGGATTACACCGAGTTGAAGTCGGTGATGATCAGGTACTGAACTGACGCGCACTCCTGTAGGAGCGCCCCAGCAAGGCCGCTCCTACAAACAATCGCGTTTAGCGGGTGCTGCGCCCATAGGCCTGGCTGATGCGGTCGATCACCATCGCCAGTGCGACGATGGCCAACCCCGCTTCCACCCCTTGGCCGACATTGAGCGTCTGGATCCCCGCCAGTACATCCTCACCCAACCCACGGGCACCGATCATCGACGCCACCACCACCATCGACAAGGCCATCATCACCGACTGGTTGAGCCCGGCCATGATGCTTGGCAACGCCAGCGGCAGGGCGACGCGCCGCAGCCGTTGCCAGCGGCCGGCACCCAGGCCGTGGGCGGCCTGCAGCAACGAGGGGTCGATCTGGCTCAGGCCCAGCTCGGTCAGCCTTACCAACGGCGGCAGGGCGTAGATGACGGTGGCGAACACCGCCGGTACCTTGCCCAGCCCAAACAGCATCAGCACCGGAATCAGGTAGACGAAGGCCGGCAGCGTCTGCATCACGTCCAGCACCGGCATCAGCATGCGCCGGGCCAGCGGGCGGGTGGCCAGGAGAATGCCCAGCGGCACACCGACCAGCACGCACAGGCCGGTACTGACCAGCACCAGGGCCAGGGTCTGCAGCAGTTTGTCCCACAGCCCGAGCATGCCGATGAACGCCAGCAGCGCAACCAGCACCACGCTGCGCAGCAGGCTGCGGCTGGCGTGCCAGGCGAGCAGGCCGACCAATAGCAGCAACAGCCACCAGGGCATCAGGCGCAGCAGGTTCTCCAGGCCCACCAGCAGTTGCAGCAGTTGGTCGGAGACGCTGCGCAGGTGGTCGCCGTAGTGCAGCACGAGCCAGTCGACCAGGCGGTTGATCGCGTCGGCGAATGACACTTGCAGGGCAGCGGGGAAGCCACCACTCACAGGCTGGCCTCGACCTTGCTGGCCACGTCAGCGGGTAGCCAGGCCTTCCATACATCCGGGTTGGCGCGCAGGAAGGCCTTGGCGGCATCGGCGGGCTGCTGGCGCTTTTCGTTCATCTCGGCCAGGGCCTTGTTGAGCCGGTCGATGGGCAGGTCGACCTTCTCGAACACCGCTACCAGTTCTGGGTAGCCATCGCGAAAAGCTTTGGACACACCGACCGACAGCTTTGCCGGCAACGACTGGCTGCCTTTGGGGTTGGGGTTTTTCGCGTCGGTCAGGGTGGCCCAGGCCGCGGCATCGAATGCTGGCTCCTGCAGCCGCACCAGGTCGTAGCGGCCAATCAGTGGAGTGGGGCTCCAGTAATAGAACAGCACCGGCTGGCCGCGGCGGATGGCCGAGCCGATTTCGGCGTCCAGCGCGGCGCCCGAGCCGCTGCGGAAGTTGTTGTACAGGCCGTCGAGCCCATAGGCCTTGAGCTTCTGGCTGTTGACGGTTTCGGAGGTCCAGCCGCTGGGGCTGTTGAGGAAGCGGCCCTTGTCGGGCATCTCGGGATCGCGGAACACCTGCGGGTAGCGTTTGAGGTCCTCAACGCTGCGCAGTTCTGGTGCCAGCGGCTTCAGCCCGCGAGCCGGGTCGCCCTTGATCACATAGGCCGGCACCCACCAGCCTTCTTCGGCGTTTTTCACCGTGTCGCCCAACGCGAACACCTGGCCGGCCTGCTCGGCCTTGACCCAGGCGGGGCTGCGCCCGGCCCATTCTTCGGCGATTACCTGCAGGTCGTTGCGCGCCAGCGCCACTTCCATGCTCACAGTGCTGCCGGGGAGGGTGTCGGTGGGGTAGCCGTAGCCGCGCTCGACAATCAGGCGCAGGATCTCGGTGGTCAGCGCGCCGCTTTCCCAATTGATGGCGCCGAAGTGGATGGGCGCGCGGGCTTCTGCCGAGGCGGCGCTGTCGGTGCTGGCCAGGCCTACTGCAAGCAACAGGCCGGCCAGCAGCGTTGTAACTTTTTTCATCAGGACCTCGAAGGTTGTCGCTCCTTGTGCCGGGCAAGTGTAGTCCACCGCTCAAGGCACCTTGGCACCAACTGCGGAACAGCTTCTGTCTGTCAATGAATGGTAGTGGCTGCAAGGCTTCGCCCCCATGCCCGCATTCGCAGGGCGGTAGCGACGACAGGAGTAAGAGATGAGCTTGAATCTGGACTTCGTGTATTACCGGAATTTCACCTTCGATGGGCATTTTCATGTGCGTTGCAGCGGTGACGACCTGCACAAGGTCAAGTCCATTCATTACCTGCTGGAGCGCATCGAAGCCGAAGGTGTGGTCCACCTCGACGGCATTACGGTGGCTTCGCAGGTGACTAGCGGCAAGGTTGCCAACCATGGTTGCCCGGCCACCTTGAACTGCGAGGCGGTGGCGGGCAGCTACAGGATCAGGCCGCAGATTACATTGGTGGACAGTGAAATCCTCAAGCTGAACCTCGGTGCCGACGCCGATGCCACACTGCGTCCTGAGCCTCTGGCCATTGACATCGGCCAAGGCGAGCCGACCCGGCGCATCCTCGACAGCGTGCCGCTGCCTTCAGCCGCCACGCGGCGCAAGCGGTCTGTGCAGGCAGCACCTGCATTCGCGCATCGTCCGCAGGGCCAGCGTTACCCGGCGTTGATCGTGGTGTTTGGCGAAGGAGGGTACGCGCAGCTCATGGCCGATCTGGAGCCTGATGCCACCTCGATATTGGCGAGGTATTGGCCAGAGCTGCGGGAGCTGCTTGATGTGCAACCGTTTCTGGACCAGCAGGAGCGGGAAGATGAGCGCTTTCACGTGCTTGCCAATCATTACTGGATCGAGCAGCCCCATAGCATGCTCAACGACACGTTTGTCGCGTTGATCCAGACCCTGGAGGCACTGGATTACGTCGAGGCCACGGCCTTTGTGCCTCCACAGGTCGAGCCGGGCAATGTGCTGCTTGGAGCTGCCGGCGTCATTGCGACGCTGCTCACGGGCGCTGCATATGTCGCCGGCACCAATGCCTTTGAGCAGGCGCAGCCTACCCCGGACTTTGAAGCCTTGCAGCATTACCTGGACGCCCCCGATGCCAGGTACCAAGGTTTGAACGTTCGCAAGGCCTGGGAGGCCGGGGTGAAGGGTAAAGGTGCACGGGTGCATTTTTCCGATGGCGGCCTGCATGCCAACCATGAAGATCTGCGTGGCAACCCGAAGTTGAAGGTCATCCCGCCATCAGTCAACAAAGATCCAGACCACGGTACTGCATCGGTCGGTGTGCTGCTGGCGCGGGATAACGGATTCGGCATGACCGGTGTCTGCCATGCGGCCGAACTGTATCTGTATGACAATCGTGCCCACGATGCGCGCGGTTACTCACAGACGCTGAAGAAACTGCTGGCTTATACAAGGGCTGGAGATATCGTTGCGGTCAACCGGCAGACGGCCAACCTCAACGTTTTGGGTACTTTCCTGCCATCGCTGCACGACAAGACCTGGTGGGATGTCATGCAGGCGTTGAGCCAGCGTGGCGCGGTGGTACTGAATGCCGCGTGCAACGGCACGAGTGTGGCCGATGACCGCGCTGGCACGACCGCAGGCTATGGGGTGGACCTGGAGCAGTGGCGTTACTTCGACGACCACGGCGACGCCGACGCGATTCTGGTGGGCGCCTGCCATTCCTGGGATGGCAAACCCCATCAGTACTCCAATTACAACTACCGCTACCGGATGCTCAATGCCTGGGGCGACAGTGTCGCGACGCTGGGTTATGGCGTTCTGCAAAACAAGGACGGACACGACCGCGACTACACCGACAACTATGGCGGCACCTCCAGCGCCACGCCGCTGGTGGCTGGCGCACTGGCGTTGATCCAGTCCTACGCCATTGAACAGCACCACCTGTACCTGAACGCCAACCAGATGCACCTGCTGGTGATGCAGTCTGGCTACAAGGATGCCACGTTGCCTGCTAGCGACAAGTTGCCGATGGGCGCCCGGCCAAACGTGCTGGGCGCCTTGGTGTTGCTCGATCAGATCCTGCAGGCCGGCAGGTTTCACCTACCGGATGATGGTTTCTGCGGCGACGACTGCGCGCCGCAGGGTCAGACCCGGAACTGATCCATCAACGCCTGCTGCTGGTTGGCCAGGCTGTTCAGCGACTGGCTGACCCGCGCTGATTCGTTGGCCTGCCCCGACAGCGACTCGGTGACATCGCGGATGGTCGCCACGTTGCTGTTGATCTCCTCGGCCACCGCGCTCTGCTCCTCGGCGGCCGAGGCGATCTGCAGGTTCATGTCGGTGATCACGCTCACCGCCTGGCCGATGCGCTGCAGCGCGGTCACGGCCTGGCCGACCTGCTCGACACCGCCCTGGGCCTGGCGGTGGCTGTGGTCCATGCTGCCGACCACATCGCGGGTGCCGGCTTGCAGGGCTTCGATCACCTGGCGGGTTTCTTCCACCGACTCCTGGGTGCGCTGGGCCAGGTTGCGCACTTCGTCGGCGACCACGGCAAAGCCACGCCCGGCCTCACCGGCACGGGCCGCCTCGATGGCGGCGTTGAGCGCCAGCAGGTTGGTCTGTTCGGCGATCGAACGGATCACCTCCAGCACCGAGCCGATCTTCTCGCTGTTCTGCGCCAGGCCTTCGACTTCGGTCATGGCCGCGCTCATGTTGGCGGCCAGGGCATCGATGCTGGTGGTGGTGCGGTCGATCACCGCCAGGCCTTCGCGGGTGGCCTGGTCAGCCTCGCGCGCAGCTTGTGCGGCTTGTGCGGCGCTGCGGGCGACGTCCTGGGCGGTGGCGCTCATTTCGTGGGAGGCAGTGGCCACCTGGTCGACCTGGCGGTACTGCTGCTCCATGCCGGCACTGGTTTCAGTGGCGATGGCCGAGGACTGGTCGGCGGTGCCGCGGGCGGCCTGCACCGAGCGTTTGACCTCGGCGATGGTCGGTTGCAGTTTGTCGAGGAAGCGGTTGAACCAGCCGGCCAGCTCGCCGAGTTCATCGCGCTTGTCATAGGTCAGACGGCGGGTCAGGTCGCCTTCGCCGCTGGCGATGTCCTTGAGCATCGCCGCCACGCCGAGGATCGGCCTGGTCACGCCCCGGGCCATCAGCCACACCAGCAGCAGGCCGGCGATCGCGGCAGCCAGGCCCAGGCCCAGCTCCAGGAGGGTGCCGCTGGTGTTCAGGGTGTCCAGCTCTTGCTTGAGCGCTTCGGCGGGGCCGGTCAGGGCATTTTCCGGCACATCCAGCAGCACGCCCCAGGGCTGGGCGCCGGGGATCGGTTCGAAGGCTGCCAGCACTTTCAGGCGTGCCTGGTCATGGAGGATGCTGAGCTTGCCATTGGCCAGTTTGCGCACCAGTTCGGCGCCTTGGCGCGGGTCGACCTGGTCAAAGCGCTGGGCCAGCTTGCTGGCGTCGGCACTGTAGCCGGCCAACAGGCCGACCGGGCTGAGGATGCCGACCGTGGTGCGGCCCTCGTAGAGGCTGCGGCTGGCGTCCTGGCTAAGGGCCTGCAGGCTGTTGAGGTTGATGTCGATGGACAGGGTGGCAATGATCTTGCCGTTGACCGCCAGCGGGAAGACGATGCTGGTCATCAGCACGCGCTGGCCGTCGATGTCATAGAAGTACGGCTCCACCACGCAGACTTTGCCGGTGCTGCGCGGGCAGCTCCACCAGGTGTTTGCCGGCTGGCCGCTGGGGCCGATCTCGGTGTTGGCCATGTCGTGTTCGGGCAGGGCCATGGCGGTCAGCTGGCCGGCGCGCGGCTGCGACCAGTACAGGGCGAAGCGCCCGGTCTCGTTGCTGCCCAGCTCGGGTTTACCGGCGAACAGGCTGTCCTTGTTGTCCAGCGCATTGGGCTCGAACACCAGTGACAGGCCAAGCAGGTCAGGGTTGGCCTGCAGCGCGGCGCGCACCTGGCGGGTCAGGTCTTCGCGCAGGTCGAAGGCGTCGAGGAAGCGTTTTTCCGCCTGTTCACGCAGGAACAGCACCTGGCGCGAGAAACCGGCGCCGTACTGGTAGGCGTCCATGAACTGACGGCGGATGTTCAGGGCCTGCACTTCGCCTTGCGATTCAATGCGCGCCTGCGCGGCTTCGGTGAGCATCTGCATGCTGCTGGCCTTGACCAGGTCCGAGCTGTGGTCCATGCGGTACAGCGAGAGGCCGACCAGCAGGGTGACGATGCCGGCGAGGCAGAGACCGGCGAGCAGGGTGATTTTCCACTGGATGGAAAGTTGTCGCAAAGGCATGGGGGCGAATCCCTTTTTCTGGCGGTAAGGGTTTTGGTGTTGGGGCTGGGAGGTGTTTGTCTTGAGGTTTGCAGCGCCTGTGAGACCGAGCGCCGCCCGCGCGGCGCTCGGTCTCACAGGCGCTGCAAACCTCAAGGTAGGGACCTTTCAGCATCCCCCCTATATCGGCCCTGCCCATTTTTTCTTTATTCAAACATTCAATTTAAAATGACAGCGAAATACGCCGCAATATGGCGCTTTTGACATATCACGCCCACTCCTTCAGAGTGCGCGCTTTTTTGTCTGCCACTAATGAGGAACCCCCAACCATGAATGCAGTGATCGCCGCGGTCGGCATCATGCTGATACTCAGCCTGTCCCGCGTGCACGTGGTCATCGCCCTGATCATCGGCGCACTGGTCGGTGGCCTGGTCGGCGGCCTTGGGGTCGAAGGCACGCTCAAGGCCTTCAACGGAGGCTTGGGTGGCGGCGCCACGGTGGCACTGTCCTACGCCTTGCTCGGCGCCTTCGCCGTGGCCATCGCCAAATCGGGCCTGGCCCATGCCTTGGCCGACCGCGCCCTGAGCATGATCGACCGCCAGGGCCATGCCCATGGCGGCAAGGTCAAATGGCTGCTGATCGGCCTGATGCTGGTGGTGGCGGTGTCGTCGCAGAACATCCTGCCCATCCACATCGCCTTCATCCCGCTGCTGGTGCCGCCACTTTTGTACGTGCTGATTCGCCTGCGCATCGACCGCCGGCTGATCGCCTGCGTGATCACCTTCGGCCTGATCACGCCGTACATGTTCCTGCCGGTGGGCTTTGGCAACATTTTCCTCAACCAGATCCTGCTGGCCAACGTCGCCCGGGCCGGGGTCGATGTCAGCGGGGTCAATGTCACTCATGCCATGGCCATCCCGGCGGCCGGCATGTTCGCCGGCCTGCTGCTGGCGGTGTTCATCAGCTACCGCAAGAAGCGTGACTACGACCTGGCGCGCATCGAGCAGGTCGAGCAGGTCAGTGTGCAGTACAACCCGCTGACCCTGTTGGTGGCGGGGCTGGCGATCGCTGCGGCGTTCGTCGTGCAACTGTGGCTGGACTCGATGATCATCGGCGCCATGGTCGGCTTCCTGATCTTCTCGCTGTCGGGGATCGTGCGCTGGAAGGAAACCGACGACCTGTTCACCGAAGGCATGAAGATGATGGCCATGATCGGCTTCATCATGATCGCCGCTTCCGGTTTTGCCGATGTGATGAAGGCCACTGGCGAGGTCAACAGCCTGGTCGCGACTTCAGCGCAGTGGATCGACCACAGCAAGGGCATTGGTGCGTTGCTGATGCTGCTGGTGGGGTTGCTGGTGACCATGGGCATCGGTTCGTCGTTCTCGACCGTCCCCATCCTGGCGGCGATCTTCGTGCCGCTGTGCGTGCAACTGGGCTTCGACCCGCTGGCCACGGTGTGCATCGTCGGTACCGCAGGTGCCCTGGGCGATGCCGGCTCGCCGGCTTCGGACTCGACCCTCGGCCCGACTTCGGGGCTGAACGTAGATGGCCAGCATCACCACATCTGGGACACCGTGGTCCCCACCTTCATCCACTACAACCTGCCGTTGCTGGCGTTCGGCTGGCTGGCGGCGATGACGCTGTAGGGCGTCAGCCTTTGCCGGGTGGCGGGGAGATGCTGTTGAGGACGGTGCTGCCGTCCTTGCTGCGGGTCAGGTAGATAGGCAGCACCTTGGGCAGGTTGTCCACCAGCCGCCCAACCTCGCGGGTGTTGTAGATGCCGCTGATGCGTATGCGCCCGGTGCCGGGGTCGGCCAGCAGCAGCGGGGCGTCGAGGTAGCGGTTGATTACCGGCAGGGCCTGCTCCAGGCTCAGGTTGTCGAGCACCAGCTTGCCGTTGCGCCAGGCCAGGCTGTTGTCGTAATCGTTGTTGTCGGCCAGTTGTGGCTCGAAGTCGCCGGTGTGATAGCTGGCCTGCATGCCAGGGCCAAGGCGGTAGCCGCCAGCGCTGCCATCGCTGCTGACCAGTACCGATCCCTGCACCAGCGTGACCTTGACCTGGTCCTGGTACTTCCAGACATTGAACTGGGTACCGGTGACGCGGGTCTGGCCGCGCCCGGCGCGGACGATGAACGGGTGGCTGCTGTCGTGCTGCACCTTGAAGAAGGCTTCGCCACGCTTGAGCGTGACCTGACGCTGGTCCTTGTAGTTGAGGTAGGTCAGTTCGGTGTGCAGGTTGAGCTCGACCGTGCTGCCGTCGCTCAACTGCACGGTCTGCATGTCGTTGCCGGCTTCGAAATGCTGGTAATGGTTGGGCAGCCAGCCTTGCTCCCAGCCCACCCAACCGGCCAGCGGCAGTACCAGCAGGGCCAGCGCCGCAGCCGAAGCCAGTGGCCGCCAGTGGCGAGCCCGTGGTACGTGCCGCGCTGGCGGGTTGAAGTCGATGACCGTGGCAGTGCGGGGCAGCTGGTCGGCGGTTTGCCAGATTTCCAGCATCGCCTGGTATTCCTCCGCGTGACGCGGGTCGGCCGCCAGCCAGCGGGCGAAGGCTTCACGTTCGACCCGCGAGCAATCGTCGGCGTGCAGGCGCATGCACCAGTGCGCGGCGGCGTCGGTGATGGCATCGTCTGGGCTGGGATTGAGGCGGTCTTGGTTCATCGTGGCTCCGGGTTTTGCGCATTCTACCCCTGCAAAGGGGCTCCCGAGAACCGAGGTAATGGCGAATGACTATCAGTTATGTGTGTTTTTCGTCGGTTTCGCAAGGGATTTCCAGCGTTTGAGAACGCTTCGCGGCAAGCGCGAAGCGCTCCCTTGCCGGCTCAGAACTGCTCGGCCGTCATCGCGTACAGGCTGGCACTACCGGCGCGGATGCTGGCATCCAGGGCCAGGCTGCGCGGCAGCAGGCGCTGGAAGAAAAACGCCGCGCAGGCCAGCTTGGCACCATGGAAGGCCGGGTCTTCAGCGTGCCGGGCCTGGGCCACGGCAGCCATGCGCGCCCACATGTAGGCATAGGCGGTCAGGCCGAACAGGTGCAGGTATTCCACTGCCACGGCATTGACCAGGTTGGCGTCCTCGCGCGCCCGTGCCCGCAGCCATTCGCTGGTGGCCTCCAGGCGCGCCAGGCTGGCTTGCAAGGCTTCGCGGTGCAGCGCTGCACCGGCACTGAAGGACCGAACCTCAGCGGCAAAGCACGCCAGGGCCTGGCCACCATCGGCCAGCACCTTGCGCCCCAGCAGGTCGAGGGCCTGGATGCCGTTGGTGCCTTCGTAGATCTGCGCAATGCGCACGTCGCGCACACGTTGCTCCTGGCCCCACTCGCGGATGTAACCATGGCCGCCATACACCTGTTGGCCTAGCACGCAGCTTTCCAGGCCATTGTCGGTGAAGAACGCCTTGGCCACCGGGGTCAGCAGGGCCACCAGGCGCTGGGCATGCTCGCGTTCACCGGCATCTTCGGCGTAGCGCGCCAGGTCCAGCTGCTGGCCGACATAGGCGGCGAAGGCACGGCCGCCTTCGGTGAAGGCGCGCATGGTCAGCAGCATGCGCCGCACATCGCCATGTTCGATGATCGGGTCGGCGACCCGTTCTGGCCGCTGCGGGCCACTGGCGGCGCGGCTCTGCAGGCGCTCGTTGGCGTAGCGTGCAGCGCTCTGGTACGACGCTTCGGCGCAGCCGATGCCCTGGATGCCGATGGACAGGCGCTCGTAGTTCATCATGGTGAACATCGCCGCCAGGCCTTTGTTCGGCTCACCGACCAGGTAACCCATGGCGCCGTCGAAGTTCATTACGCAGGTGGCCGAAGCCTTGATACCCATCTTGTGCTCGATCGAGCCACAGTGGGCGGCGTTGCGCGGGCCAAGGCTGCCGTCGGCCTCGACCCGGTATTTGGGCACCAGGAACAGCGAGATGCCCTTGGCCCCGGCGGGGGCGTCTGGCAGTTTGGCCAGCACCAGGTGGACGATGTTCTCGGTCAGGTCCTGTTCGCCGCCGGTGATGAAGATCTTGCTGCCGCTGATCAGGTAGCTGCCGTCGGCCTGTGGTTCGGCGCGGGTGCGGATCAGCCCAAGGTCGGTACCGGCGTGCGGCTCTGTCAGGCACATGGTGCCGGCCCAGCGGCCTTCGTAGAGTGGCGGCAGGTAGGTCGCCTTCAGCGCTGCGCTGGCATGGGCATCGATGGCCAGGCAACTGCCGGCGCTAAGCGCTGAATACAGGCTGAAGCTGCAGTCGGCGGCGTAGAGCATTTCTTCGAACAGCACGCCGAGCATTTTCGGCATGCCCATGCCGCCATATTCGGGGTTGCCACCCAAGCCGACCCAGCCGCCTTCACGGTAGGTCCGCCAGGCCTCGCGAAAACCGTCCGGGGTGGTGACTTGGCCGGCGTCGAAGCGCACGCCTTGTTCGTCGCCGTTACGGCTGAGCGGGGCGATCAACTGGCCGGTGACCTTGGCGGCTTCTTCAAGAATGGCATCGGCGGTTTCGCCGTCGACGCGCTCGGCCAGGGCAGGCAGGCGCGCCCACAGGGCAGGGCCCTGAAACACGTCATGGAGGATGAAGCGCATGTCGCGCAGTGGGGCGGTGTAGTCGGTCATGTCAGGCTCGATAACGGTTCACAGGGCCTTGGCGCGGTCGCGCAGGACGTATTTCTGGATCTTGCCGGTTGAGGTCTTGGGCAACTCGCCGAAGACCACGGTCTTTGGCACCTTGAACCCGGCCAGGTGCTCGCGGCACCAACTGATGATGTCGCTCTCGCGGGTGTGCTCGTGGCCGGGCTTGAGGGCGACGAAGGCGCAGGGCGTCTCGCCCCACTTGTCGTCGGCACGGGCGACCACGGCGGCTTCGAGCACGGCGTTGTGCTTGTACAGGGTGTCTTCGACTTCGATGGTCGAGATGTTCTCGCCACCGGAAATGATGATGTCCTTGAGCCGGTCCTTGATCTCGACATAGCCGTCGGCGTGCCAGACCGCCAGGTCGCCGGTGTGGAACCAGCCGCCACGGAAGGCCTCGGCGGTGGCCTCAGGGTTTTTCAGGTAGCCCTTCATCACCGTGTTGCCACGCATGAAGATTTCGCCCAGGGTGCTGCCGTCTTGCGGTACGGGTTGCAAAGTTTGCGGGTCAGCGACCATCAGGCCGTCGAGGGTGGGGTAGCGCACGCCCTGGCGCGACTTGATCCGCGCCCGCTCTTCCAGCGGCAGGTCGTCCCATTCTTCATGCCAGGCGCAGACGGTGACTGGCCCGTAGACTTCGGTCAGGCCATAGGTGTGGGTGACCCGAATGCCCATCTGCTCGACCGCGCCGATGACCTTGGCCGGCGGGGCGGCACCGGCAACCATGGCCTGCACCGGGTGCTCGATGGCAGCCTTGGCGGCGTCTGGCATGTTAACCAGGGCGTTGAGCACGATCGGCGCGCCGCACAGGTGGCTGACCCGATGTTCGCGGATCAGGGTGAGGATCTTCTGTGGGTCGACCCGGCGCAGGAACACATGGGTGCCGGCCAGCGCGGTGATGGTCCAGGGGTAGCACCAGCCGTTGCAGTGGAACATCGGCAAGGTCCACAGGTACACCGGGCGATGGCCCATGGCCCAGGTCATCTGGTTGCCGATGGCGTTCAGGTAGGCGCCGCGGTGGTGGTAGACCACGCCCTTGGGGTTGCCGGTGGTGCCCGAGGTGTAGTTCAGCGAAATCGCCTGCCATTCGTCTTCGGGCCATTCCCAGGCGAAATCCGGGTCGCCTTCGGCCAGCAGCGCTTCATAGTCGAGGTCGCTGACGGCACAGCCTTCGCCGTACTCGGGGTCATCCACATCGACCACCAGCGGTGGGTGTTCGAGCAAGGCCAGGGCGGCGGCGATCACAGTGTGAAACTCGCGGTCGGTGATCAGCACCTTGGCCTCGCCGTGCTGGAGCATGAAGGCGATGGCCTCGGCGTCCAGGCGTACGTTGAGGGTGTTGAGCACGGCGCCGATCATGGGTACGCCAAAGTGCGCTTCGAGCATCGCCGGAATGTTCGGCAGCATCACCGCCACCGTGTCGCCACGGCCCACGCCGCGCCCGGCCAGGGCGCTGGCCAGGCGCCGGCAACGCTGGTAGGTCTGGCGCCAGTCGCGGCGAATGGCACCGTGGATCACGGCCGGGTAGCTGCCGTAGACGGCGGCGGTGCGTTCGATGAAGCTCAGCGGGGTGAGGGCAACGTGGTTGACGGCAGCGGGCATCAGGCCCTGGGCGAAGATCGACATACGGTAATCCTGTAGGGGAGACAGACGCAGCCTGTGCGTGTGGCCCCCCGGTGGCTGATTGTTAGCTCTGATCAGGGTGCGGGCAGCGCGCCGATGGCGGCTTGCCCCTGTCGCAGTTTTACGCGAACCGCTATCGTAGATGGAATATCGACTATAGCAATATAGTAAAACTACTATAAGAACGAGCACCGACCGTGAATCAGACCCTTTCACCCTTGCTCGCCAAGGACCCACAACCCAGCGTGCTGCTGGCTGCCGATGCCAGTGCCCTGGCAAGCAACCCGGCCTTGCAGGCACTGATCGGGGTCGGCGCCTCGCTGGCCGACTGGCTGCCGGGCAACTGTGCGGCGCTGGTGCGCGCCTGCCTGCGCCAGCACCGGGCGATCGCAGACGTCGAAACACAGTTCGGCGAACGCATTCTGCTGTGGACGTTCATCCCCGATGACCAGGGCCAGCGGGTGCTGGCACGTTGCCGCGATGCCAGCGAGGAGCGCCACGGCATCCGCGAAGCCAGCCGTGCGCGGCGCCTGTACCGGCTGATCATCGAGAACACCACCGACCTCATATCCCGGCACAGCCCGGACGGCCGCTTCCTTGACGCCTCGCCGGCCGCTTACCGCTTGCTCGGCCTGTGGCCGGAGCAGCTGCGCGGCATGCCGGTGCAGGCCTTGCTGCACCCGCGCGAACGGCGCCAGGCGTTGCGCCAGGCCGCTGCGGCGCTGGACCAGGATGGTTACCACACCATGACCTGTCGCGTGCGGCATGCCAGCGGTGCTTATCGCTGGTTCGAGATCGCCAGCCGGGCGATCCGCGAGACTTACACCGGCGCCGTGGTGGAGGTGGTCAGCGTGTCGCGCGACATCACCCTGCGCATCGAGGCCCAGGAGAACCTGGCCCACAGTGCCCGGCTCGCTACCCTGGGCGAACTGGCGTCGGGGATTGCCCACGAGATGAATCAGCCGCTGGCGGCGGTGGTCAACTATGCCAATGCCAGCCAGCGATACCTGCAAGGCCTGGAGCGTGACCCGCAGGCGCGTGAACGGGTTGGCCAGGGCCTGCAGCGTATCACCGAACAGGCGACCCACGCCGCCGAGGTGATTCGCCGCCTGCGTGCGTTCCTGCGCAAGGGGCCGCGGCGCCTGCAGGCGGTGGAGGTGGCAGAAGTGGCGGCCGAAGCCATGCGCCTGTGCGCCTGGGAAGCGGCGCGTGATCAGGTCGCTGTCGAACTGCGCATCAGCGTGCAACTGCCTGCGGTGTTCGCCGACCGGGTATTGCTTGAGCAAGTGCTGCTCAACCTGCTGCGCAATGCCATCGAGGCCAACCGCGAGCAGCATGGCGCGCAGCCTTCCCGTATTCTGCTCGGCGCCGTGCGCGAGGGTGACGGGGTGCTGATCGAGGTCGTCGACCAGGGGCCGGGCGTGGCCGCCGAGCGCCTGGATCAGATCTTCACCCCGTTCGGCACCACCAAGGCCGATGGGCTTGGCCTGGGCCTGAGCATGAGCCGCAGCCTGATCGAAGGCTTTGGTGGCAGCCTGTGGGCGCGTGCGGGTGAGGCGGGTGGGTTGGTGTTGTGCTGTCGGCTGGCAGTGAGCCGGGGATAAGGAGAGGGCAGGGTGCAAGCGAAGGTTTATGTGGTCGATGACGATCAGGGCATGCGTGATTCGACGGTGTGGTTGCTGGAATCGGTGGGCCTGCAGGGCGTGCCGTTTGCCAGCGGCCAGGCGTTTCTCGATGCCTGTGTGGACGATGGGCCGGCCTGTGTGCTGCTGGATGTGCGCATGCCCGGGCTGGGCGGCATGGCGGTGCAGCAGGCCTTGCGCGAACGTGGCCTGCAGATCCCGGTGATCTTCGTCAGCGGCCATGCCGATGTGCCTATCGTGGTGCGGGCGTTCAAGGCCGGGGCGAGCGACTTTATCGAAAAACCCTACAGCGACCAGCTGCTGCTCGACAGTGTGCAGGCGGCGTTGGAGCGGGCAGGGCAAGCGCGCCAGGACGACCTGGTGCTTGCTGCGGTGCAGGCGCGCCTGGATGCGCTGACGCCCCGTGAGCGCGATGTGTTCGTGCCACTGGCCCAAGGCTTGAGCAACCGCGAGATTGCCGAGCGCCTGGGCATCAGCGTGAAGACCGTGGACCTGTACCGGGGGCGGGTGATGAAGCGCCTGCAGGCGCAAAGCCTGGCCGAGCTGGTAGGCATGGCGATCGCCTGTGGAGCGGTAGAGGCGCTGGGTTTGCGCGCGCGCTGAAACGTCGCCGGCAACGGCCGTTTCATGAATATTTGCATAGCCCCCTAATCAAAGCTTTGACATTCACTGCCTAGGCAGTAATATTTTTAAACAATTGCCCGAGCAGAGCCCGATGTCCCATTTCACCCCGGAAAATTTCCAGACCTGCGCCATCGGCATGCTGCTGGGGCGTGCGGCGATCCTCAAGGACCGCATTCTCGACTGGCACCTCGAATCAGAGGGCGTCACCGCCGCACAGTTCAAGGTGCTGATCATCGTCACCCAGTACCAGGTGGATACCCCGGCCGAACTGTGCCGCTACCTGGGCCTGGACAGCGGTTCGATGACCCGCATGCTCGACCGCCTCGAGCAGAAGGGCCTGATCCTGCGCAACCGCTGCGCCGATGACCGCCGCCAGGTGCGCCTGGCGCTGAGTGACGATGGCCAGCGCCTGGCCGACCGCCTGCCAGAGATCGGCGCGGCGGCGATGAACGAACTGGTCGGCGTGTTGCAGCCAGACGAGCTGAAGACCCTCGAAGGCCTGCTGGCCAAGGTCCTGCTTGGTGCCGGCGACCCTCTGACGATCCGCCGCTTCGGCGATCGTTGATCCCTGTTACGCATATTCCAAGGTATTGTCATGGCCACTCCCACAGACACCTCAACTCCCTCCGCCGACGCCCCAGCGCCGGGCAAGCGCAAGGCCTGGCTGCTCGGCCTGTTGTTGCTGGTGCTGCTCGTCGGCGCGGGCACCTGGGCCTGGTACAGCCTGGTCGGGCGCTGGCACGAAAGCACTGACGACGCCTACGTCAATGGCAACGTGGTGGAAATCACCCCGCTGGTGACCGGTACCGTCACCAGTATCGGCGCCGATGACGGCGACCTGGTGCATGCCGGCCAGGTGCTGTTGCAGTTCGACCCGTCCGACAGCGAAGTGGCCCTGCAGTCTGCCGAAGCGAAGCTGGCGCGCACCGTGCGCCAGGTGCGCGGGCTTTACAGCAACGTCGATTCGCTCAAGGCCCAGCTGGAAACCCGCCAGGCCGAACTGCAGAAAGCCCAGCAGAACTACAACCGGCGCAAGGTGCTGGCTGACAGCGGTGCGATTGCAGCGGAAGAAATCTCCCATGCCCGTGACGACCTGACCGTGGCCCAGGCCGCCGTCAACAGCGCACGCCAGCAGCTGAACACCAGCACCGCACTGGTCGACGACACCGTGGTGTCCTCGCACCCCGAGGTGATGGCGGCCGCGGCCGACCTGCGCCAGGCCTACCTCGATCACGCCCGCACTACCTTGCTGGCGCCGGTGACCGGCTATGTTGCCAAGCGCACCGTGCAGCTCGGCCAGCGCCTGCAGCCCGGCACTGCGACCATGGCCGTGATCCCGCTCAATGAAGTGTGGATCGACGCCAACTTCAAGGAAACCCAGTTGCGCGACATGCGCATCGGCCAGCCGGTGGAAATCAGCGCCGACCTGTATGGCAGCGAGGTCAAGTACAGCGGCACGGTCGACAGCCTCGGTGCCGGTACCGGCAGCGCCTTCGCCCTGCTGCCTGCGCAGAACGCCACCGGTAACTGGATCAAGATCGTCCAGCGCGTGCCGGTGCGTATTCACCTGAGCCCTGACCAGCTAAAGGACCACCCGTTGCGCATCGGCCTGTCCACCGTGGTCGAAGTCGACCTTCACGACCAGAGCGGCCCGACCCTGGCCCAGCAGCCACCGCAGCAGGCCAGCTACACCACCCAGGTGTATGACCGCCAGCTGGGCGAGGCGGACCAGCTGATCGCCCGGCTGATCCACGAAAACAGCGCCACCGGCAAGACGGCGCAGCGATGAGCAACAATGCCCCGGCCCAGTTCACCCCGCCGAGCCTGTTGCTGACCACCATCGGCCTGTCGCTGGCGACCTTCATGCAGGTGCTCGACACCACCATCGCCAACGTGGCGCTGCCGACCATTTCCGGCAACCTGGGGGTGAGCTACGAGCAGGGCACCTGGGTGATCACCTCGTTCGCGGTGAGCAACGCCATCGCCTTGCCGTTGACCGGCTGGTTGAGCCGGCGCTTTGGCGAGGTGAAGCTGTTCATCTGGGCCACGCTGCTGTTCGTGCTGGCGTCGTTCCTGTGCGGTGTCGCCCAGTCGATGCCGGAGCTGGTCGGCTTTCGTGTGCTGCAGGGTGTGGTGGCCGGGCCGCTGTACCCGATGACCCAGACCTTGCTGATCGCCGTCTACCCGCCGGCCAAACGCGGCATGGCCCTGGCCTTGCTGGCGATGGTCACGGTGGTGGCGCCGATTGCCGGGCCGATATTGGGTGGTTGGATCACCGACAGTTACAGCTGGCCGTGGATTTTCTTCATCAACGTGCCGATCGGCCTGTTCGCCGCCGCCGTGGTGCGCCAGCAGATGCGCACGCGGCCGGTCGTCACCAGCCGCCAGCCGATGGACTACATTGGCCTGCTGACGCTGATCGTTGGTGTGGGCGCATTGCAGGTGGTGCTGGACAAGGGCAATGACCTGGACTGGTTCGAATCGTCGTTCATCATCATCGGCAGCCTGATCTCGGTGGTGTTCCTGGCGATCTTCATCATCTGGGAACTCACCGACCGCCACCCGGTGGTCAACCTGCGGCTGTTCGTGCACCGCAATTTCCGCGTCGGCACCATTGTGCTGGTCGGTGGTTATGCCGGGTTCTTCGGCATCAACCTGATCCTGCCGCAGTGGTTGCAGACGCAGATGGGCTACACCGCCACCTGGGCGGGCCTGGCGGTGGCGCCGATCGGTTTGCTGCCGGTGATCATGTCGCCGTTCGTGGGCAAGTACGCGCACCGCTTCGACCTGCGGGTGCTGGCGGGGCTGGCGTTTCTGGCGATTGGCACCAGCTGCTTCATGCGCGCGGGGTTCACCAGCGAGGTGGACTTCCAGCACATCGCCCTGGTGCAGTTGTTCATGGGCATCGGCGTGGCGCTGTTCTTCATGCCGACCTTGAGCATCCTGCTGTCGGACCTGCCGCCGCACCAGATTGCCGATGGCTCGGGGCTGGCGACCTTCCTGCGCACGCTGGGGGGGAGCTTTGCGGCTTCGTTGACTACATGGATCTGGATTCGCCGGGCGGACCAGCATCATGCCTACCTGAGCGAGCACATCAGCCCGTTCGACCCGGCCACGCGGCACACGCTGGAGCAGCTGGGCGGGGCGAGTTCGCAGAATTATGCGAAGCTGGAACAGATTGTGAATGCGCAGGCGTACATGATGTCGACGGTGGACTACTTCACCTTGATGACTTGGGTGTTTGCCGGGTTGATCCTGCTGGTGTGGCTGGCCAAGCCGCCGTTTACGGCGAAGGCAGGGCCGGCTTCGGCGGGGCATTGAGATTGTTTGCCTTAAGCTCTTCAGCGCCATTGAAACCGAGCGCCGCCCGCGCGGCGCATCGCGGATAAATCCGCTCCTACATTTGTTGCAACGTGCCGAACCTGTTACGCCATGGTTGCCAGCCTTGGTGCATGTCTTGAGCCGTGTAAACAAAGCTGACAACCATGGCCTGTCAGGCATGGCCACGTTGCAACGAATGTAGGAGCGGATTTATCCGCGATGCGCCGCGCGGGCGGCGCTCGGCCTCAATGGCGCCGAAAATGCTGTGGCGT
Organism: Pseudomonas sp. URMO17WK12:I7; assembly: GCF_003269045.1. Taxonomy (NCBI): domain Bacteria; kingdom Pseudomonadati; phylum Pseudomonadota; class Gammaproteobacteria; order Pseudomonadales; family Pseudomonadaceae; genus Pseudomonas; species Pseudomonas sp. URMO17WK12:I7. The sequence continues at coordinate 59,725 of NZ_QLTL01000004.1, read as the reverse complement.
ACACCCCCTTGCCCTCACACGATCTTATCCCCTATCGTCACCGCTCCCTCCCCAAACCATCGGCAGTCCCATGGAGAAAGTCATTGTCATCACCGGTGCCAGCCGTGGCATCGGCGCCGCCACCGCCTTGCAGGCCGCCCGTGAGGGCTACCGCATCTGCATCAACTACCACGCCGACGACCAGGCCGCCGACAGCATCCTCGCCCAGGTTCGCGCCTTGGGTGCCGACGCCATCAGCGTGCGCGCCGACGCCAGTGTCGAAGACGAGGTGATCCAGTTGTTCCACCGCGTCGACCAGGAACTCGGCCCGGTCACTGCGCTGGTCAACAACGCCGGTACCATTGGCCAGCAGAGCCGTGTCGAGGACATGTCCGAGTTCCGCCTGCTCAAGGTGATGAAGACCAATGTCGTCGGCCCCATGCTCTGCGCCAAGCACGCCTTGCTGCGCATGGCCCGCCGTCATGGCGGGCATGGTGGCGCGATCGTCAATGTGTCCTCGCTTGCCGCACGCCTCGGCTCACCCAACGAGTACGTCGACTACGCCGCCTCCAAAGGTGCGCTGGACACCTTCACCATCGGCCTGGCCAAGGAAGTGGCGGGTGAGGGCGTGCGGGTCAACGGCGTGCGCCCGGGTTACATCCACACCGGTTTCCATGCCCTTTCCGGTGACCCTGATCGCGTGACCAAGCTTGAATCTGGCCTGCCCATGGGCCGGGGCGGGCGCGCCGAAGAAGTGGCAGAGGCGATTCTCTGGCTGCTGTCGGACAAGGCCTCGTACTCCACCGGCAGCTTCATCGAACTGGGCGGCGGGCGTTGAGCGCTGCCCGTCAGGGCAGCTCATCCGCCAGCAACTGGCGTACCCGCTCGGCCAGTGCCTCAAGCTCGAAAGGCTTGGTCAGCACGCTGGTACCCTGCAGCAACTGGCCGTCGCTGAGCGCCGCACTCTCGTCGTAGCCGGTAATGAACAGCACTTTCAGGTGCGGATACCGTTGCCGGCACTGCTCAGCCAACTGGCGGCCACTGAGGCCGTGGGGCAGGCCGATATCGCTCAGCAGCAGGTCAGGTTGCTCGCACTGCTGCAGGTGCGCCAGCGCGGCAGGGCCATTTTCGAAGGCCTCGACCTGATAGCCCAGCTCTTCCAGCACTTCGCCGACCACCAGGCGCAGCGCCGCCTGGTCTTCCACCAGTACGATGCGTTGCCCGCCCGAGCTGCTGGCCAACCCTTTGCTCGCCGGTGGCGCAGTGGCCACAACAGGCTGTTCGTGATGGCGCGGCAAGTACAGCTCGACCCGTGTGCCTTTACCAGGCGTGGAGAGCAGGCGCAGCTGGCCGCCCGACTGGCGCACGAAACCATACGTCATCGATAACCCCAGGCCGGTGCCTTGGCCCATGGGTTTGGTGGAGAAGAACGGGTCGATTGCCCGTGCCGCCACCGCTGCGCTCATGCCGCAACCAGTGTCGGCCACGCTGAGCCGTACATAGTCCCCGGCGGCCAGTTCGAGCGGGCGTGCCTGCTCGCTGCCGAGGCTGATGTTGTCGCCCTCGATATCGATCGCGCCACCATCGGGCATGGCGTCACGCGCATTGATACACAGGTTGAGCAGGGCGCTTTCCAGTTGCGGTGGGTCGATGAACGTCGGCCACAACCGGGCGTTGAAGTGGCTGCGCAAGGTGATGGACGGGCCTATGCTGCGGTGGATCAGCTCTTCCATGTCGTTGACCAGTGCCGCGACCCCGGTCGAACGCGGTTGCAAGGTCTGCTGGCGTGAAAAGGCCAGCAACCGGTGCACCAGTGCTGACGCCCGTTGCGCCGAGTGGCTGGAGAGTTGGAGCAAAGGCCCCAACTCTTCGTAGCGCTGCTGGCCCAGGCGCTTTTTCATCAACTCCTGGGCATTGATGATGCCGCCCAGCAGGTTGTTGAAATCGTGAGCGATGCCGCCGCTGAGTTGCCCCACGGCTTCCATCTTCTGCGCTTGGCGCAGCGCCTGTTCGGCCTTGGCCAGGCGCTGCTGCTCCTGCACTCGCTCGGTGATGTCAAAGGCGAATAGATAGGCACCTAGCACGCTGTCATCGTGGTTGCGCAAGGCGTTGAAACGCAGCTCGTAGTGGCGTTGTCCGAAAGCACCAATCTCGATGAACTGTTCGCCTGCCAGCGCCCGTTGCCACATGGGTATGATCAGATCGCGGTCCGTGGGGGCGTTTTCCATCAATGCTGGCAGATAGTCGCCGACCTCAGGCGTGCGCCCGTACAAGGCATGGAAATCGTGCCTGGCCTGACGGTTGACCGCCAGCCAGTGCATGCCGGTATCAACCACATGCAAGTTGACCACGCTATGGTCGACCAGCTCGGCGAACAGGCGGCGCTCGGCCAATGCTGCACCGACCCGCTGCTCAAGCTCTTCGTTCAGTTGCTGCAGTGCCTGCTCGGCCCTGCGCCGCTCGGTGACATCCTTGAACAGCACCGCGACCTGGCGGCGCTCTGCCGGCTCCACGCGGAAGGTGGTCACCGATAGTACATGGCCAGTGGCGACCAGCTCCTGTTCGAAATGCATTGGCTCGCCGGTACGCAACACCTCGCCGTAGCGGGCCACCCAGTCGTCGGCTTCGTTGGGCACCATTTCTCGCAGCTTCTGCCCGACCACATTTGGGATTCCTGCATGCTTGGCGTAGGCCGCGTTGGCCAGCACGTGGATGTAGTCGCTGAGCGGGCCGTGGGGGCCGTCGAAGAATTCGATGATGCAGAAGCCTTCGTCCATGGTGTCGAACAGAAAGCGATAGATGTTCTGGTCCTGGTCTGCGTGTTGCAGCAGCTTGGACTCCAGCTGTGCGTTACGTTGGCGCAGGGTTTCGATTTCCTGGCGCAGTGCGAGCAGGTCGCGGCGGGGCATGGCGACGTCCGACAGAAATGAATGGCCAGACTTTACCTGTCCGCAACGCAGCCGCATAGCGGCCTACAGCTCTTAGCGCCGATTTTCCAGCAGCTGTACCACTTGCTGGTTGAGGGCTGCCAGCTCGAAGGGCTTGTACAGTATGGCGCTGTGCCGGCCGGGGGTGACGTTGATTCGATTGCTGGCATAGGCCGTGATGTACAGCACCGCGATAGTGCCCGGCAGCTTCTGGCAGGCTGCTGCTATCTGGTCGCCATCGACCCCGCCCGGCAAGCCGATATCGGTGATAAGCAGGTGCGGGCGCAAGCCTGCCTGCAAGGCTTCCAGTGCGTCGCGGCCGTCGCTGAAGGCATGCACCCTGTGCCCCTGTTCCTCGAGCACTTCGCTGATCAGCAGGCGCAGGGTGTCCTGGTCTTCCACCAGCATCACCTCTTGAGGCGTTGCATGGTGCCCTTCGCGGGTTGCCTGTGGCTGCTCGCTGGCTTGCGCAGCGGTGCCGCTGGAGGCCCGCGGAAGGTAGAGGTGGATGCAGGCGCCGTGCCCCGGTTCGCTGACGATGCGCAACCGGCCCCCGGACTGGCGCACGAAGCCATACACAATTGACAGCCCAAGACCGGAGCCCTGGCCCAGTGGTTTGGTGGTGAAGAAAGGCTCGAGTGCCCGTTGCAACACTTCGGCGGGCATGCCGACACCGCTGTCGCAGACGCTGAGATGAAGGTAGGCGCCGCAGGGCAGCTCCAGTGCACGGGCCTGCACTTCATCGAGCTGGGCGTTTTCACTGGCAATACGCAGCGTGCCACCGAGCGGCATGGCGTCGCGGGCGTTGATGCACAGGTTGAGCAGCGCGTTCTCCAGTTGATGCGGATCGATCTGCACCAGCCAGCAGTCGCTTTGGGTCTGGTCGATGAAGGTGATGCGCTCATCGAGCGAGCTGGCAATCAGCTCGTGCATGCCGGCCACCAGCTGTTGGACGTTCACGGCCTGAGGTACCAGCGTCTGCTGGCGCGAGAACGCCAGTAAGCGCTGGACCAGCGAGGCCGCGCGTTGAGCGTTGCGCCGGGCGACGCCGAGCAGCCGGGAGCTGTCATGGTAGCGCTGCTCGGCCTGGCGCTGCTCGGCCATCTCCAGCGCGCCGAGGATGCCACCCAACAGGTTGTTGAAGTCATGTGCGATGCCGCCGGTCAACTGCCCCACTGCTTCCATTTTCTGCGATTGGCGCAGGGCCTCTTCGGTCGTGCGCAGGCGCTCCTGCTCGGCGACACGCTCGCTGATGTCATAGGCGAACAGGTAACCACCCTGGATCTGTTGCTGGGCGTCGCGCAAGGTGTTGTAGCTGATTTGATAGTGGCGCAGGGCATCGGGTGGGCCGAGGGCGATGGTGTCGATGAATGCTTCGCCGGTGAGCACGCGCGGCCACGTCGCTTCCAGCCATTTGCAGATGTCAGGCTGGTTGGCAATGAACTGCGGGATGTAGTCACCGACCTGCGGCACGAAACCGCGCAGGCGCTTGAAGGTTTCCTGCGCGGTGCGGTTGATTGCCAGCAGGCGGAAGTTGCGATCGGCTGCAAACACGTTGGCCTGGCTGTGATCGACCAGTTCGCCCAGCAGCTTGTTGTTGGCCTGGGCTTGATCGATGCGCAGGGCCAGGTCCTGCAGCGCTTGGGGGGAGGGCGTCGAGTCGTCAGGCGGCATGGGGCGATCCAGCGTGTGGGTCGCCCAACTATAGCCGCTCTTGTTCACGCCTTCCTTCAGAACTTCAGAACGAGCGGATGATGCGCCCCAAGGTTTCCATGGCGCGTTCGGCGTTCTCGTTCCACGGTGTGCCGTAGTTCAGACGGATGCAATTGCCAAAGCGTCGGGTCGGTGAAAAGATCGGCCCCGGTGCGATGCTGATGCCCTGGGCCAAAGCCATGTGGAACAGCTTGAGGGCGTCCATCTGTTCAGGCAGTTCCAGCCACAGGAAGTAGCCGCCGGAGGGCTGGCTGACGCGGGTCTGCGCCGGAAAATGGCGGGCGATGGCGGCCAGCATGTTGGCCTGCTGCCCCTCCAGGGCGTAGCGCAGCTTGCGCAGGTGGCGGTCGTAGCCACCGTGCTGAAGGTAGTCGGCGATGGCGGCTTGGGCGGGCATCGAGGCGCACAGCGAGGTCATCAACTTCAGCCGCTCGATTTTCTGGGCAAAACGCCCCGCAGCGACCCAACCAATGCGGTAACCCGGTGCCAGGCTCTTGGCAAACGAGCCGCAATGCATCACCAGCCCCTGGGTGTCGAACGCCTTGGCCGGTTTCGGGGCCTGTTGCGAGTAGTAGAGCTCGGCGTAGACATCGTCTTCGATCAACGGCACCTGATGGTGGCGTAGCAGTTCGACCAATGCCTGCTTCTTCGCCTCGGGCATGCTCGCGCCCACCGGGTTCTGGAAGTTGGTCATGCACCACACGGCCTTTACCGGGTGCTTGTCCAGGGTCTGGGCCAGCACGGCCAGGTCCATGCCCTCGCGCGGGTGCACCGGGATTTCCACGGCCTTGAGCTTGAGCCGCTCCAGCACTTGCAGGCAGGCGTAGAAGGCCGGTGCCTCGATGGCCACCAGGTCGCCGGGTTCGGTAACGGCCTGCAGGCACAGGTTCAGGGCTTCCAGCGCGCCATTGGTGATCAGCAGCTCTTCCATCGGCAGCATCAACCCACCGACCATGTAGCGCAGGGCGATTTGCCGGCGCAATTGTGGGTTGCCCGGCGACAGGTCGGTGACCACCATGCGCGGGTCCATGGCCCGGCTGGCACTGGCCAGCGAGCGTGACAGGCGCTGCAGCGGGAACAGTTCAGGGCTGGGGAAGGCCGAGCCGAACGGTACGGTACTTGGGTCCTTGATCGAGTCGAGGATGGAGAACACCAGGCCGCTGACGTCCACCTCGGTCGATTCGCTGAGCGGCTCCAGCGCCTGCGGTTCACTGAACTGGCGCGGTGCATGGGCGTTGACGAAGTAGCCTGAGCGTGGCCGTGCGCGGATCAGCCCACGGCGTTCGAGCAGGTAGTAGGCCTGGAACACCGTGGACGGGCTGACGCCGTGGGTCTGGCTGGCATAGCGTACCGAAGGCACGCGCTGGCCTGGGCCGAGTACCCCGGAGCGGATCAGTTCGGCAATGTCGTCGGCGAAGCGTTCGTAACGTTTCATGGGGGCTCGGCAGGCAAGGTGAACGATCAGTGTAAGGGATCAGCGGTTCAATGGCGCCACGAAGCGGCTGCGGGCAACGCTGCGCACGGCGGGCTGGTCACTGTCGCGGATTTCGAAGGCCAGGTCCTGTGAGCTGCTGGCCGGGCGCTCGGCCAGCAGTGCCACCGACACAGGCAGCTCGCTCATTTCGCCGGCCGGGATGCTGAACTCGGTGTTGCCGTGCAGTTCGAAGCCCTCGGCATCGAGCAGGCGCAGGCGGTAACGCTGGGGTTGCGCGGTCTTGTTGATGACTTTAAGCAGGTAGATGTTCTCGATCTGGCCTTGGGCGTTTTCACGGAACAGGCCACGGTCCTTGATCACGTCCAGCGACACCATCGGGCGCAGCTGCAGAGCCACCACCAGGGCGCCGATCATCAGCACCAGCGCGGCGGCGTAGCCGAGCAGGCGCGGGCGTGCCCAGTGGGAAGTTCCACCTTGCAGGCTATGCTCGGACTTGTAGCCGATCAGGCCGCGGGGGTAACCCATCTTGCCCATGACGTTGTCGCAGGCATCGATACAGGCCGCGCAACCAATGCAGGCCATCTGCAGGCCGTCGCGGATATCGATGCCGGTGGGGCAGACCTGCACGCACAGGGTGCAATCGATACAGTCGCCCAGGCCTTGGGCACGGGCGTCGCTGCCTTTCTTGCGCGGGCCGCGGGATTCGCCGCGGCGCGGGTCGTAGGCCACGGCCAGGGTGTCCTGGTCGAACATCACGCTCTGGAAACGCGCATAGGGGCACATGTGCAGGCACACCGCCTCGCGCAGCCAGCCTGCATTGATATAGGTGGCGGCGGTGAAGAACAGCACCCAGAACAGTGCCACGCCGCCGAGCTGCAGGGTAAACAGTTCATGGGCCAGTGGGCGTATTGGCGTGAAGTAGCCGACGAAGGTCAGGCCGGTTAGCACGCCAATGGCCAGCCACAGGCTGTGCTTGAGCGTGCGCCGGGCCAGTTTGTTCAGGCTCCAGGGTGCTGCAGCCAATTTGATGCGCTGGTTGCGGTCGCCTTCGGTGACCTTTTCGCACCACATGAACAGCCAGGTCCAGGTGCTTTGCGGGCAACTGTAGCCGCACCACACCCGGCCGGCGTAGACGGTGATGGCAAACAGGCCGAAGGCGCAGATGATCAGCAGCGCCGAGAGCAGGATGAAGTCCTGCGGCCAGAAGGTCGCGCCGAAGATGTGGAACTTGCTGTCGGCCAGGTCCCACAGCACCGCCTGGCGACCGTTCCAGTCGAGCCAGGCAGTGCCGAAGAACAGCGCGAACAGCACGCCGGCGAAGGCTATGCGCAGCGTGCGGTACAGGCCGGTGAAACTGCGGGTGTGAATACCCTCGGCGGCAATCTGGATGGCATGGATTCGATCAGTCATGGCGTGGGTGCTCTTCTGGCCTCGATCAGGCACGAGCACTATGACCCCCGAACTGTTTTCAGCACAGGCTCAGGTCAGGCGATAAAAACCATATCAGATTGCCGCAAATGGTCTCGCAAGCCCTAGATCACCGAGCCTGGCGTGCTGGCCTTGAGGTGCCTGCGGCTATCGACCGCACCCGCCACAGTCAGCGCGTCGGCTTCGGCCTCGGTGATCGGGAAGCGCTCGCCGGCGAGGATGGCCACGGACATCCGCAACTGTTCGTCAGTGATGATTTCGATCTCGGGGCCTTTGCCCTCGATGCGCAGCTTTTCACCAATGAGGGTGCAGCGCTGGGTGCTTTCTTCGACTTCGATGGGCATGGTGGCGTCCTCCGGGGCGGTTACAGGTTGTGACCACAGGCGAAGGAAGGTTGCTGCATCGGCTTGCCGGGTGGGCACTTTGCGGGCTGCGCAGGGGTCAACTTCATTAGGCACCCGTCCGGCCTCTTCGCGGGCAAGCCTGCTTCCACAAATAGTGCGCGGACCTCTGTGGGAGCGGGCTTGCCCGCGACGAGGCCGGTACAGGCAGAGCATCCCTTCAGCCCGGTACCCAATCCATGGATCTGATCTGGCAAACCATTCAGGCCGAATTCGCCGACATCACCCATGAACGCGAGGTCATCCAGGTTCTCGTTCGTCTGCTGATGGCCGCTGTACTGGGTGCAGTGCTGGGTTTCGAGCGCGAGCACAAAGGTAAGTCCGCCGGCGTGCGCACGCACATGCTGGTATCCCTGGGCGCGGCGCTGTTCGTGCTGGCACCCAGCATGGCCGGTGCTGATCAGCAGGCCCTGAGCCGGGTGATCCAGGGTATCGTCGCCGGCATCGGCTTTCTCGGCGCGGGCACCATCCTCAAGGGTAACGGCCAGGACACCAGCCACGTCAAAGGCCTGACCACCGCTGCGGGGTTGTGGATGACGGCTGCAATCGGTACCGCTGCGGGCATGGGGCGCGAAGCCACGGCGCTGGTCAGCACGGTGCTGGCGCTGTTGGTCCTGGGCACGATGCCGCTACTGGTGGAGAAGGTCGAGGGAGAGGACGAGGAGAAGCAGAACGAGGAGGGGGGCAGGAAGCACTGAGGGGAGCCGAAGCTCCCCTCAAAGCGTTGTTGCCTGCTCTTTTCTTATTATTGAGACCGGCCTTTTATTGTTTTTGTAGGCTAGCCTTGATGTCGCGTGCGACCCCCATCCGGGGTCAAGAGCAAACGTATTTTTTTGAGCGCTGACCTGCTTTCATCCTGTGGATCCGAGCCTGACTGCCGCTACCTTCAGGTAGTTTTATTGTTCTGTGTCAGTCCGCGGGGCGAGCCCCTGAAAAGCCTGTCTACTCCAAAAAAATCTGCTTGCTGCGCCTCTGCCGTGTTGTTCTTGTTATGTCAGAGCCGTTACATGTTGTTTTTATTGGTTATCGCGTTTTTCTTGTTGTTGTACCAAACATATAGCAGGTGCCGTGCCAACTTTTCAAAAGCCTTTAAAATCAATGGTTTGGCGTGAATGACGAAATCGGTCGACGTGAAAATCTGTCGATTTGTTTCCCTGTTACCCGGTTTTTTGCTGAAAACTGTGGGGGGGGTAACACTCACCCACACTCATGTGACACCTGTATGAAACTCATTGTGCGCTGCGTGCACGTGCCACCCTCGAACCGTTGGCGCGGCCCAGCACCGCGCTGATACGCTGCCCGGCGGCAATCAGCCGGTCAAGGTCGATACCGGTCTGGATGCCCAGCCCCTGCAGCAGGTACAGCACATCCTCGGTGGCGATGTTGCCGGTAGCGCCCTTGGCGTAAGGGCAGCCGCCCAGGCCTGCGACCGAGCTGTCGAACACGCTGATGCCTTCGAGCAGGCTGGCATACACGTTGGCCAGCGCCTGGCCATAGGTGTCGTGGAAGTGGCCGGCCAGTTGCGCGCGTGGCACCACGGCCGACACCACCTCGAACAGCCGCCGGGTATCACCGGCCGTGCCGGTGCCGATGGTGTCACCCAGCGAAACCTCGTAGCAGCCCATGTCGTGCAGGGCCTTGGCCACTGGCGCTACCTGCTCGGCGCTGACCTTGCCTTCATAAGGGCAGCCCAGCACACAGGAAACGTAACCGCGTACCCGCACGCCGTGGCTGCGCGCGGCCTGCATGATCGGTTCGAACCGCTGCAGGCTTTCGCTGATCGAGCAGTTGATGTTGCGTTGCGAGAAGGCCTCGGACGCGGCGGCAAACACCGCCACTTCCTTCACCCCGGCCGCCAGGGCGTCCTCGAAACCGCGCAGGTTGGGCGCCAACGCGGCATAGGTAACACCCGAGCGCTGCTGGATACCGGCGAACACTTCGGCCGAACCGGCCATTTGTGGTACCCATTTGGGCGAGACGAAACTGCCGACCTCGATATAGCTCAGCCCGGCGTTGGTCAGGTCGTCGACCAGTTGCACCTTGTCGGCGACGCTGATGGGTTGGGCTTCGTTCTGCAGGCCGTCGCGGGGGCCGACTTCGACCAGGCGGACTGTTGCGGGCATGGGCATGGTGGGGTTCCTGTCAGCGTTTGTCTTTATTGTTCAGGGTGGCGGCCAGGGCCTGTTCGCAGCGCTCCTGGGCGGTATCCAGTTCCAGTTGCATCTGGTGGATATCGAGCATCTGCTGTTCCAGCTGGGCTCGGCGCTCTGCGATCTTCGCCAGCATGCTGTGAAGCTGCTTGAGGTTGCCGCTGCTGGGGTCGTACAGCTCGATCAGCTCACGGCATTCGGCCAGCGAGAAGCCGATGCGCTTGCCGCGCAGGATGAGTTTCAGGCTCACTTTGTCACGGGCCGAATAGATGCGCTCCAGGCCGCGCCGCTCGGGGCTCAGCAGGCCCTGTTCCTCATAGAAGCGGATGGCGCGGGTGGTGATGTCCAGCTCGCGGGAGAGGTCGGAGATGCTGTAGGTCTGGCTGCTCATGCTAGGGCTCGGCGTGGGGTATGCCAGTATCCTGAGGGCAGGTTGACGTATACGTCAAGCAGATCAGTCGGGCTGCCCCGAGCGCCGGTAGCCATTGGGTGTCTGCCCGCTCAGGCGCTTGAAGAAGCGGGCGAAATAGGTAGGGTCGCTGAAACCCAGGTTGTCCGACAGCTGCCCGATGCTCATGCGCGTATAGATGAGGTTGCGGCGAGCCTCCAGCAACAGGCGCTGATGGATCACCTGCAACGCGGTCTGCCCGCTCAATGCCCGGCACAGCTGGTTGAGCTGCAGGCTGGGGATGTTCAGGCGCGCGGCGAAGTCCTCCACCGACAGGTGTTCGCGGTAGTGCGCCTCGACCAGCCGCAGGTACTGCCCGAGCAACTGCCGGTCACGTTCGTCACGGTTGCGTGGTGGCTGCCCCAGTTGCTGGCGGCGGCTGATCCACACCATCAGCGCGGTCACCAGTGCCTCGAGCATGGTCGCCCGCGCGGGGGCGTTGCCCTGGTACTCCTGCTGCAGTGTTTCGATCAGGCCGCGCAACTGCACGCGGTCCTTGCCCAGCGGGTAACACGCCGCTTTCGCCAGCACCCCCAGCGGTGCACCCAGGCGCTGTTCCAGGTCGGCCACCAATGCGCTGCCGAACGTCAGCACATGGCCCTGGATATCGGCGCTGAAGCGAAAACCGTGCACGGTCAGCGGCGGCACCACTTGTATCGCAGCCTCGACGACTGTGCTGCGCACGCCTTCGATTTCCACTTGGGCCTCACCGCGCTGCACATAGAGCAACTGGAACAGCTCGGCGTGCTGGTGCGGCTTGATCTCCCAGTGGTGCAGGCGGCTGCGCGCCGGGATCGACTCGCAATGCAGCAGGTCGGTGCCGGGCCAGTGCTGGTTTTCGCCATATAACTGGAACAGCGGGACGCCTGGGAGGGTAGATCTCATGTCGTAATCGCCTGTCCGTTAATCGAACAATTTTTGTAAAAGTGCATTTTTTGCATCGGATAGCACACTTAATTGGCCGTTATTGCCAGTAAAAATGCAAGGGCTGATCCTAATAACGAGATAAAAACAATGAACACTCAGGTTGCAATCATCGGCGCAGGCCCGTCCGGCCTGCTGCTTGGCCAGCTGCTGCACAAGGCCGGTATCGACACGGTCATTCTCGAACGCCAGACCCCCGAATATGTGCTTGGCCGCATCCGTGCCGGTGTGCTTGAACAAGGCACCGTCGACCTGCTGCGCGAAGCCGGCGTCGCCGAACGCATGGACCGCGAAGGCCTGGTGCACGAGGGCGTCGAGCTGCTGGTTGCAGGCCGTCGCCAGCGCCTGGACCTGAAGCACCTCACCGGCGGCAAGACGGTGATGGTCTACGGCCAGACCGAAGTCACCCGGGACCTGATGCAGGCCCGCGAAGCCAGCGGCGCGCCGATCATCTACTCGGCCAGCAACGTGCAACCGCACGAGCTCAAGGGCGAACGCCCCTACGTGACCTTTGAAAAGGACGGTCAGGCCCACCGCCTGGACTGCGACTACATTGCCGGTTGCGATGGCTTCCACGGCGTATCGCGCAAGAGCATCCCCGAAGGCGTGCTCAAGGAATACGAGCGGGTGTATCCGTTCGGCTGGCTGGGCATGCTGTCCGATACCCCGCCGGTCAACCACGAGCTGATCTACGCCCACCACGCGCGTGGCTTTTCGCTGTGCAGCCAGCGCTCGCAGACGCGCAGTCGCTATTACCTGCAGGTGCCGCTGGAAGAACGTTTGGAAGACTGGTCCGACGAGCGCTTCTGGAACGAGCTCAAGGCGCGCCTGCCCGAAGACGTGGCGCAGCACCTGGTTACCGGGCCTGCATTGGAAAAGAGCATCGCGCCGCTGCGCAGCCTGGTGGTCGAGCCGATGCAGTACGGTAACCTGTTCCTGGTCGGCGATGCCGCGCACATCGTTCCACCGACGGGTGCCAAAGGCCTGAACCTGGCGGCCTCCGACGTCAACTACCTGTACCGGATCCTGGTCAAGGTATACCGCGAGGGGCGCACCGACCTGCTGGAACAGTATTCGCCCCTGGCGCTGCGTCGGGTGTGGAAGGGCGAGCGTTTCAGCTGGTTCATGACCCAGCTGCTGCATGACTTTGGCGAGCACAAGGATGCCTGGGATCAGAAAATGCAGGAGGCCGATCGCGAGTATTTCCTGACCTCGCCGGCGGGGTTGGTGAACATTGCCGAGAACTATGTGGGGTTGCCGTACGAGGAAGTGGCCTGAGGCGCCGGGGTACGCCGACAGGGGGTTGTCGCCTGTGGGATCGAGCGCCGCCCGCGCGGCGCATCGCGGATGAATCCGCGCCTACATGTGTTGCAACGTGGCCATGCCTGACAGGCCATGGTTGCCAGCTTTCGCCAGGGCTGGCAACCATGGCGTAACATGTTCGGCACGTTGCAACACATGTAGGCGCGGATTCATCCGCGATGCGCCGCGCGGGCGGCGCTCGATCTCACAGGCGCCGAAAATCTTTCGGCGACCACCCGAAAGGACGCAAGCCAATGCCCCGCCCCCCGTTATTCCTGAAAACCCTGATCACTACCCTGTGCCTGGCCGCCGCCACTGGCGTCACCTGGGCCGACCAGCCTCTACCCACCCCCCCGGAGCTGGAATCCGGCTACCGCAGCGGCCTGCAGCCAGTGCACGCCAGCCGGCACATGGTGGCGGCCGCCAACCCGCTGGCCAGCGAGGCCGGCCGGGCGATGCTGCGCGCCGGTGGCAGCGCCATCGATGCGGCGATCGCCATGCAGATGGTGCTGACCCTGGTCGAGCCGCAGTCCAGCGGTATTGGCGGTGGTGCATTCATCCTGTACTGGGATGGCCAGCGCGTGCAGGCCTTCGATGGCCGCGAAGCCGCGCCGGCAGGGGTGACGGAAAAACTCTTCCTGCAAGCGGATGGCTCGCCAATGCCGTTTCGTGCAGCGCAGATCGGCGGTCGGTCGGTGGGCGTGCCGGGGGTGCTGCGGGCGCTGAAACTGGCCCATGATCAGCACGGCAAGCTGCCGTGGAAGGACCTGTTCGCGCCGGCCATCGCCCTGGCGCGCAATGGTTTCGCCGTTTCCGAACGGCTGCACACGTTGGTCGCCGGTGACCCTTTCATTGCCCGCTCACCGGCCATGGCGCGCTACTTCCTGGATGACCGGGGCAAGCCGCTGGCCGTCGGCACGACCCTGCGCAACCCTGCGCTCGCGCAGACCTTTGAGCGCATTGCACAGCAGGGCGTCGATGCCTTCTACGGCGGTGAGCTTGCCAACGCCATGGTCGCTGAAGTGCGTCACCACGCCAATGCCGGGCAGTTGTCGCTCGAGGACTTGCAGCGTTATCAGGCCAAAGAGCGTGAACCGGTCTGTGGTCCGTACAAGGCCTGGACCATTTGCGGCATGCCACCGCCGTCGTCCGGTGGGGTGACTGTGCTGCAGACCCTGGGCATTCTCGATGCCCTGCAGCGCACCTCGGCGCAGCGCGACCTGGCCGACCTGCCACCCCTCCAGGTGGCCTCGGTGGCGGGGCTTGAACCCGCACCGAAGGCTGTGCACCTGATGGCCGAAGCCGAGCGCCTGGCCTATGCCGACCGAGCCCAATACCTGGCCGACAACGACTATGTGCCGGTGCCGGTCAAGTCGTTGCTCGACCCGGCCTACCTCGCCGAGCGCGCCAAGCGGGTCGGCGAGTACAGCATGAAGCACGCCCGTCCGGGCACTCCACACGGCGCCAATCTGGCACTGGCGCCAGACCGTTCGCCACTGCGGATTTCCACCTCGCACCTGTCTGCCGTGGACGACAGCGGCCAGGCTCTGGCCATGACCACGTCGGTGGAATCTGCCTTCGGTTCGCACCTGATGGTTGGCGGTTTTCTGCTGAACAACCACCTGACCGACTTTTCTTTCCTGCCAGCGGAAAACGGCAAACCGGTGGCCAATCGGGTGCAGCCGGGCAAGCGCCCGCTGTCGGCGATGGCGCCAACCCTGGTGTTTTCACGCGCCTCTGGCGAACTGGTCGCAAGCCTCGGCTCCCCCGGAGGCTCGCAGATCATCGGTTACGTGAACAAGGCGTTGATCGGCCTGCTGGACTGGCATCTCGATCCGCAACAGGCAGCCAACCTGCCCAATTTCGGCAGCCGCAATGCGGGCACCGAAGTAGAGGCTGGGCTGGTCAGCCCGGCGCTGATCCGCCAGCTGGCGGCCTGGGGCCACGAGGTCACACCGATGACCATGACCAGTGGCATGCAGATCATCCAGCGCACGCCCGCCGGATGGGCCGGTGGTGCCGACCCGCGACGCGAAGGGGTGGCGCTCGGCGATTAGCTATCTGCATTGCCGGGCCAGGGCTTGCATGTTAGAAGTCAGTCTTGCCATTCAGTCGTTGAATACCCACATGTCCATCAGCGTTAAATCGAATAGAGCCCTGTTCGACCTCGACCTGTTGCGCGCGGTCGTCGTGGTGGCTGATTGCGGCAGCTTCACCACGGCCGCCGCGCGCCTGCACTCGACCCAGTCGACCATCAGCCAGAAAGTGCGCCGCCTCGAAGACATGGTCGGCCACCGCCTGCTGGTGCGCGGCAACCGCGACGTGCTGCCGACCGATGCCGGGCAGACCTTGCTCGGTTATGCCCGGCACATGCTGGCACTTAACGACCAGATGCTCGAAGCCCTGGCCGGGGCCATGGTCGGGGTCACCGTGCGCCTCGGCGTGCCCGAGGATTTTGTCGGCGGGCGCACCACCAATGCACTGTCGGCGTTCAGCCGCTTGCACCCGCAGGTCAAGCTGGAAGTCACCAGCGGCCTGTGCCGTGACCTCAGCCAGGCCTATGACAACGGCGAGCTCGACCTGGTGCTGCTCAAGCAGCGGCGCAACAGCCGCGAGGGCGTGGCCTGCTGGCCTGAGCGCCTGCAGTGGATCGACAGTGCGCGGATGCCGGCCTTCGAGCTGGACCCGATCCCGCTGGTGACCTTCCCGCCGCGGGGGCTGTACCGCGAGGACATGATCAGTGCCATCGAAGGCATGGGCCGGCGCTGGCGCATCAGCTTCACCAGTTCCAGCCTGAGCGGTATCCAGGCGGCGGTGGCCGATGGCATGGGCATCAGCCTGCTGCCGCCCCGGGCAGCGACCGGCGAGCACCGGGTGCTGGGGCCGGCGCAGGGGTTGCCGGAAGTGGACAGCTACGAGATCGTCATCGTGCACAAGCCGACGGCGGATGTGATGGTCAAGGATCTGGCCGGGGTGATGTCGCAGCTGCTGGCTGGCGGAGGTATCTGACGGCTTTTTTGTAGGAGCGGCCTTGCGTCGCGAAAGGGCTGCGCAGCAGCCCCAGGGTTTGCGTGTAAACGCAGAGATTGCTGGGGCTGCTGCGCAACCCTTTCGCGACGCAAGGCCGCTCCTACAAGGCGGTGCGGGCTTGCGGTCAAGGCATGCCGAGCCACTCCGGCAAGGCCAGCGAAATGAACGGCACATAGGTCACCAGCACCAGGAACAGCAGCAGGATCGACAGCCACGGCAGCGCTGCGCGAATCGTCTGCCCCAGGGTCAGCCCGGTTACCGCCGAGGTGACGAAGAGGTTCAGCCCCACGGGCGGGTGCACCAGCCCAATCTCCATGTTCACCACCATCACGATCCCCAGGTGAATCGGGTCGATGCCCAGTTTCATGGCGATCGGGAAGAAGATCGGCGCCAGGATCAGGATGATCGCCGACGGCTCCATGAAGCTGCCAGCCACCAGCAGCACAATGTTGACCATGATCAGGAAACCGATTGGCGTCAGGCCCTCGGACATCACCCACTGGGTGATCTGCTGGGGGATCTGCTCGGTGGTCAGCACATGGGCGAAGAGCATGGCGTTGGCGATGATGAACAGCAGCATGATGGTCAGCCGGCCCGATTCCAGCAGCACTTTCGGGCAGTCACGCAGGCGCATGTCCTTGTAGACGAACAGCGCGATGAACGCCGAGTACACCGCTGCCACGGCGGCCGCTTCGGTAGGGGTGAACATACCGCTGTAGATGCCGCCGAGGATGATCACCAGCAGCAACAGGCCCCAGAACGCACGCCGGGCGGTGCCCAGCCATTCTGCGAAACTGGCCCGTGGTTGCGCCGGCAGTTTCTTGATGCGGGCAACGATGTAGATGGTGATCATCAGGAACACGCCAAGCAGGATCCCTGGCACCACGCCGGCCATGAACAGCTTGCCGACCGAGGTCTCGGTGGCCGCCGAGTACACCACCATGACGATCGACGGCGGGATCAGGATGCCCAGGGTGCCAGCGTTGCAGATGATCCCGGCGCCGAACTCGCGCGGGTAGCCGGAGCGCACCATGCCGGCCACGGCAATCGAGCCGACGGCCGCCACGGTGGCCGGCGACGAACCCGACAGCGCGGCGAACAGCATGCACGCCAGCACCGCGGCAATGGCCAGGCCACCCCGGATATGCCCGACGCAGGCATTGGCGAAATCGATCAGGCGCTGGGCCACGCCACCGGTGGTCATGAAGGCGCCCGACAGCAGGAAGAACGGAATGGCCAGGAAGGTGTAGCTGTCGGAGGTCTCGAACAGCTTGATCGCCAGCGAGCTGAGCGAGTCCTGGCTGAACATCAGGATCGACAGCGCCCCCGACAGGCCCAGCGAGATGGCGATCGGCACACCGAGGAACATGAACACGAACAGCAGCAGGAACAGGCAGATAACCGTCATCAGTGGTGCTCCTCACCGGGGTTGGCCAGCTTGCTGGCTTCGGCGGCCTCGTCGGCCAGGCCCAGGCCGTACTGGCGGTGGGTGAACAGGCGGTAGAGGATTTCCAGGTAACGGATGATGACCAGGGCGAAGCCCAGCGGCACGATCAGCGCGATATGGCCGACCTTGATGCCGTAGCGGTCGAGGTCCTCGGCGCCGATGCCGGCCACCAGCACCGCGCTCACCCATTTGATGCTCGCCACCAGGAACAGCCCGGCGTAGGCCAGGCAGCAGGCGCAGGCAATCATTGCCAGCACCCGTTGCACCGGCTTGCGGGTGCGCCGCACCAGCACGTCGACGCCGAGGTGGCCGGCGGTGCGCACGCCGTAGGAAATGCCAAAGAAAATCAGCCAGCCGAACAGCGCCTTGGTCAAGGCGATGCTCCAGGTCATCTCCTGTGCGTAGGCCATGAGGTGGTCGCCGATGCCCAGCAGCAGGTCGCTGGCGAATGCCCAGTGGTCACTGAGCGTGTAGAACATCGTGTAGAGGTTGTTCAGTGACACGTAGATGAAAGTCACCAAGGTCATGGCCGCCAGGAGAAAGGCGATCATGCCTTCCTCGAAGTGCTCCCAGACACGCCTGAGCGATTGCATAAGGATTCTCCAGACAGAGAGAGGGCGGGCCACCTGCAGGAAGGGTGGCCGGGGCAGGGCGCAGGAGGGTCAGGACGACTTGTTGGCGTCCTCAGCGGCCTTGATCAGGTCGGCGCCGATCTGCTCGGAGAACTTCTCCCACACCGGGCGCATCGACTCGCGCCATTGCTGGCGTTGCTCGGCGGTGAGCGGGTCGATCTCGCTGGTCTTGGCGTCGATGATCTTCTGCCGGGAGGTCTGGTTGAGCGCTTCGGCCTGCTTGTTCACCTCGACGGTGACCTCGTCCATGATCGTCTGCAGTTCGCCGCGCACGTCCTCAGGCAGGCCGTTCCAGAACGTGGCGTTGGTGATCACCATGTAGTCGATCAGCCCGTGGTTGGTCTCAGTGAAGAACGGCTGCACTTCGTTGACCTTCTGGCTTTCGTAGTTCGACCAGGTGTTCTCGGTGCCGTTGACGGTGCCAGTCTGCAGGCCCTGGTAGACCTCGGCGAAGCTCATCTTGCGCGGGTTGGCGCGGATTGCCTTGAACTGCTCCTCAAGCACGCTGGAGGCCTGCACGCGGAACTTCAGGCCGCGGGCATCCTTGGGCAGGATCACTTTCTTGTTCGCCGACAATTGCTTGAGGCCGTTGTGCCAGTAGGCCAGGCCGCGGATGCCCTTGTCTTCCATCGAAGTCAGCAGCGCCTTGCCCTGCGGGCCTTGCTGGAAGCGGTCGACGGCGGCCAGGTCGTCGAACAGGAACGGCAGGTCGAAGATCTGCACCTGCTTGTTGTAGTGCTCGAATTTGGCCAGCGAGGGCGCCAGCATCTGCACGTCGCCGAGCAGCAGGGCTTCCATTTCCTTGCCATCGCCGAACAGCGAGGAGTTGGGGTAGACCTCGACCTTGACCTTGTCCTTGAGTTGCGGGTCGGCGGCAACGAGCTTCTGGAACATCAGCGCACCCTGGCCCTTGGGCGTGCTGTCGGCCACCACGTGGGCGAACTTGATGATGATCGGGTCGGCGGCCTGGGCCAGGCCGGCCATGGACATTGCAGCGGCGCAGAACAGCGCCTGGGTCAGCTTCAACATCGGTGTCACCTCTGATTTATTTTTGTAGGAGGAGTGGGGGTAACGATGGACCAAGGGCATGCGTGTGGAGAATCAGCATTTGTGTAAGGCGGCGTTCGGCTTAGGTGAACGCCGGCAGGTGCAGGCTATGCGATCGCTGTAGGAGCGGCCTTGCGTCGCGAAAGGGCTGCGGAGCAGCCCCAAGGTGTTGCCGCCACTTGGTAGATTGCTGGGGCTGCTCCGCAGCCCTTTCGCGACGCAAGGCCGATCCTACAAAGTTCAGTGTTTGTGCTGAGCCAGCAACCGCTGCGCCCGCAACACCACCGGCGCATCGACCATCTGCCCATCCAGTTGGAACGCCCCGGCGCCATTGGCCGCCTCACTCGCCGCCAGCACTCGCCGCGCCCATGCCAGTTGTTCGGCACTGGGCGCCAGTGCCGCATGAATCACCGGCACCTGCTGCGGATGAATGCACAACGCCCCGCCATAGCCCATGTCATAGGCATGCCGCATGGCCCGCTGCAGCCCTCGGGCATCGGCGATGGCCGGGTACACCCCGTCCAGTGGCGGCGCCAGATCCGCCGCCCGCGAATGCAGCTGCACCGCCATGCGCGCCTGGTCGAGAAACTGCCGGGCCGCCTCGCTCTCGGTGTTCAAGCCCAGGTCCAGTGCCAAGTCGAGGCTGCCGAACGACAAGCGCTCGACGCCATCTGCCGTGGCGATCTGCGCCAGCGCCAACAAGCCCTTGGCACTTTCGATGATCGGCCACACCGGCTTGCCGCCCTGCCAGGCCATCGCCACGTGCGCGGCGTTCTCCGCCTTGGGCAGCAGCAGCCCGGCAACCCCCGGCTGCTGCGCGCTAAACGCCAGGTCCGCCGCGTGCTGCTGATGCTGCGGCGCATTCACCCGCACCCACACCGACGCCTGCGGTGAGGCCTGCAGAAACGCCGCCAGGTTGTCGCGGGCCTGCTGCTTCAGCGGCTCCTCGACCGCATCCTCGAAGTCGACGATGACCACATCGGCGCCCGCCGCCAGCGCTTTGGCGAAACGTTCTGGCCGGCTGCCGGGCACGAACAGTGCTGAGCGCACGGTGTTCACACCACGCCCCCCGACACCAGGCTGGCCTGCTGTTCGGCCGTGAAACCCAGCTCGTCGAGGATGCCGCGTGTGTGCTGCCCCAGCCCCGGCACAGCGTCCATGCGTGGCGCGAATGCCGTATTGCGCCCCGGCGGCAACAGCGCCGGCAGTTTGCCGGCCGGGCTGTCCACCTCGTGCCAGCTGTCGCGGGCCTGCAGCTGCGGATGCTGCCACACGCCGTGCATGTCGTTGACCCGGGCGTTGGCGATCTGGGCGTGTTCCAGGCGCGCCACCACGTCGTCGAGCGACAAGGCGGCAAACCGTTCGACGATGATCTGGCGCAGTACTTCGCGGTTTTCCGAGCGCTTGAAGTTGGCACTGAAGCGGTCATCGCTGGCCAGCACCGGGTCCAGCAGCACCTTTTCGCAGAACAGCGCCCATTCCCGTTCATTCTGCAGGCCGAGCATGATCGTGCCGCCACCGCCGGTGGGAAATGGCCCGTAGGGATAGATGGTCGAGTGCGAGGCCCCGGCGCGTGGCGGTGGCGGTGCACCGTTGTAGGCGTAGTACATCGGGTAGCCCATCCACTCCACCAGGCTCTCCAGCATCGACACATCGATGCGGCTGCCCAGGCCGGTCTTGTCGCGCAACAGCAGCGCCGACAGCACACCGGTGTAGGCGTACATGCCGGCGGCGATGTCGGCGATCGAGCAACCGGCCTTGGCCATTTCCTCCTCGCCGGGGCCGCCAGTCACCGAGAGGAAGCCGCCCTCGCTCTGGATCAACAGGTCGTAGGCTTTCTTCTTCTCATACGGGCCACCTGCGCCGTAACCGGAGATGTCGCAGACGATCAGGCGTGGGAAGCGCTGGTGCAGGCTTTCGAATGACAGGCCCATGCGTGCGGCTGCGCCGGGTGCGAGGTTTTGCACGAGCACGTCGGCCTTGGCCAGCAGGGCGTCGAGGATACTGTCGGCAGCTTCCTGCTTAAGGTCCAGGGTGAGGCTTTCCTTGGAGCGGTTGGTCCACACGAAGTGCGAGGCCAGGCCATCGACGCGCTGGTCGTAGCCACGGGCGAAGTCGCCGCTGCCGGGGCGTTCGACCTTGATCACGCGGGCGCCCAGGTCGGCCAGCTGGCGGGTGCAGAAGGGCGCGGCGATGGCGTGTTCCAGGCTGACGACGGTGATGCCGTCCAGCGGGCGGGGTGCGGTTGGAGTCATGGGTTCACCTGTTCATCATCAGTGCAATGCGGCCAGCGAGCGCGCATCGCGCAGCTGCCAGACCTGCTCGATCAAGGCCTGGCCCTGGGCCGGGCTGCGGGCGCCGGAATAGGCCAGCAGGCGCTGGAACTTGGCTTCCAGCTCCGGGCGCGAGAGGGTGTTGCCGGGGTCGCCCTTGGGCTCGTCGATGGCGGCGCTGAAGTGGCGGCCATCGCTGCAGGTGACCTCGACCCGGCCCAGCCAGCGGGCCGGGTAGGCGGCGTCCACTTCAGGGTCCAGCTGCATCTCGACCTTGTCGCGCAAGGCTGCGACCCGTGGGTCGGTCAGCGCCAGGTCGCGGAATTCGATGAGTTGGGCGCTGCCATGTACGGCGATCAGGCCCAGCACGGTGCCCATGGAGAACTTGGCCTGGTGCACGGTGGTTGGCGTGGTGACTCGGCCAAGCACATCGATGGCACCCTGGTGCACGCGGGTCACCACCTTGGCGATCTGCTCGTGGCTCAGGCCTTCGCGCTGCATGAGATGCAGCAGCGCGTCGGCGGCGGGGTGGGTGTGGCGGCACGAGGCGTGGAACTTGAACGAGGTTTCCACCAACGCCCAGCGCGTGCCCAGGCGGTCACTCAGGCGCACCGGGTCGGCGTCGCTGGACATGCCGGCGGCCAGGCCCTGGTCACCTTCAAGGATATTGCGTGCACCGCTCAGGCCATCGGCCGTCAGGTAAGCGGCGAGCAGGCCATCGGCAGCGGCCTTGGCCGTGTGCAGCTGTTTGGAGTCGGCCGCGTCGCGCAGGAACTCCCAGAGCCCGGCGGCCTGGGTGCCGGCGTTACCAAGCAGGTTGATGAACTGCTCCTTGTCGAAGCCCAGCAGCTTGCCCACGCCGACGGCCGCAGCCAGGGTGCCGACGGTGGCGGTGGTGTGGAAGATGCGGTAATGCGAGCGGCCCAGGAATTCACCGATGCGGATGCCCGCTTCGTAGCCGGCCACAGCGGCCAGCAGCAGTTCCTGGCCGGACTTGCCGAGGTCCTGGGCGGCCGCCAGCACGGCGGAGAACACCACCGTTGCCGGGTGCAGCACCGAGCTGTTGTGCAGGTCGTCTTGCTCCACCAGGTGCGAGGCGGCGCCGTTGACCAACGCGGCGAAATAGGGCGATGAAGTGCGCCCGCTGGTCAGCACGCGGGCGCTGCCTTGGGTGGGGCCCATGCGCTCGGCATAGCGCTCGAACAGCGGGATCGGGTGCGCTCCCTGGCTGGCCAGGGCCGAGCCTAGCCAGTCGAGGAACAGGTCTTCGGTGCGGGCCAGTACGGGGCCCGGGATCTGTGCGTAATGCAGGTCGGCGAGGAAGCCGGCCAGGGCTTGTGTATGCTGCATGCTCAGGCCCTCAGAAGCTGCGCGGCAGCTCGAGCAGGTGCTCGGCTACGTAGGACAGGATCAGGTTGGTGGAGATCGGCGCCACCTGGTACAGGCGGGTTTCGCGGAACTTGCGCTCGACGTCGTATTCGCAGGCAAAGCCGAACCCCCCGTGTGTCTGCAGGCAGGCGTTGGCCGCTTCCCACGAGGCCTTGGCTGCCAGGTACTTGGCCATGTTGGCGCTGGCCCCGGCGTTCTGCCCGCTGTCGTATTCGGCGCAGGCGCGCCAGCGCATCAGGTCGGCGGCCTCGATTTCGATGTGGGCCTCGGCGATGGGGAACTGCACGCCTTGGTTCTGCCCGATCGGGCGGCCGAACACCACGCGGTCACGGGCGTAGGCACTGGCTTTTTCGACGAACCAGCGGCCATCGCCGATGCACTCGGCGGCGATCAGCGTGCGTTCGGCATTGAGGCCGTCAAGGATGTAGCGGAAGCCTTTGCCTTCCTCGCCGATCAGGCTGCTGGCGGGCAGTTCGAGGTTGTCGAAGAACAGTTCGTTGGTCTCGTGGTTGACCATGTTGGCGATCGGCTGCACGGTCAGGCCGTTGCCGATGGCTTCACGCAGGTCGACCAGGAAGATCGACATGCCCTCGGATTTTTTCTTCACCTCAGCCAGCGGCGTGGTGCGCGCCAGCAGGATCATCAGGTCCGAGTGCTGGATGCGCGAGATCCACACCTTTTGGCCATTGATCACGTATTTGTCGCCCTGGCGCACGGCAGTGGTCTTGATCTTGGTGGTATCGGTGCCGGTGGTGGGCTCGGTCACGCCCATCGACTGCAGGCGCAATTCGCCGGTGGCGAGCTTGGGCAGGTAGTGACGCTTCTGTTCCTCGCTGCCATGGCGCAGCAGGGTGAACATGTTGTACATCTGCCCGTGCACGGTGCCGGAGTTGCCGCCGCAGGCGTTCACCTCTTCGAGTATCACCGACGCCTCTGCCAGGCCCAGGCCCGAGCCGCCGTAAGCTTCCGGGATCATCGCCGACAGCCAGCCGGCGTCGGTCATGGCTTTGACGAAGGCTTCCGGGAAGCCCTTTTCTTCATCGACCTTGCGCCAGTAGCTGGCGTCGAATTCGGCGCACAAGGCGCGCACGCCTTCGCGGATGGCATTGAGGTCATCGCTGTCGTACGTATGCATGCGGGTGTTCCCTGTCTGGTATCAGTCGAAAAGCACGTCGGCGCTTTGCGCCACGCCGTCGGCATTGCCGGCCCACAGCTGTGCCTGGCCTGGCGCGGTGATGCGGCCGGCCACTTCGAATGGCGTGGGCACGGTCAGCGGGCGCACGCCGCGGTAGGCGAAATGGCGCACCTGCCTGCCAGGGTTGGCGCGGATGAACGCACGCAGGTTCAAGGTGGCGATCATCGGGCCATGCACCACCAGGCCGGCGTAGCCTTCGGTGTCGGTGACGTAGGGGAAGTCGTAGTGGATGCGGTGGCCGTTGAAGGTCACGGCGGAGTAACGGAACAGCAGGGTCGGCGTCGGCGTTACCGCTTCGCGCCAGTCGGCCGGTGCATCGGCCGGGGCGCTGTCGAGCCTGGGCGGGTTGGGCTCGCGGTAGACGATGTCCTGCTCTTCACGCACGCATAATTCACCGTGCTGCGAGTAGTCGTGGCGCACGGTGACGAACAGCAAGGCGCCGGTGCGACCGTGCTTTTCCTCGATGTGCAGGAGGGTCGACAGGCGATGGGCCTCGGCACCGACCTTGAGCGGGGCGATGAATTCGACCCGCCCGCCGGCCCACATGCGGTTGCGGTTGTCGGCCGGGGGCAGGAAGCCGCCGCGTGCCGGGTGGCCGTCAGCGCCCAGTTGCGCTTCGGCCAGCGGCTCCTGGAAGAAGCACCACATCCACAACGGTGGCAGGGGTTGGCCGACGGCGGGTGCGGTGTCACCGAAGGTGGCGGCGATGCGCTTGATCAGGTTGCGGCTGAGCTCATCGACGGCCTCTTCCGTGCGGCCGATCCAGGCGCTGTAGTCGATGGGCGGGTGGGAAGCAGTCATAACCATGGGCCTCTGCATTTGTTGTTATGGGCCGATCATGCGAGGCGCCTGGCATTCTGTGAATTTGCATTTGTGTAAGGCAGCGTTCATGTATGCTGAACGCCATGTATTGGCCTGCACGGGCCACAACCGGAGCCTCACATGCATTTCGACCTGGCAGACCTGCGGCTTTTCATCCATATCGGCGAGTCGCCGAGCCTGACCCAGGGTGCGCGTCGGGCGTTCCTTTCGCCGGCAGCAGCCAGTGCGCGGGTCAAGGCGCTGGAAGCCCAGCTCGACACGCGTCTGCTTTACCGTGACAGCCGTGGCGTGGAGCTGACCCCGGCGGGGCACAAGCTGCTGATGCATGCCCGCCTGATCATGCGCCAGGTCGACTACCTCAAAGCCGAGTTCACCCAGTTCGGCACCGACCTGGCCGGGCATATCCGCATCTTCGCCAACACCACTGCCGTCACCGAGTTCCTGCCCGAAGTGCTAGCCGGCTTCATGGCCAAGCGCCCTGGGGTGACCGTCGACCTGCAGGAGCGCCTGTCGCGGGACATCGTGCGTGGTGTGCTCGATGGCAGCAGCGACATGGGCATCATCGCAGGGCCCGTGGAGGCCAGCGGCCTGCAGGTGATGCACTTCAGCACCGACCGCCTGGTGCTGATCGTGCCGGCGGGCCATGAGCTGGCAGGCCGCAAGACGGTGTCGTTGAAGCAGACCCTGGACTTCCAGCATATCGGTTTGCACGACGGCAGCACCTTGTTGAGCTTCCTGCGTGACCATGTGGAACGCATGGGCCTGAACCTGTCGCTGCGCATTCAGCTGTCGAGCTTCGAGGCGATCTGCCGTCTGGTGGAGGCGGGGGTGGGCATTGGCATCATCCCCGAGTCGGCTGCGCTGCGGCACAGCCAGACCATGGAGCTGGTCACCATCTGCCTGGATGAGCCATGGGCGGTGCGCGAGCGGAGCATCCTGGTGCGTGAACTGGAGGCGTTGCCGGGGACGGTGCGGGCGTTGATTGCGACGTTGATGCCTGGAGCTTGATACTGACAGGGCGAGTTTCGCTGAAAGCAGTACTTACATTTTCACAGATGAGCGTAGCGAATCAGGGTGCTACTGTTCGGTGCAACTATTGCACTCTATACTCTTCCTATGCCTACGATCCATCGGCTGTCTGATTGTTCGATTTGCATGTACGCGAATGATCATGCGCCACCTCATTTTCATGTAAGGTTCAATGATGGTCGCCAGGCACTGATAGCGATTGAGGATCTGTCACTGCTGACGGGCTTTGGCGGCTCGGCGGTTTCAAGGCGGGAGCTGTGTGAAGCGATTGAATGGGCCTCGCAGAACAGACCTCAACTGCTTGCCAAATGGAAGGAGTTGAATCAATGACCAACAGGCATTTCCAGCTGAAAGACATTGCGGTTTTCGCCCCCAGTTCCTTGCTGTTGACTTTCGCGGACGGTGAACAGCTTCCGGTGAAACTGGACGAAATCATCGCCAGGCATCCGACCTTGCACAGACTCTCGAATCCCGCCGTTTTTGCAACCGCAGCAATAGGGGAGTGGAAGGACACTGTCATCTGGGCCAACGACGACAATCTGGAACTGGCTGCCGACAACCTCCGTGCGCGGGCTGTGGAACAGGCTGGCGAGTGCTCGCACGAGCATCTCTGGAACTGGATGGCAAAACACGGGATGACGTTGGACCGAGCAGCGCAAGAGCTGGGCTTGAGTCGTCGAATGCTGGCCTACTACCGAAGTGGAGAGAAGCCCATTCCAAGGACGGTAGCGCTTGCGATGAAGGGTTGGGATGCGTTGTATGCGGGAAAGGCCAAGTCCAGAAAAGGCAGCGAACGCGTGACTATCCATCGTCACGCGGAGAAAGTATCTCCCGTCAAAACTGCTTCATCATGAAAGCCCCAGGGTAGGCGCGGCGTCCTTGCACCATAGGCGTGCGCCCTGCGGGCCGGCGCAAGCGTGCAAGGGAGTGCCTGCTGGAAGGCGAATCCAGCTCAAAGGTTGCAGGCTGAACTGCGCACCGTCCAGGCTGCCTTGCAAAAGCAGGCATTCAAGGCCGCGCGGGTTGTCCAGGTGAACAGCGGCGCTGGGTTGCAGGTGCTTGATACACACCTGTTCGTAGGCGTTCGAAAACAGCACCTGGTCGCCCTGCGCCGATACCGTTGCGACCAGCTGCTGGTCATCGTCGGGGTGAAACTGCTGCAGGCGGACGAAGATCGTGCAACCCTCGCTGGACTTCGGCGTGTGCGCGCTGCCTGGTGGGTTGCGCACATAACTGCCAGCCGGGTAGCGACCGCGCTCATCCTCGAAGACGCCTTCCAGTACCACAAATTCTTCGCCGCCAGGGTGCGGGTGGGCGCTGAAATGGCTGCCGGGGGCATAACGCACCAGACTGGTGGCGCGGGCCTTCTCGCCACCGATGCGAAACAGCGGACGGCGCTCGACGCCAGGCAGTGGGCTGGCCAGCCAGGGCAGGTCGGCACCGTGCATGATGGCGGGCAGGGTCAGGTCGGCGTTCAGGCGGTCCGGGAGCATGGCGGTTTTCCTGGAGTTGCAGGGTTGGCTGTAGCGGCCCGCCCATGATCAGCTGTTGTTAAAGAACGATAAAGGCTCTACAACGACGGACAAACAAGAATTTCCACCTCAGCGGTGTCAACACCCTGAGTGCCCGCACTACAACCATCGCCGGCCACGGTAAACGATCCTGGCTCTGGCCCGCCCTGTTCAGCCTTGTGGCCTTCGCTGCCAATTCGATCTTCTGCCGCCTGGCCTTGTGCGATGGGGCAATCGATGCCGAGTCGTTCACTGTGCTGCGCCTGGCCAGCGGGGCGGCGTTTCTGTTCCGGCGCAGGCTATGCGATGTGGTACGGGGTGGTGAAACAGGTCGGTGCCCAACAGGCGGCGACGATGCAGCTCAGTGTGCCGGTCATCGCCGCGCTGGGTGGCGTGCTGCTGATCGGCGAAGCGATGTCGCTGCGCCTGCTGCTCGCCTCGCTGGTGGTGCTGGGTGGCGTGGCGCTGGCGCTGCTGCCGGCCAGGCCACGTTAGAAGAAGCTGCGCTGGGCCTTGAGGGTAACCATGCTTTCGCAATAGGTGTTGATGCCGGCATAGGCGTCGCAGCCGCTGCCGCTGAGGTCGGAGTTGCTGTAGATCAGGTTGAGGTCGATGCCCAGCCACGGCCGTGACAGCTCCAGCGACCAGTCGGAAAACCCGCTGATCTGGCTACCGTCGCCGATGGTGAAGGGGGTGCCCAGGCGGTGGTGGGCGAGCTTGACGGTCAGGTCGACATTGAACAGCGGCAGCTGGCCAAAGTCGGCGAACAGCGTGCCGGTGCGGTTGCCCGGGTTGTCGCGCCAGGCGCCGCCGAAGCGGCTGCCGAGCATCGAAATGCCGCCGTACAGGGCGTAGCTGTCGGGGCCGGCGATGTTCGGTTGGCTGTAGTGGATCAGCCCCACTTCATAGCCCAGGGTGCTGTCGAAGTGATGCTTGTAGCCGGTATAGCTGTCCAGGCGCAGGGTGGAATCGGGCGTGACGCCCATGCTGGGTGCGTACTGGCCGAGGTACCAGCCGCTGGGGTGGCTGAGGTCCAGGCCGCCGTGGAAGGCGCCCACTGCGCTCGGCGAGATCAACCCTTGGGCCATGCTGCGCGAGGGTGTGGTGCCGAGCTTGAAGTCGAAATCGCCCAGTTGGCGCTGGATCTGTTGCGCGTGCAGTGCCGGGCTTGAGAGGAGTGCCGCGGTCACCAACAGAAAGGGCCTGATCATGGTCACCGTCCTGGAAGGCTTGCTCTTGAGCGGCCAAGCATACCTTTGCCGAGTGCACCTCGGCCAGCCGCCCGTACCTGTGCGTGGCAGGCGCGGACGGACGGCCGGGGTGCAAACCCTCAACCCAGCTCGCGTTCGAGCTGCTCGCGATCCAGTGCGCCGTCCCAGCGGGCGACGAACAATGTGGCGACGCCATTGCCAATCACGTTGATCAGCGCACCGCCTTCGGAGATGAAGCGATAGATACCCAGCACCAGGACCAGCCCGGCGGCGGGGATGACATCCAGCGAGCCGAGCGTGGCTGCCAGGGTGATGAAGGCGCCGCCGGTGACGCTGGCTGCGCCCTTGGAGGTCAGCAGCAGGATCAGCAGCAAGGTCACCTGGTGGTAGAGCGACACATCGATATCCAGTGCCTGGGCAATGAAGATCGCCAGCACGGTCATGTTGATGCAGCTGCCGTCGAGGTTGAAGCAGTAGCCGGACGGCACCACCAGGCCCACCGTGGATTTCTCGCAGCCGAGTTTTTCCAGCTTGCCCATCAGTCGCGGCAGCGCTGACTCGGAAGATGAGGTGCCGAGTACCAGTACCAGCTCTTCGCGGATGTACTTGAGGAACTTCCAGAGGCTGAAGCCGGCCAGGCGGGCAACCAGGTTCAGCACCACGAAGACGAACACCAGCCCGGTCAGGTAGTAGCACAGCAGCAGATGCCCATAAGCACTTAGCGACTGCACGCCGTACTTGCCAACGGTGAACGCCATGCCGCCGAACGCCCCCAGCGGCGCCACGTACATGACGATCTTGAGCATGCGGAAGAACGCCTTGGCCACCAGGTCGAGGGTGTCGAGCAAGGGTTTGCCGACATCGCCGAGCAGTTGCAGGCCGAAAGCGAACAGCACGGAGATGAACAGCACCTGAAGGATGTCGCCTTCGCTGAAGGCGCCGAACACCGTGCTCGGCACGATGTGGGTCAGGAAGCCGACCACGCTCTGGTCGTGGGCCGCCTTGCTGTAGCCGGCGATGGCGCTGGCGTCGAGGGTGGCCGGGTCGATGTGCATGCCCACGCCCGGCTTGAGCAGGTTGACGCCGATCAGGCCGATGACCAGGGCGATGGTGGTCAGCACCTCGAAGTACACCAGCGCCTTGAAGCCGATGCGGCCGATGCGCTTGAGGCTCTGCATGCCGGCGATGCCACTGACCACCGTGCAGAAGATGATCGGTGCGATGAGCATCTTGATCAGTTTGATGAAGGTATCGCCCAGTGGCTTCATCTGCTCGCCCAGCCCAGGGCTGAAATGGCCGAGCAGAATACCCAGGGCGATGGCGGCCAGCACTTGCACGTACAGGTGCTGGTACAACGGTTTGCGGCGGATGGCCGGCAGGTCGTTTGTCGAGCTGATTGTTGTTGTCATGGTGCTCTGCCTTGTACTTGTTGATTTGCGCACGGTCTTGTAGGCGCGGCCTTGTGTCGCGAAAGGGGGGGCGCAGCGCGCCCGGGATTTCAGCTTCACCGCGACCATTGGCGGGGCCGCTGCGCGACCCTTTCGCGACACAAGGCCGCTCCTGCAAAGGGCGCGCTCGCTAGGAAACCAGGTTGATCGGCTGCCCCTTGGCGAACGCTTCGATATTGGCCAGCAGCACCTGCTTCAGGCGCGCCACGCTGCTCTGGCTGGCCCAGGCCACATGCGGGGTGAGCAGCAGGTTGGGCAGCCCGGCTTGCAGCAGCGGGTGATCGGCACGCGGCGGCTCGCCGTCCAGCACATCCAGCGCGGCACCGCCCAGGTGGCCATCGAGCAAGGCGGCGAGCAGGGCGTGTTCATCCACCAGCGGCCCGCGGGCGGTATTGATCAGCAAGGCGCCGGGCTTCATCCGGGCCAGCTGCGCAGCGCCGATCAGTTGGCGGGTGCGCGGCGTCAGCGGGCAGTGCAGGGTGATGGCGTCGGCCTGTTGCAGCAGGTCGTCGAAGGCCACATAGCCTTCGCGCACGGTGCTGGCGCCCTGGTGCTCGGCGAACAGCACGTTCATCCCCAGTGCCTTGGCCAGGCGTGCGACGCGGCTGCCGATGTCACCGCGGCCGACGATGCCCAGGGTCATGCCCTGGATATCGTTGATCGGCGCCTGGTGGACGCAGAAGTGGCTGGAGGTTGACCAGGTGCTCACCGCCGCCTGGCGGTAGGCGAACAGGTGCCGGCGCAGGGCGAACAGCGAGGCGATCACCGACTCGGCCACGCTCACGGCCGAATACGCCGGCACGTTGCACACGCTGATGCCCAGGTCACGGCAGGCCGCCAAGTCGATGCAGTCGTAGCCGGTCGCGGCCACACAGATCAGCTTCAGCGCCGGCAGGCGCTCCAGCTGGCTGCGCTGCAGGCTGACCTTGTTGGTGATCGCCACCTGGGCGTCGGCCAGGGCGTCGAGCACTTCTGCGCTCGTGGTGCTGGTGCGTACTTCATAGCGGCTGGCCTGGGCCGGGCGATTCAAGGGCGCAGGCAGGCTCGCACCGTCGAGAAAAACGATGTTCATGGGGTACCTCTGCAGGGCTGTCAGGCGGGAAGGCGTTCGGCGATCTCGATCAGGTTCAGGTCCGGGTCGCGCACATACACCGAGCGGATCGGGCCCGTAGCGCCAGTGCGCTGCACCGGGCCTTCGACGATCGGCCATTGCGCCTCGTGCAACCGGGCGATCACGGCTTGCAGGGGGATGCTGGCGATGAGGCACAGGTCCAGCGCGCCCGGCACCGGCAGATGGGCCTTGGGCTCGAACTCATGGCCGCGCACATGCACGTTGATCTTCTGCTGGCCGAAGCGAAACGCCAGGCGGCCGGCGCCGAAGTTTTCCCGTTGCATGCCCAGCACGCGGGTATAGAAGTCGCAGCAGGCGTCGACGTCGCAGGTGGTCAGTACCAGGTGGTCCAGGTGGTTGATCATTGGGTGGCCTCCGTGAGGGTCGAGACGACTTGCCTGCTCAGGGTCTGCACGTGTTGCGGGATCGGGTGCAAATCCAGGCGCTTGCCGGCCTTGAGCACCTGGCTCGGCGTGGCGTGGCCGACCAGGCCGGGCAGGCGCGCCGACGCGGCCAGCACTTGGTCCAGGTCTACCGCGGTGTCATAGCCCATCAGGGTCAGCATGTGCAACAGGTCTTCGGTGCAGACGTTGCCGCTGGCCCCGGGCGCATACGGGCAACCGCCAAGGCCGCCGAGCGAGGCGTCGAAGCGGTCGACCCCGGCTTGCAGTGCCGCCAGGGTATTGGCCAGGGCCATGCCGCGGGTGTCGTGGAAGTGCAGGGTGACCTGCAACTGTGGAAAGCGCGCCAGCACGCGCGCACTCAACTGCTGCACCTGTGACGGGAAGGCCATGCCCGTGGTGTCGCACAGGGTCACCCCGCGTACGCCCAGTTGGGCGAAACGGTCAATCCAGCCGAGCACTTCGTCTTCCTTGACGTCACCTTGCATCGGGCAGCCGAACACCGTGGACAGCGAGACATTCACCGCAACGCGGCTGTTGCCGATCACCGCGATCACTTCGCGCAGCTGGGCGAACGACTGCTCGCGGGTCATGCGCAGGTTGGAGCGGTTGTGCGGTTCGCTGACCGACATCACCAGGTTGGCCTCGTCGATGCCACAGCCCAGGGCGCGTTCGGCGCCACGCACATTGGGCACCAGCACGGTGTATTCGACACCGGGCTGGCGGCGGATGCCGTGCATCACCGCTTCGGCATCGCGCAGCGCCGGGATCGCCTTGGGCGACGTGAACGAGGTGACCTCGATCTTGGCGAAGCCGCAGCGGCTCAGGGCATCGACCATGGCGATCTTGTCGGCGGTGTCGATGAACGTGGCTTCGTTCTGGAAGCCGTCGCGGGTGGCGACTTCCTGCAGGTACAGGCGTTTCATGCGCTGTGCTCCTTGTTAGATGATGCCGCGGCTGCGCCACAGCTCACGGGTGGTGGCGTCGATACCCTGGGCTTCGAGTACGCGGTCGGTGTGCTCACCGAGTTTCGGTGCCGGGCTGCGGACCTGGCCAGGCGTGGCCAGCAACTTGGGTACGATGCCGGGCAGGGTCACCGGCGTGCCGTCGTCGAGCCGGGCCTCGAGCAACATGTCGCGGGCCTGGTAGTGCGGGTCGTTGGCGATGTCCTGGGCGTCGTAGATCTTGCCGGCGGGGATGCGCGCATCGTTCAGCGCCGCCAGCACGTCATCGAGCGGGCGCTCGGCCGTCCATGCCGAGATGGCTGCGTCGATGCGCGCCACGTGCAGCACGCGGCCGTCGTTGTGCGCGAGCGCCGGGTCAGTGGCCAGGTCTAGGCGGTCGATCTTTTCCATCAGGCGGCGGTAGATGCTGTCACCGTTGCCGGCGATCAGCGCGTACTTGCCATCCTGGCAGCGGTAGGCGTTGGTCGGTGCGATGCCCGGCAGGCTGCTGCCGGCCGGCTGGCGCACAGTCTGGAACACCGAGTATTCGGGCAGCAGGCTTTCCATCATGTTGAACACCGACTCGTACAGCGCTACATCCACCTGCTGGCCCTGGCCGCCGTGCTGCTCGCGGTGGCGCAGGGCCAGGAGCACGCCGATCACGCCGTGCAAGGCCGACAGCGAGTCACCGATGGACACGCCGACCCGCACCGGAGTGCGCCCTGGCTCCCCGGACAGGTGGCGCAGGCCGCCCATGGCTTCGCCAATCACACCAAAACCTGGGCGGTCGCGGTAGGGGCCGGTCTGGCCGTAACCGGACACCCGCAACATCACCAGCTTCGGGTGGAGGGCGTGCAGTTCGTCCCAGCCCAGGCCCCAGTTCTCCAGGGTGCCGGGGCGGAAGTTTTCGATGAGTACGTCGGCCTCTGCAATCAACTGCCTGGCCACCTCGCGCGCTTCGGGCTGGCGCAGGTCGAGGGTCACCGATTGCTTGTTGCGCGACTGTACGGCCCACCACACCGACGTGCCGCCGTGCAGCAGGCGCCATTTGCGCAGGGGGTCGCCCGTGGCGGGCGGTTCGATCTTGATCACTTCGGCGCCGAACTCGGCGAGCATCTTCGCAGCGAATGGCCCGGCGATCAGCTGGCCCATCTCGACTACCTTGATACCTTGCAACGGCAGGGTCATGGCGTTGTCCGCTCTTGTGGTTGGTATGTGCCGATAGTCCTCGTCTGGCGCGCCGATGAAAATTGGCGAATTCTCCAGTACCCTTTCGCAAATCGAAAGGCTGGGGGTGCGCCATGAACCTGTTGCATGTGGACTTGCTGTCGTTGCGCCTGCTGTTGCTGGTGGCTGATACGCGCAACCTGACCCAGGCGGCGCGGCTGGCCAATATGTCGCTGTCGGCCGCCAGCAAGCGTCTGGCCGAGCTTGAACGCCAGACCGAATGCGCGCTGCTCGAACGCTTGCCTCGCGGCGTCGAGCTCACGGCGGCGGGGCGCGGCATTGCCGAACATGCCCGGCACATCCTCGATGGGGTCAACCGCATGGCCTGCGATGCCAACGACTTTGCCGCAGGTGTGCGCGGCCATGTGCGGCTCACGGCCAATACCTCGGCAGTGATCCAGTTCCTGCCGCAGGACCTGGCCCATTACCTGGCCAGCAACCCCCACGTGCGCATCGGCATGGACGAAGCCCTCAGTGATGACATCGTGCAAGCGCTGCTGCATGGCACGGCGGATATCGGCATCTTCGCCGACAACGTGGCCGCAGAGGGTATTCACAAGCGCTGTTACCGCCGCGACCAGTTGGTGCTGCTGGTGCCGAGCGGGCATGCCCTGGCCGGCCATCGGCGAATTCGCCTGGCCCAGGCGCTGGATTACGAGTTCGTGGCATTGAACCAGGGCAGTTCACTGCTGCGCCGGGTCAGCGAGGCGGCGCTGGCCGATGGCAAGCTGCTCAAGGTGCGGATTCAGGTCAGCAGTTTCGATGGTATCTGCCGGATGATCGAGGCGGGGCTGGGGATTGGCGTGCTGCCACTGGCGTCGGTGCGAGCGGAGCTGCTTGGGCAGCAGTTGCAGGCCATCGTGCTGGAGGACCCGTGGGCGTTGCGTACGCTGTATGTCGGGGTGGCCGAACAGGCGAGCCTTTCGCCTGAGGCAACCCGGCTGTTCGAATACCTGGGCTCGCTCGACGGGGGCGATCAGCCTTTGATGGCGGTTTGAGCTTCGCCGGTTTCGGTGACTACCTGCTGGCTGGAGGAGCGTTCGATAACACGTTTACGCAGTTCGTATTCGTCCAGCGACAGGCTTTGGCGCTGGATCGACTCGAGTTGCAACTGGCGGGTTTCCTCGGCGGTGTAGGGGCGCAGTTCGGGGTGGCTGGCGCAACCGGTGAGCACGGCGATGGTGGTGGCGGTGAGGGCAGCGAGCAGCAGGCGGGCCGTGGTGTTCATCGGTGGAAGCTCCAGGATTCGGGTGATGGGAATCGATGGAGCTAGGTTATTGATTGCTGGCGGCTGGTAGAAATTGGTGTTGTCGATAGTGACTATCGAGGCTTCTACACGTTTCCAGTCCGTGACCACTCGGCGGATAGATGGGAGGTGAGTTTCAGCGGCCACTTGAACAATGAAGGGTTAGTTGAGCACCTTCATAGTTGCGCTACGCTGGAAAAACATTGCCGTGGCGTATTACCTGCCCGCATGAGCGCAAGCCTGCGCAACATGCTCGTCTGAAACATGGCATCCGTCAGTTCAGGCCCACCCCGAGGGGCAGTGTATGAGTGGACGTTTGCTGGAACCCGTCGATCGCATTACCGAAGTGATGTTCGGCCTGTTGATGGCCACGACCTTCACCGGTTCGCTCAGTGTGGCCACGGCCGGCCGGGAAGATGCCCGCCTGATGCTGATCGCGGCCTTTGGCTGCAACCTGGCCTGGGGCCTGGCCGATGCGGTGATCTACCTGCTGCGCACCTGGACCGAACGGACCCGCAGCCGCACCTTGCTGGCCCGGCTGCTCGCCGACGAGAACGGGGGCGAGGGGCGCCAGCTGATTGCCGACGCGCTGCCGGCGCGCATTGGCGAGGTGGTGGATGAACACGGCCTGGAACTGCTCAGGGTCCACCTGATGCGCAACGGCCGGCACCCGATGCCCGCGCGCCTTGGCCTGCAGGACTTCAAGGCGGCACTGGCGACCTTCTTGCTGGTGGTGCTGGCGACTTTCCCGTTGGTCATCCCGTTCCTGTTGACCGCACACACCGGCACCGCCATTCGGGTCTCCAACTTTGTCGCCCTGGCCATGCTGTTCCTCGCCGGCTGGCTGTTGGCGCGCTATTCCGGTGGCCGCGGGGTGCTGACTGGCGTGGTCATGACGCTGGTCGGGGTCGCGCTGATTCTGGCCATCATCGCCCTGGGTGGTTGATGCAGGGTCAGTACTTGATGTCTCTGGCACGCTCGCGCCCTTGCTGTTTGGTATGGCGTTTGTCCTGGCGGCAACCGGCATTGCTCTTCTGGTCGGCGTGGCGGCAGTCCTGTTTGGTCTGGCGTGCACCCTGACGGGTTTCCTGGCGCACCTCCCGTGCTGCCTGGCGCCGTTCGGCGCGGTCGGTGACCGCCGCCCAGCCCTGTAACGTGGTGGCACACAACAGCACGGCCACGCAAAAACGACAAGCGCTTGAAGATGCCATTACCAAGCCTCCTGCTGGGTTGGTTCATTGCCGAAAAATGCTCGGGGGTTATTAAGTAGAGCTCCGTTTCGCTGGGCGACCCAGATTTAAAGGGAGTAAGCCTGTTTGCCATTAGTGCGTTGTAATCCAATGTCCGAGAGTGGTTGAAAAGGGTGCCTTTGCTACCCTTATCGCACGGCAGCGACTGGCCGGTTGTGCCACTCACTCTTTCACGCGGTATGGCCAATGAGGAACTGCGATGCGCATGCCATTGTTATGCGTCTTGTCGGTGGTGTTGTGCCTTGACGCTGCAGCCAGCATGGCGCTGGCCGAGGACCTGCCAGCACCCGACCCGGCGCCTGCCGAAGCCAGGCAGGCAGTGTTCAACCAGGAACAACTCGACCAGATGCTCGCGCCAATCGCCTTGTATCCCGACCCGCTGCTGGCCCAGGTGCTGATGGCGTCGACCTACCCAGGTGAGGTGACTGAGGCGGTGGCCTGGTCAAAGGCCAATCCCAAGGCCCAGGGCGATGATGCGGTCAAACAGGTGGCCAAGCAGACCTGGGACCCGAGCGTGCAGTCGCTGGTGGCGTTCCCGCAGGTGCTGGTGGTGCTCGGTCAGGACCCGGTCTGGGTCCAGCGGCTGGGCGACGCCTTCCTGGCGCAACCCGATGATGTGATGGCCAGTGTTCAGCGCCTGCGCCACCAGGCACAGACGGCTGGCAACCTGACCAGCAACCAGTACCAGAACGTCACGGTGCAGGCTGCGCCAGCCGCGGCGCCAGCCCCGGCCCCGGCCAGCTCGGGCGGGGTGCAGAGCGCGCCAGCCAGCAGTTCGTCGACCAGCACCATCATCATCCAGCCGGCCGACCCGCAGGTGGTGTACGTGCCCACCTACAACCCGACCACCACCTATGGCACCTGGGCCTATCCTGCCTCGCCGCCGGTGTACTACCCGCCGTCGCCGATGTACTACGCGGGCACCGCGCTGATGGCCGGGCTGGCGTTCGGCGCCGGCGTGGCGATCATCGATTCGGTATGGGGTGATTGCGACTGGAACAACGGCGATGTCGATATCGACGTCAACCGCTACAACAACATCAACCGAAACAATCGCATCACCAACAACCAGAACACGTGGCAGCACAACCCCGCGCACCGTGATGGCGTGCCCTACCGCGACAACCGCAGCCGCCAGCAATTCGGCCGCCAGCTTGACGGGGCCAACCAGCGCGCGGCGTTCCGCGGCGACGATGCCCAGCGTGCCCAGGCCCGCGATCGCGCCCGCAGCTCGATGGACCGCGCAGGCATCGAGCGCCCGGCTACCAGCAACCGCGAAGCGCGTGACAGTGCACGCCAGGCCCGCGCAGAAGGTGGCGTGGGCAACCGCATGCAAGGCGCCAACAACAACGCACGCCCTGCCGACCGCCGTGCAGAGCCACGCACGACGCGTGACAACACCCGCGATCACCAGCAGGCGCGCAACCAGATCAACCAGCGGCGCCAGGGTGAGGGCCAGGCCCGTCAGGCCGTACAGAACCGTACCGGCAACACGGCAGGCCGGGCGCGCAACAATGCCTTCGACGGTGTGCGCTCGCCGTCGCGAACCACGGCGCAGGCCAACCGCGGCCGTACCAGTCAGTCGTTCGCCCAGCGGCCCGGCGCCTCGCGGGCGGCCGGGCATCAGATTTCCCGCCCCAGTGCGCCGGCGCGTCGCGGTGGTGGAGGTGGCCGTCGATGAACAACAAGACAACCATTGCGGCGTTGCTGATGGGCCTGGGCATGGCCTGGACCAACCTGGCCGCCGCGCAGGAAGCATTCCCGACGCCGGAGCAGGCGGTCGAGTCGTTCGTCCAGGCGCTGGGTGTCGAGCACGCCGACGAAGCGCGCCTGGCGCAGTTGCTCGGTGACGACTGGCGCACCTACATTCCACGCGAAGGCGTGCAGCGCAGTGACGTCGATGCCTTCCTCGAGCAGTACAAGGCCGGGCATCAGATCGACAAGCAGGGCGACAGCAAGGCCATCCTGGCCGTGGGCCCCGAACACTGGACCTTGCCAATACCGCTGACCAAGGCCGCCAACGGCTGGCGCTTCGACCTCAAGGCCGGCAGCGCCGAAATCCGCGCCCGACGCATCGGCCGTAACGAGCTGGCCGCCCTGCAGTCGGTGCTCGCCTATCACGACGCGCAGATGGACTACGCCTCGCAGGACCGCAACGGCAACGGCGCGCTGGAATATGCCCAGCAGATCTTCAGCACCCCCGGCAAGCACGACGGCCTGTTCTGGGAGGACGAAGAGGGCGGTGAGATCAGCCCGCTGGGGCCGCTGTTCGGCAAGGACGTGGTGGGGGATGCCTGGTACGGCTACCACTTCCGCATTCTGGATGCCCAGGGCCCGTCAGCACCGGGCGGCGCCTACAGTTACCTGATCGGCAACCAGATGAGCCGCGGTTTCGCCCTGGTCGCCTGGCCGGCGAAGTATGACGATACCGGGGTGATGAGCTTCATGATCAGCCACGACGGGCAGGTGTTCGAGAAAGACCTGGGGCCGCAGGGCGACAAGATTGCCAAAGCCATGAAGCGCTTCGACCCGGACGACAGCTGGAAGGAGGTAGACGTCAACGCCAGCGAATGAGGTGCGGGGCAGCCCACCCGCAGCGCCGGATTGGGTTGAAACTACCCAGTGCTGTTCCGCTTTGGTGCGCGCCTGCATCAAAACAGGTCTTGAAGCACAGGTTTACATCGTTTGATGGGTCTATTGGTGTGCAGACTGAACAGGAATGGTTGTGCCGATTGCCCGCAAATTTACCGGTTACAGCGATTGGCAAAAGCGGCCCGCATATTGCTCCCTGCTGTCGCAACGACAACCCGGAGCACCGTGCCATGAGCTCACCGACCGAATTCCCGCTATGCGAAGCCCCAGTGTCATCACGCAAGGGGCTGCTGCCCATCGCGATGGTGCTGTTCAGCTTTACCTTCTTCACCGGCACCATGTTTGCCGGCGGCAAGCTGGGCATGGCCTTCAACTTCGTCGACATGTTGTGGGTGGCGGCCATCGGCAATACGCTGCTGGCGCTGTATGCCGCGGCCTTGGCCTTCATCGCCTCGCGCAGCGGGTTGAATACCGTGTTGATGGGGCGCTTCTGTTTCGGCGAGGCGGGCAGCCGGCTTTCCGACTTCATCCTGGGTTTCGCCGAGCTGGGCTGGTACGCCTGGGGTACCGCAACCGTGGCGATCGTGCTGGTCAAGCTGCTGGGCCTGGCGGATGGCTTTACGGTGCCGCTCATGGTGCTGTTCGGCCTGGGCTTCAGCATCACCGCGATCATCGGTTTCAAGGGGCTGGATCTGCTGTCGCGGGTGTCGGTGCCGCTGATGTTCGCGCTGCTGCTGGTATCGATGTACATCGCCACTGGCGATGCCGGTGGCTTTGCCGGCCTGGCAGCGGTGGTACCGCATGAAACCATGACCTTCTCGGCAGCGGTGACCATGGTCTTCGGCACCTTCGCCAGCGGCGCCACCCAGGCGACCAACTGGACCCGGCTGTCGCGCAGCGGGCGGGTGGCGGTAGTGGCCAGCGTCGTCGCTTTCTTGCTAGGCAACGGCCTGATGGTGGTGGCCGGGGCCTGGTGCGCGATGGTCTATCAGCAGGCCGACATCGTTGAAGTGATGATGCTGCAAGGGCTGTCGTTTGCGGCGGTGGTGATGCTCTGCCTGAACCTCTGGACCATCCAGGGGCCGACCATCTACAACGTGTCGGCAGCCGCCTGCCACTTGCTGCGCAGCGAGCGTCGTCGCACCGCCACGCTGGTCGCGGCAGCGGTGGGCATCGTGCTGGCGATCGGCGGCATGTATGAAATGCTGATTCCGTTCCTGGTGCTGCTGGGCTCGATCATTCCGCCGGTGGGCGGGGTGATCATGGCCGATTTCTGGTACCGCCACCGTGGCAAGTACCCGGCGCTGGCATCGGTGCAACTGCCGCGCTACAACTTCATGGGGCTTGGGGCCTACGCGTTGGGTGCAGTACTGGCCTACGCCTCGCCGTGGGTCGCGCCGCTGGTAGGCATTGGCGCCTCGGCCCTGTGCTACATCATCATGCTTGAGCTGCGTGGCCGGGGCCGGGCCTTGGGCCAGGCGGGCACCGAGCCGTGAGCCTGGCGCTGGAGGAGATCCTGTACCTGCCGGGCCTGCAGGAAATGACCGTGCGTGCCGGCGCGCGCAACCTGCAGCGGCGGGTGCGCTGGCCGTACGTAGCAGAAAACGAAGGCATCGCCGAGTGGGTGATGGGTGGCGAGCTGGTGTTCGTCACCGGGATCAACCACCCGCGTGGCGAGGCCAACTTGCTGAGCCTGGTCGAAGACGGCGAGGCGGTGGGGATTGCCGGGATGGTGATTCTTACTGGCGGCACCTTCATCCAGGGCATTCCGCCCGCAGTGGTCGCCCGCGCCGAGCAACTGGGCCTGCCGTTGATCGAGCAGCCCTATGCCCTGAAGATGGTGGTGGTCACCCACCTGATCGGCACCGCCCTTGTACAGATGAACCAGGTGCGCCGGTCACGCAGCGACATCCTCGGCCAGTTGCTCAGCGGCGACTATCCAAGCCTGGCCATCGCCCGCCAGCGCGCAGCGCACCTGGAATTGGCACTGGATGAGCCGCGTCGCGTGGTGGCGCTGCGCTTGCTGCACGTCGAGCAGTTGTTCGAGCGCCATGGCCTGGCCCAGGGCGAGCGCCTTTGGCAAGCTATCCGGCAGGCGCTGGAGGACCAGCTCGAAGCCTGGTGCCGTGAGCGGCCGGGGACGGTGACGGCGCAGTTGCCGGGCGACCTGCAGGTGCTGCTGCTGGCTGATGCCGCCGACCTGCCGGCAACCCTGGCGGCGCTGCATCGGCAGTTGAGCGCGGTGGTCGGGGAGCTGGCCCTGTACATGGGGCTGTCGAGCCTGGCCGGCGATTGTGCGCACTACCGGCAAGCCCTTAGCCAGGCGCGCCAGGCCTTGGAAGTGGCGCAGCATCTGCACCCGGCCAACGGCTTTTGCGACTTCAGCGAACTGGGGGTGTTGCGTCTGCTGCAAGGTATCGTTGACCGCACGCTGATCGACGACTTCGTTGCCCAGACCCTCGGCCCGCTGATCACCCCCGGGCGCAAACAGCCGCATGTGTTGGTGCACACCCTCGACGCCCTGCTCAAGGAAAACGGCAACGGGTTCAAGGCAGCCCAGCGCCTGGGCCTGCATCGCAACACCATCAACCAACGTATTCAACGCATCGAACAACTGAGTGGGCAGTCCCTCGACGATCCGCTGTTTCGCATGAACGCTTCCGTCGCCATGCTGGTATGGCGCATGAACGAAGACCAAGGTAAGGAGTAACGCCATGAACATCATCAACGCCCGCCTGCGTGGCAAAAGTGGCCTGTACCGCATCGAGCTGGAAGGCGAGCGCATCGCTGCCA
Source organism: Pseudomonas sp. URMO17WK12:I7 (assembly GCF_003269045.1). Classification (NCBI taxonomy): domain Bacteria; kingdom Pseudomonadati; phylum Pseudomonadota; class Gammaproteobacteria; order Pseudomonadales; family Pseudomonadaceae; genus Pseudomonas; species Pseudomonas sp. URMO17WK12:I7. The sequence goes on along the minus strand of NZ_QLTL01000004.1, from coordinate 18,420 downwards.
TCACGGCACAGGCCGACGTGGCCGCCCCGGGCCACCCGAATGACCTGGATGCCCAGCAGAACCTGGTGGTGGCGCCCTTCGTCGAGCCACACATCCACCTGGACGCCACCCTCACGGCGGGCGAGCCGAAGTGGAACATGAGCGGCACCTTGTTCGAAGGCATCGAACGCTGGGCCGAGCGCAAGGAAATCACCACCCACGACGACATCAAGACCCGCGCCACCAAGACCATCGGCATGCTGGTCGACCATGGCATCCAGCACGTACGCACCCATGTCGACGTCACCGACCCTAAGCTCACCGCGCTCAAGGCCATGGTCGAAGTGCGTGAGGAGGTGCGCCACCTGGTCGACCTGCAGATCGTCGCCTTCCCCCAGGAAGGCATCGAGTCCTACGCCAATGGGCGGGCACTGATGAGCGAAGCGGTGGCCATGGGCGCCGATGTGGTTGGCGGCATCCCGCATTTTGAAAACACCCGCGACCAGGGCGTTTCTTCGATCAAGTTTCTGATGGACCTTGCCGAGCGCACCGGCTGCCTGGTGGACGTGCATTGCGATGAAACCGACGACCCGCAGTCGCGCTTCCTCGAAGTGCTGGCCGAAGAGGCGCGGGTGCGAGGCATGGGCGCACGGGTCACGGCCAGCCACACCGTGGCCATGGGTTCCTACGACAACGCCTACTGCTACAAGCTGTTCCGCCTGCTGAAGATGTCGGGAATCAACTTCGTCTCGTGCCCCACCGAAAGCATCCACCTGCAAGGGCGCTACGACGGTTATCCCAAGCGCCGCGGCTTGACCCGCGTGGCCGAGATCGACCGTGCCGGGATGAACGTGTGCTTTGGCCAGGATTCCATCGTCGACCCGTGGTACCCGCTGGGCAACGGCAACATCCTGCGCATTCTCGAGGCCGGGCTGCACATCTGCCACATGCTCGGCTACGAAGACCTGCAACGCAGCCTGGACCTGATCACCGAAAACAGCGCCCGCACCCTCAACCTCGGCGAGCGCTATGGCATCGAGGTCGGGCGGCCGGCCAACCTGCTGCTGCTGTCGGCGCCGGATGACTACGAAATGGTCCGCAGCCAGGGCCATGCGCTGGTCTCGGTGCGCAACGGCAAGGTGCTGATGCGGCGTACGCCGGCGCAGGTCGAGCGCTTTGCCTGACAACGCAGGCAAGTGGTAACGAAACCCGCGCGTCATGGCGCGCGGGTCTTGTCCAGACGTAGTGCTGAAACACAGCCGTACGCCAGGCTCATTGATAGCAAGCTAAGCGATTGTTAAGGTCGCCCCTCCCAAGAACAATCATCAGCGTCGGCGTGAATCTACTGCCGAGCGACCTGCCTGGATCCCCGAATATGCCTGCTAGACCTTCTTTACCTTTGAACGCGCTGTGCCTGGCCATGCTGTCGCTGGCCGGCACTGCGCAAGCGCAAGACAACCCACTCGAGGAACAAGCGTTTGCCCGCGCCGCACAGGTCGAGCCGCAGATGATCGCCTGGCGCCGTGACATCCATCAGCACCCGGAGCTCGGCGAGCAGGAAACCCGCACCGCCAAGCTGGTCGCCGAGCACTTGAAGAAGCTGGGCATGGACGTGCACACCGGCGTCGGCCGCACGGGCGTGGTCGGCATTCTGCAAGGCGGCAAGCCAGGCGCGACCGTGGCGCTGCGGGCCGACATGGACGCCTTGCCAGTCAAGGAACCTGCCGGGCTGCCCTTTGCCTCGACCGCACGGGGCACCTATCACGGCCAGCAGGTGGATGTGATGCACGCCTGTGGCCACGACACCCACACCGCCATGCTGATGGCCACTGCCCAGGTGCTGGCTGGCATGCGCGACAGCCTGCCGGGCAAGGTGATGTTCATCTTCCAGCCGGCGGAAGAAGGCTCCAGCCTGGTCAAGGGCGGGGAAGGGCGCCGCTGGGGCGCGCAGTTGATGCTGCAGGAAGGGCTGTTCGACAAGCTCAAGCCCGATGCGGTGTTCGCCGTGCACGTGATGCCTGGGCCTTCGGGGCAGCTGAGCTGGCGCTCCGGGGCCACCACGGCCAGCAGTGACGACCTCGCCATTCAAGTTATCGGCAAGCAGGGCCATGGTGGCATGCCTTGGAACACCGTCGATCCGGTGGTGACTGCGGCGCAGGTGATCACCGGTTTGCAGACCGTGGTCAGCCGCCGCACCAACCTGACCCAGTCGCCGGCGGTGGTGACCGTCGGTATGCTGCAGGGCGGCAGTGCGCCGAATATCGTGCCGGAAAGCGTCGACATGGCGGGCACCATCCGCACCTACGACCCTAACGTGCGCGCGCAGGTGGCCGCTGATGTGAAGCTGACCTCCGAGAAAATCGCCGAGAGCGCCGGGGCCACGGCCAAGGTGTCGATCGTGCCGGCCTACGATGTGACGATGAACGACGCGCAACTGGCCGCACGCATGGCGCCGGTGCTCGGCCGCGCGGCCCATGGCAAGGTCGCGACATCGCCGCTGGTGGGGGCGTCGGAGGACTTCTCGTTCTTTGCCGGGCAGGTGCCGGCGTTGTACTTCTACCTCGGGGTCACGCCGCAAGGGCAGGACCCGGCCAAGGCCGCGCCAAACCACAACCCGCGCTTCTTCGTGGATGAAAGCGCGCTGATCGTGGGGGCGCGGGCGTTGTCGGGCGTGACCGTGGACTTCCTGACGCAGCAGGCTGGCAAGCAGTAGCCAATGGAGGCTGATCGTTGTTGTCGACGCGGGCGACTACCCGGTTTGGCTGGGGATTAGAAGTCGTAGAGCTGGGCGGGGTTGTCACCCAATATCAGGGCCTGGGTCTGCTTCTTGGGAGCCCAGCGCGCCAGCAGGTCGAGAAGCAACGCATCGTCGGGTTTCTGCTCGACGGGGAGCGTCGGGTGCGGCCAGTCGCTGCCCCATAGCATGCGATCCGGGCGATGGCTGATCAGCGTACTGGCGACCCGGCCGACATCTTCGAACAGCGGTGCCCCGGTTTTCGAGCGCAGATAGGGGGCCGACAGTTTGATCCATGCCCGGTCGGTGTCCAGCAACCTCACCAGCGCAGCGAATGCCGGTGACTTCAGCGCTTCAGGCTGTGGTACATGGCCCATATGGTCGATCACAACCTTGCCTGGCAAGGCCAGCAAGCACGGGGCGATTTCGGGCAGCAATGGCCCGGGAGCGACCTGCACGTTCCAGCCCATTTCACCAACCCGCGCGGCCAGGCGTTCCAGCCCACCGAGCGCCTGGCTGCCAACACTGAGGTTGAAGCGGATACCGCGTACCCCTGCCTGGTGCATTTCACCCAGCTCTGCGTCGGTAATAGCACCTGACACTACCGCTACACCCCGGGCATCGCCGCCGCTGCGCAACAAACCATTGAGCATCACTCGGTTATCGATGCCGTAGGTCGAAGGCGTGACGATGACCATGCGGCGGATGCCCAGGCGCTGCTGCAACTTGCGGTAATCCTCCAGCGAGGCATCGGGTGGCAGCAGCGTAGCGTCTGGGGCGGCCGGGATGCGGCTGTCGTAGAGGTGCATGTGGCAGTCGATACTGCCTTCGGGAGGCGTCAGGCGCGGGTGCGCCTCGCCTTTGCTGAACGGCACATCGGCCATGGCGCCCATGGAGGCGACAGCACCCAGAGCACCAGTGACTTGCAAGAATTGGCGACGAGACAACGTCATTGCTATTCCTCGTTTCTTGTTGTTGTGAAATGACGATGCCCACGTTCCTGAGGCAGGAAGGTGGGCATCGGCGTCCGGCTTGTGGGGCTTATTTGGCGCTGATGGCGCTGGTTGCTTCAGCTTGCTCGCGCTGGCGCTTGCGGCCGATTACCAGTACCGCGACACCGGCCACGGTGCACAGCGCGGCCAATGGCATCAGCGCCAGGGAGTAGCTGCCGGTGGCATCGTGAATGGCGCCGTAGGCATTGACCATGAGGCCTCCGCCGATCAGGTTGGCCATGGCGCCCACGGCTGCCAGCCCCGCAGCAGCGGTCGACGAAGACAGCCAGCCCGATACCAGTGCCCAGAACGGCCCTTTCATCGAGTAGGCGCCCACCAGGACCATGGTCAGCATCACCACCGTTGCCGGCAGGGACGAGGTGAACAAGGTCATCAGCAGGCCCGCTGCGATCAGCAGCATGGTCATAGCCGTGTGCCAGCGACGCTCGCCGGTACGGTCGGAACTGCGGCCCCAGATGATCATCAGCACCGAGGCGATGCCGTAGGGGATGGCGTTTACCAGGCCGATCTCCATGGCGCTGAGGCCAAAGGTTTTCAGCAACTGCGGGGCCCACACGCTCATGGTGCTGCCAGCGGCAGAGGCGCCCGAGTAGATCAGTGCCAGTACCCAGATGTCTTTGTGGCGCAGCAGCTTCCACAGCGAGATATGGCCGATGGCGGTTTTTTTCGAGGCTTCATCAGCCAGGCGCCGGGTCAGCCAGCCGCGCTGCTCGTCACTCAGCCACTTGGCCTGCTCGGGGCGATCGGTGAGCACAAACAGGCAGGCGATGCCCAGCAGGACGGCAGGGATGCCTTCGAGAATGAACAGCCAGTGCCAGCCACGCATGCCCATCCAGCCATCCAGGCTCAGCAGCAGGCCCGACAGCGGCGAACCGATGAAGTTGGCGGCAGGGATCGCCACCATGAACAGCGCCACCATGCGTGCACGGTAGGCCGACGGCAGCCAGTAGGTGAGGTACAGCAGTACGCCCGGGAAGAACCCGGCCTCGGCAGCGCCGAGCAGAAAGCGCATCACGTACAGGGAGTTGGCGCCCTGGACGAACGCCGTGCCTGCCGAGATCAGGCCCCAGGTGATCATGATGCGAGCAATCCAGATACGCGCGCCGTAGCGTTGCATGGCGAGGTTGCTGGGTACTTCGATCAGGAAGTAGGCAAAGAAGAACAGGCTGCTGGCAAAGCCGAATACCTTGGCCGTGAGCTGCAGGTCCTCGTTCATCTGCAGGGAAGCCATGCCGATGTTGCCTCGATCGATGATCGCGATCAGGTAGCAGACGATCAGGAATGGCAGCAGGCGCCAGGCAACACGGCGCATGGTGCTGCGTTCGAGTTCATCCGGCAGGGATGTTGCTGAAGTCATGGTGCTCTCCAATTGTTTTTTTTCTGGAGTGATGCGTCGTGAGCGCGCCGCTTTTCACCAGGCCGGCGCGGGAAGAAAGGGGCGATCAGCTGGCGAACAGGTGGCGGTTGACCACGCAACGCGGGTCCAGAGCATTTCCCGCCCAGACATCGAGGATCTGTTTCAGCGCTACCAGGCCTACACGGTCACGGGCCTCGGTGGTGTTGGCGCCGACATGCGGTGTGGCGACCAGGGTCGGCAGCCCCCACAGCGGGCTGTCGGCAGGCGGCGGCTCGGGGTTGAAGGTATCCAGGCCGGCACCGGCGATGCGCCGTTCGCTCAGCGCCTTAACCAAGGCGTTGGTGTCGATCAGCTCGCCACGGGCGGTGTTGATCAGGATGGAGCCTGGCCGCATGCGCTCGAGCTGGGCAGCGCCGATCAGGTTGTGGTTGGTCTCGGTCAGCGGGCAATGCAGGCTAATGATATCGCTTTCAGCCAGCAGGCGATCGAAATCCTCTTCACGTTCGACGTGAGGGCGATCTGGCAGTTGCTTGAGGTAGGGGTCGAACACCTTGACCTTCATGCGCAGTGGCGCCACCAGGTCCATGAGGATGCCGCCGATCGAGCCCAGGCCAATCAGGCCCAGGGTTTTGCCCGACAGCTCGATGCCGTTGGACGAGGCCTTGTCCCAATGCCCGTCACGCATGCGTGCATCGAGCAGTGCGGTTTGACGGGCCACGCTGAACATCAGGGCGAAGGCAAGCTCGGCCACCGATTGGGCATTGGCGCCTACGGCGATCGATACCGGGATGCTGCGGTCCGCAGCGGCCTGGATGTCGATGGTGTTGTAGCCCACGCCATGCTTGGCGATCACTTTCAGGTTGTCGGAAGCCTCGATCATTGCGCGGGTCAGCTTGCCCTGGCGTACCACGATGGCATCGGGTTGCTCGGCACGAATGATGGCCTCCAGCTCTTCGGCCGGCAGGTAGGGCGTGGTAGGGACGATTCTGACGCCCTGTTCGGCGGCAAGGTTCATGGCTTCGGCGGCAAGCTCGGGGCCGGTCAGCAGAATGGTTTGGGACATCGTGGATACCTTGTTCTTGTCAGGGGCAGTCTGCCGCGCCTCTGCGGCAATGGTCTAAACCCTATCATAATGAAACGCTGTTGCAAGAAAATAAAAATGCATCTCGTCGACGTGCAAATGGAGGCTCGAAAAATCCATTGCTATGGTTGTAATGAAATGACATTCTAAAAAACAGATTCGGCAGTGACCGATGACATCGAATAACACCAAGAGAGGTATGTCACATGAGCATTGGCTTCCAAGTGCTTGAGCGCGCACGTAAAGTCGGCGATGAGTGGGTTGCACGTTACCGTGAGGTTCCGGTCGCTAACGTCAGCGACTCGATGAACCGTATGACTGCAGGTGGTGCTCGCCTGCGCCCCATGCATCGCGAAGGCGTGCTGTGTGGCCCGGCCTTGACCGTCAAGGCACGTCCAGGTGACAACCTCATGCTGCACTACGCGATCGACATCGCTCAGCCGGGCGACGTGATCGTGGTGGATGCCGGCGGCGACCTGACCAACGCCCTGATCGGTGAAATGATGGTGGCTTACGCGGTCAAGCGTGGCGTGGCTGGCATCGTCATCAACGGCGCCATCCGCGATGCGGCCAATATCGGTGCGGGCGACTTCCCGTTGTTCGCTGCGGGCGTTTCGCACCGCGGCCCTTACAAGGACGGCCCGGGCGAGATCAATGTGCCAATTGCCATTGATGGTATGGTGATCGAGCCGGGTGACCTGGTGATCGGTGATGACGATGGCCTGCTGTGCGTGCCTTACGACCACGTCGCAGAGGTCTACGCGGGCGCTACCGCCAAGCACACTGCCGAAACCGCGCAGATGGAAAAAATTGCCCAAGGCACCAACGACCGTTCCTGGGTCCTGGAGTCCTTGAAGAAGAAAGGCTGCCTGCTGCCAGGCTGATCCTGCATGCGCTGCGCACCTTGCGATGGGGTGCGCAGTGGCTGATGGGTCGGTGTCGGGCGTGGGTCTACTGAGGATTCGCAGACTTGTCCGATTCATCAACACCGCATCGCAAGCGGTGGCCCGTCGCTGTACGGGCACTCGCTCATCGCAATTTCCAGATCTACTTCGCCGGCCAGGGTGTTTCCACGCTGGGCAAGTGGGTGCAGCAGGTTGCGTTGGCCTGGCTGGCCTATCACCTGACCGGGTCTGCCGTGCTGCTGGGCCTGATCACCTTCCTTTCGCTGGCGCCGCAATTGCTCATTGGTCCATTGGCGGGAGCCTGGATCGACCGGCACGACAAGCGCCGGTTGCTGATCATCGTGCAATTGATACTGATCGTGCAGTCGCTGGTGCTGGCGGTCGCAACTTGGCGCGATTGGGTCGATGGCCCGTTCATCGCCGTCATGGCGTTGTTGCTTGGCCTGCTCAATGCTTTGGAAACTCCCCTGCGCCAAGCATTGATCGGCAGTTTCGTCGACGACCCGGCCGACCTGCCGAACGCGCTGGTGCTCAATGCCATGTTGATCAATGCAGCACGTTTCGTCGGCCCGCCCTTGGCCGGCGGGCTCATTGCCCTGGCTGGTGAAGCAGCCTGTTTCACCTTGACTGCAGTGGCTTTCGTGGCTTTGCTGGGTGGCTTGCTGAAAGTGCGTGGCACCTCCGGCGCAAAGGCCAGTGGCTCCACCGCCCAAGTGTTTCGCGAAGGCTTGGTGTACATGTGGCAGACGCGCAACGTCCGTCAGTTGCTGGTCAACGTGATCATGGTCAACCTGCTGGCATCCTGTTATGCGGCACTATTGCCGATCCTGGCCAGGGCGGTGTTCGCGGGTGATGCACGGGTGCTTGGCTGGTTATGGGGGGCGGCCGGGGCGGGAGCATTCGTGGCCACCCTGGTGCTGGCGGTCGGCGGTGCATTGCCTCGCCTGCGGCAGTTCACCGATGCCGGAGCACTGCTGTGCGCGGTGGCGCTGGTCGGGCTGTGGATGGCGGGGGCGCTGCCACTGGCGCTATTGGCGCTGGGGGGCCTGGGTTTTGGCATCACCCTGAGCAACGTCAGTACCAACATGCAGTTGCAAAGCGGCGTGCCAGGCCATTTGCGTGGTCGGGTGATCGCTTTCTATATCGCCATGCGTTTCGGCTTCGAGGCCTTGGGTGGCATGGCGGCAGGCCTGATCGCCGCCCGCTGGGGGGCGCCGGCGACCTTGGGGATCGCCGGCGGGGTCCTGATTATGGGCCTGTTGGGTCAGTACGGCATGCGGCGGCGCAGCTGAGCCCTCAAGCGGCTTGGCCTTGACCGTGAGGCGCCTGCTGCTTGGCGGGGTCGCCCAGCCAGAGCATCAGGCAGGTGCCGATCAGCAGGATCGATGCAACGGCAAAGAACGGCATGCTGAAGCTGTGGGTGGCATCTTTGATCAGGCCGATCAGGAACGGGCCTGTGAAACCGCCCAGGTTGCCGATCGAGACGATCATCGCCAGGCCGCCAGCGGCGGCGCGCCCCGTCAGGAAGGTCGACGGTATCGCCCAGAACGTGGCCTGGAATGACAGGATGCTCGCCACCGCCACGCACAGGCTGGCGATCTTCAATACCGGCTGGTCAATCAGGGCGGCGACCACCAGCGCCAACGCGGCCAAAGCCAGCGCACTGACCACATAGGGCAGGCGATGACGGCTGCGGTTGGCCAGGCGTGCCCACATCGTCATTGCCAGCGCGCCGAGCAGGTAGGGCAGGGCGACCACGAAGCCGACCACGCTGCTGTCGATGCCCAAACCTTTGATGATCTGCGGCAGCCACATGCCAATACCAATCGAGCCGACGATGCAGCAGAAGTTGATGGCCGCCAGGGTGAAGACCTTGGGGTTGGTCAATGCGGCACGCAGGGTGTTGCCGTGGGATGCGCCGATGGCCTGCTGCTCCTGGGTCAGGCGCTGGTTCAGCCAGGCTTTCTCCCGCGTGTTGAGCCATTTTGCCTTGGCCGGAGTGTCTACCAGCACGAACAGGCAGGCGATGCCCAGCAGCACGGCCGGCATCGATTCGGTGACCAACAGCAGCTGCCAGTTCTTCAGGCCCCACACGCCATGCTGCTCCATCAGCCAGCCAGACAGGGGCGAACCGACGATGTTGGCCACGGGAATACCCAGCAGGAAGGCGGCAGTGGCCTTTGCCCGCCATTTGCCCGGGAACCAGTAGGTGAAGTACAGGTATACCCCAGGTGTGAATCCAGCTTCGGCAAGCCCCAGCATGAAGCGCGCGATGCTGAAACTGATTGGTCCCGTGGCGAACGCGGTCGCCATGGAGATCAGCCCCCAGGTGATCATGATCCGCGCAATCCACACCCGCGCGCCGAAGCGCTGCATCAGCAGGTTGCTGGGGATCTCGAACATGAAGTAGCCGAAGAAGAACAGGCCGGCCGCCCAGCCGAACATGGTCGCGGTCAGGCCCAGGTCCTGGTTCATGCTGATGGCTGCGAAGCCGACATTGGTGCGGTCCAGGTAGCTGATCACGTAGCAGATGAAGATGAACGGCACCAGGCGCCAGAGTATGCGGCGCATCAGCCGTTCGCCCTCGGCGTCGCTGAGCGGCGCCTGGGCGGAGGTGTTTTCGTGGGTCATGTCGTCACTCTTTTGTAGTTGTTGTGTGCCCTGACAGGGGCCGGATCAGCTGTGGGAATACATTGGCAGCCCTGGCGTAGTGGTGCGCACCTGAAGAATGCTGCCGGTTTCCGATTCGGTGATGTACAAGGTCTGCCCGCCGTCGCCGCCGAAAGCCAGGTTGGTGTTGCTGATGCCGGCGCAGGAGACGATGCGCTGCAGTGGCTCAGCGACTTTCGACAGCTTCCATACCGAACCGAAACCGGTATGGGCGATGTACAGGTTGCTCTGCGCATCAAGGGCCAGGCCGTCGGGCCCGCCCAGTCCGCCATGCAACTGGGCGAAAACACCCACCTTGCCGACGATCGAGCCATTGCCCAGGGGGATGCGCCAGATCTGCTGGGCGCGGGTCACTGCCACCAGCAGGTGATTGAGGTGCGGGTCGTAGACGATGCCATTGGGGCTGGGGATGGTGCCCAGCAGGCAGGTCAGGTTGCCGGCGGCGTCGAGCTTGTAGACACGGCCGCTGGCATCCTGCAGGCCGGTCTGGCCCTGGTCGGTGAAATACAGGTCGCCATTGGGCGCGAAAACCAGGTCGTTGACGCCTTTGAAACCTTCCGAGCCGGCCGAGTCGAGTAACGCTTCGATGGCGCCGGTTTCCGGGTCGAGCAGCATGATCCCGCGCTTGTAGTCGGTGATGAAGATGCGCCCGTCCTGGTGAATCTTCAGGCCGTTCGGCCAGCCATCGTACTGGCACACCAGCTCCCATTCGCCCTGAGGCGAGATGCGGAAGATGCGCCCGTTGGGGATGTCGGTCACGTACAGGCGGCCTTGGCGATCAAACGAAGGGCCTTCGAGGAACGAGTCGATGGCGCGGCCTTGGCGATTGGCATTGGCCCAGGCGGTCGGGCGCGCGTCGCGAAAGTGCTCGGGCAGGCGGGTGAATACCGTGGTTTCGACGGTGGGCGGGGCAGCAAAGAAGCTCATGGGCGCTCCTGTAGGGCCAGGGGACGCCAGGGCGTCCGATTGTTGTTTTGATTTATTTAATGCAACGTCGTTGCAAAATAAACCAGAACCGGATGAAGGGTGAAGCGAATTTTACTAGTTGGTCTGAATTTTCGCGCCGATTGGTGGTGGCTATTGACGATGCCCGGGTAATCTGACTCCATATAAAAGAAATGGCGTTTCAAAATAATAACAGCGATCCCTTGGAGTCTCTTTCTTGAAATCCTTCCCTTCGATCTGCCGCATTGCTCTGGCAACAGGCGGCAGTGTCATAGGCTTATCTGCCCAGGCCGACCTGATCAGTGACAGTCACGCGAATCTGTCGATGCGCAATTTCTACTTCAACAGCGATAACCGTGACGGCACGGCGCAGCCCTCCAAAACCGAGGAGTGGGCGCAAGGCTTTTTGCTGGACGTACGCTCCGGCTATACCGAGGGTGCTGTTGGCTTTGGCGTGGACGCCACGGCCATGCTGGGCCTGACGCTGGACAGCGGCAGGGGGCGGCATCAGGGCGGAAGCATGATCCCCTCCGATGGTAATGGCGCCGCTGACCGCTGGAGCAGCGCCGGTGTCACCGCCAAGATGAAAATGAGCCAGACCGAGCTGCGCGTGGGGCAGCTGATGCCCAAGCTGCCGGTGCTGGTGGCCTCTGATGGCCGGTTGCTGCCGCAGAGCTTTCAAGGCGTGCAGTTGCAGTCCAAGGACATCGATCGCCTCACGCTGATCGGCGGCGCGCTCACTCGCGCCAGGGGCCGGGCTTCGACCGACCTCACGGGCATGGCCGTAAGCGGCGGCACGCAGGAAAGTGACCGTTTCAACTTTGTCGGTGCCGACTACCGTGCCACCGATTCCCTGCTGATGCAGTATTACGCCGGTCAACTTGAGGACTACTACCTGCAGCAGTTCGCCGGTCTCAACCACACACTGGCCTTGACTGATGACAGCTCGTTGACGACTGACCTGCGCTATTTCCGCACCCGTTCGGATGGCGCCAACGGGAGTGCTTCGGGGCGTAGCCAGGGGTATACCGTCGGTGGTTACACCGATGGCGGCGATGGCGAGATCGATAATGACCTGTGGAGTGCGGCGTTCACCTATCGCCTGCGAGGCCACTCGCTGACCCTCGGTTATCAGAGCGTTTCCGACGATAGCAACTTCGTGCAGATCAACCAGGGTTCGATCGACAAGGGGGCGGGCGGCAGCAGCCTGTATCTGTGGACCGACAAGATGCTGCTCAGCTTCACACGGGCCGGTGAGCGTACCGGGTTTGCCCAGTACGGGTACGACTTCACGGCCATGGGCATACCGGGGCTGAAAGCTTCAGTGATGTATCTGAAAGGCGACCATATCCAGACCGCTGGCGGCGCTGAACAATCGGAATGGGAGCGTGATTTCTCGCTGGATTACGTGATCCAGGGCGGCACGTTCAAGGGGCTTGGCGTGGCGTGGCGCAACGGCGAGTCGCACAGCGAGGCAGCGCGCAATGGCGACCAGAACCGTCTGATCATCAACTACACCCTGCCGCTGTTCTAAGCCTCGGCAAGCCCAGCGAACGGGGCCGCATCAGCGGCACCGTTCCCTGATTGCCAGGTCAGTGGCTGCCCAGTGCCTTGCGTTGGGCGGCCACATCACTGGCGCTCACCGCGGCACCCGAGTTACCCCAGCCTGCACGAATGAACGAAACCACCTCCGCCACTTCCTGATCGGAAAGCCGCCAGGCGAAGCCGGGCATGCCATAGCCGGTCGGCGCATGCTGGTTGCCTGGCAGGTAGCCGCCAGCCAGCACGATGTGGATCAGTGAAGCCGGTTCCTTGCCATTGAGTACCGGGTTGCCGCCCAAGGCCGGGAATACCTCGGCGTAACCACGCCCATCACTGCGGTGGCAGGCCATGCAGTTATCGATATAGGTTCGTGCGCCCGGGGTGCTCACGTCCATGTTGCTCAACTGCTGGGTGGTGTTGCTGGCGGTGGCCTTGGCAGTCGCGGCTTGCGGGTTCGCTGCCGGCAGGCTTTTCAGGTAGCTGGCGATGGCCAGGCGGTCGGCATCGGTCAGGTGCTGCATGCTGTGCTGGATGACATCGGTCATGCTGCCGAACACGGCCGTACGCTCTGTTCGGCCAGTTTTGAGGAACTGCGCAAGTTCTTCCGTGCTCCAGCTGCCCAGGCCGTCGTGCGCGTCGCCGCGCAGGTTCTTCGCCACCCAGCCTTCCAGGGGCGCACCGCCGGCCAGGAAGTGTTCACCATCGCTGTCGCTCAGTGATTTCTCCTGCATGCCGATGCCGCGCGGGGTGTGGCAGCTGCCACAGTGGCCAAGGCCATTGACCAGATAGCGGCCACGCTCCAGCTGTGGGTCAGGCGTGCTGCCGGCGTCGGTGGCGACCTCGGGAGCGAAGGTCCAGCGCCAGAACGCCAGCGGCCAGCGCATGCTCATCGGCCACGGGATGTCGCTGTCGCGATTCGCTTCGGCCACGGGCTGCACACCTTTCATGAAGTAGGCGTAAAGGTCGGCGATGTCCTGGTCGGTGACCTTGGCATAGGACGGGTAGGGCATTGCCGGGTAGAGCGTGCTGCCGTCCTTGCGGATGCCGTGGCGCACGGCCTTGTCGAAGTCTTCCAGGGTGTAGTCACCGATGCCATGCGCGTGGTCAGGGGTGATGTTGGTGGCATACACCGCACCGATTGGCGTTTCCAGGCCAAGGCCGCCAGCGTAGGGCTTGCCGCCTTTGGCCGTGTGGCAGGCCATGCAGTCGCCCGCGCGGGCCAGGTACTCGCCACGCTTGACGGCTGCTTCGTCGATGGTTGCGGCCGTTGCCGCGGTACTGATGGCCAGGCCCAGCGCCGTCAGCAAGGGGAGGGTCAGGTTCTTCATGGATTACACCTCCACCAGCGGGCGGCCCGGGTTTTTCAGGTAGCGCTCACGGATGGCATTGGCCGACCAGTAGGCCAGCGCACCGACCAGGCCGGTAGGGTTGTAGCCGATATTCTGCGGGAACGCCGAGGCACCGATGACGAACACGTTCGGCACATCCCAGCACTGCAGGTAACGGTTGACCACGCTGGTCTTCGGGTCGCTGCCCATGATCGCCCCGCCGGTGGTGTGGGTGCTCTGGTAGAAGCGGGTGTCGTAGAGCGTTCCGATCTTCTTGGCGTTCACGGTGTAACTTGACGGGTTCATCGCCACGGCAATCTCTGCTGCCTTGTTGGTCACGTACTGCGACATGCGGATGTCGTTGTCGTGCCAGTTGAAGGTTACCCGCAACAGGGGTTGGCCGAAGGCGTCCTTGTAGGTCGGATCCAGGTCCAGGTAAGTGTCGCGGTACGACATCACCGAGCCCTGGGTGTAGAGGTTCATGCTGCGCTGGTAGTTGTCAGTGACTGCGCCCTTCCAGCCCTTGCCCCAGTTCGGCTCGCCTTTGGCCACGGCGCTCTGGCCGATCGGGCGTCCGCCTGTGCGATGGTGGCCGATGTTGGCGCCGCCCAGGAAGCCCAGGCCGCTGTGGTCGAAGTTGTCGCCGTTGTAGTTGTCGATGGCAGTGCCGCCGGCACCGGTCCCGATGAACGGATTCAGGTAGGTGCCCTTGGGCAGTTGCACGGTCACCGACCCCAGCATCTGGTAGGCGTAGTTACGCCCGACCACGCCTTCGCCGGTGTGCGGGTCGTACGGCTTGCCGATTTTCGACAGCAACAGCAGGCGCACGTTGTGCAACTGGAAGGCGCTGAGGATGACCAGGCGCGCCGGTTGCTCGACCTCGTTGCCTTGCGCGTCGATGTAGGTGACGCCGGTCGCCTGCTTGCCTGACGAGTCGAGGTTGACCTTGGTGACATGGGCCAGGGTGCGCATCTCGAAATTACGGCGCTGGCGCAGCACGGGCAGGATGGTGGTCTGCGGTGAGGCCTTGGAGTACATGTAGCAGCCGTAGTTTTCGCAGAAGCCACAGAAGTTGCAGGGGCCCAGCCGCACGCCATACGGGTTGGTGTAGGGCGCGGAGGCGTTGCCGGCAGGGATCGAGAAAGTCGAGTAGCCCAGGCTGCGGGCGGCCTTGTCGAACAGTTGTTCACCATAGACCTTTTTCAGTGGCGGCAGTGGGTATTCCTTGCTGCGCGCACCTTCGAACTTGTTGCCACCCTCGATCAGGCGGCCTTTGATGTTGCCGGCCTTGCCCGACACGCCGGCCACTTCTTCGAAGCGGGTGAAGTAGGGCTCGAGTTCTTCGAAGCTCACGCCGTGATCCTGGATGGTCATGCTTTCCGGGATGAACTTGCTGCCGTAGCGTTCGGTGTAGTGGCTGCGCAGTTTCAGGTCGCTTGGCAAAGGGCGCCAGCTCAACCCGTTCCAGTGGAACCCTGCGCCTCCCACGCCGTTACCCAGCAGGAAAGTGCCTTGCTGTCGATAGGGCAGGGCGACAGAGGCCGCGTTGTGGCGGATGGTGACGGTTTCCTTGGACAAGTCCTGGAAGAGCTTGCCACGGATGGTGTAGGCCAGCTCATCGATCACCTTCGGATAGTTGGCGTCGGTTGGTGTGTCCTGGTCAGGGCCGCGCTCCAGCGCCACCACGTTCAGGCCCGCCTCGGTCAGTTCGGCGGCCATGATCGAGCCCACCCAGCCGAGGCCGACAATGACGACATCTGTTTCAGGTTTCTTGACTGCCATACCGTTACCCCCGCTGGCCATTGATTGAAACTGGACCCAGTGGATAACGCTCGTTCGGGCGATCGATCCAGTCCATGAAGTCGGCGCGGGCGCCGGGGAAGCCGAGCATGGTCCACGCGACCATTTGCTTGTTGCCGCCATACATCGGGTCGGCGAAATAGCCTTCCTTGACGTTTTTCAGCAGCAGGGCAAAGAAGGTGGCGGCCGGTACGCGTGCCAGTTCCAGCTTGCCGCTTTCCAGCTGTTTGAACACCTGGGTCTGCACGCGCGCGTCGAGCTGCGCGAAGGGCTTGCCGAGCTGCTTGAGGCAGGCAGCGTCGAGGTCGGCAATGCCCAGGCGGTAAAGCTCGCGGGGGACCAGCTTCATCTGGTAACCCAGTTCGGCGGGCTGGTCGGTGATGAAGGGCGCCTGCATGTACCACAGGCGACCGTGGGCGTAAGGCGTTTCCATCTGGCGGTCGAGAAATTCGGGCACTCCAGCGGTCACTGCGCCGGGCCCTTCGTCGTCCTCGGGAATCAGCACGGCGCACGCCGCGTTCACGAATGCCCACTCGCTGTCGGTGAAGTACGTTGGGTGATAGGGCTCGGTAGGCCCGCTTGGGGTGGGGGCGACAGCGGTGCTGGCAGGCGCCGGCTTCGAATCGATGGCCTCATGGGCTGCATAGCCCACCAGGCTTACCGCTGGAATGAGGATGGCACTACGGCGCAGAAATTCGCGCCGTGAGTTGGGTGTGTCGGACATCAGGAGCTCGCTCGGTTCGGGAACAGTCTTGGTTTCGGTCCTGGCCACCTTTGTTCTGGTTTTACAGGGGTGGAGTGACCGGCCATGGGCGTGCGGCATTATGCCTCGCAATGCGCAAAAATAGAATTGCGTTGCGAAATCTATGGTTTTGCGAGTGTGGCGACCGCGTGGGTCACGTTCGGAAGCGCGTGACCAGAGCACTGAGCTGGGTGCCCAGTTGTTCCAGCGCGTGGCTCGCCGCAGCGGTCTGGTTTGCTTGGCTGGTCGACACTGCAGACAGGTCGCGGATGTTGATCAGGTTGCGGTCCACTTCGCGAGCCACTTGGGCTTGCTCTTCTGCGGCGCTGGCAATCACCAGGTTCTGTTCGTTGATGCGCGTGATGTGCGCCATGATCTGCTCCAGCGCTTGCCCTGCCTCGTGTGCGGTTTGCAGGGTATGGCCAGCGCGGGCGCGGTTGTCATTCATCGCAGCCACTGCCTGGCTGGACTCGGTGCTGATCGCGCTGACCATGCTCTCGATTTCCAGCGTGGATTGCTGGGTGCGGTGGGCCAGTGCGCGCACTTCATCGGCAACCACGGCAAAGCCGCGGCCGGCCTCGCCTGCGCGTGCGGCTTCGATGGCAGAATTGAGCGCAAGCAGGTTGGTCTGCTCGGCGATGCTGCGGATCACATCCAGTACCTTGGCAATGTCCGTCACGCTGGTGGCGAGGCTGTCCACTTGCTGAGCGCTCTGCTGGATGTCTAGGCTCATCTGCTCGATGGCCGCTACGGTCTCTTCCACCCGTGCATTGCCGGCTTCGCTGGCGGCCTTGGATTGCGCCGAGGCTTGCGAGGTGTTCACGGCGGTACGCGCCACTTCGTCCACAGCAGCGGAAAGCTCGGTGACTGCAGATGCGGCCTGCTCGATCTCGTTGGCCTGCATCTGCAGGTTTTCGTTCGATTCGACAGTGACCGCGCTCAGTTGCGTCGAGGAGGCAGCAATCACCGAGGCCGATTGCACGATCTGGTCTATTGCTGCGCGCAGATTTGCCTGCATTTGCTGCAGCGCGCCGAACAGCCGGGTGACTTCATCGCTACCTTCATTTTCCATGGGCTGGGTGAGGTCACCCGAGGCGATGATTTCGGCGCTCGAGGCCGCCCGGTTGATCGGCAGAATGATGCTGCGGCTGACCTGCCAGGCCACACCGAGGGTGATCAGCGCAGCCACCGCCATCAGCACGGCCACACTGGCCCGGGCGTTCGAATAGGTGCTGCTGGCGCTGGCGAATGCCTGGTTGATATTGCGCTGGTTGACGTCGCTCAGGGCGTACAGGCGGGGGAAAGATTCCTCGGAATTTTCCCGCAGCGGCCCGTTGAGCAGGCTCACCATTTCGCTCTCGCGGCCTTGCCTGGCCAAGGCGATCAGCTCGCGAATGCCGGGTGCGGTGGCATTGAGGTAAGGCTCGACCCCCGTGTACAGCTGCCGTTCATGAGGGTCTGTCAGCTTCGCCAGGTATTGCGCTTGTGCCTTGGCGAGCTTGTCGAGTTGTATTTCCAGGCGCCGACTGCTATCGGCGCGCATCGTTTCGCTGGGGTAGAACGCCAGCTTCAGCGAGTTGACGCGGATACCCAGCACGGCTTCGCGCATGCTGCCGAGCGCGTTAGCGGTCGGCGTGCTGACGGTTTCGATGGTGCGGTTGATCTGGTCGACGCGGGACATTTGCAGGAGTGCAAATACCCCGACGATGATGATGATTGAGGCGATCAGGCCGAAGGCCAGCGTTGAGCGCAGCGCAATTGAAAGTTTTCGCATGTCGTTCCTGTGGGTAGCGAATAGGGAAGTAGTGGCGAAATGCTTTCGGCCGTTCAGCTAGAAAACTTGAATGAAAATAGAACGGCATTGCAATAAGTTGGTTTGCAGTGCACTGTGTGGCCCGCGTTTCGAGCGCTCGAACGTCTGCTGTGCAAAGCGTTCGCATCCCGATGACCGTAGGTGAGATAAGAAAGATGGCCAAAGCCGCCGATGTTGTTGTGCAATGCCTGGAAAACGAAGGTGTCGAGTATGTGTTCGGCATTCCTGGCGAGGAAAACCTCGACCTGCTGGAATCCCTGCGCAAGTCGAAGATCAAGCTGGTACTGACCCGCCACGAGCAATCCGCGGGCTTCATGGCCGCCACCTATGGCCGCCTGACCGGCAAGACCGGTGTCAGCCTGTCGACCCTGGGCCCTGGCGCAACCAACCTGGTGACCGCCAGTGCGTACGCCTACCTGGGCGGTATGCCGATGATGATGATCACCGGCCAGAAGCCGATCAAGAAGTCCAAACAGGGCCGCTTCCAGATCATTGACGTGTGCGGCATGAT